>JACADW010000283.1 GCA_013388445.1 Acidobacteriota bacterium | reverse complement strand
GGCGGCCGCGGCCGCGAGGTCCTGCTTTCCTTCCTGGGCCAACCCGACGTGCAGTTTGTGGCTATCTGCGACATCCGCGCGGCGCGGCGCGCGGCGGTCAAGAAGATGGCCGATGAGCGGTACGAAAACAAGGACTGCGTCAAATACAAAGACCTGCACGAAATCCTGGCGCGCAGCGACATCGACGCCGTGCTCATCGCCACCGGCGATCGCTGGCACACGACTGCCTCAGTGCTGGCAGCCCGGGCCGGTAAAGACACCTACTGCGAGAAGCCGTGTTCGATGACGATCGCTGAAAGCCGCGTACTCGCCGACACGGTCCGCCGCTTCGGGCGGATCTACCAGGCCGGCACCCAGCGGCGGAATATAGCCAACTTCGTGTACGCGATCGACCTGGTGCATGGCGGCAAGCTGGGAAAGCTGCAGGCCGTGCACGCCAACACGCTCGACCCCAAGGTGACCCATGATTGGCTGCCCGCAGAGCCCGAGCCATCCAAGGATGAGGTGGATTGGGACCAATGGTTGGGACCCTGCCCCTGGAGACCTTTCAATGCCCAGTACGTTCAGGGCAAGTGGCGTGGTCACTTCGACTTTCATGGGGGCGGGATTCTTGAATGGGGATCGCATACGGTCGATCTGTGCCAGTGGGCAAACAAGGCCGACGATACCGCACCCGTGGAATATGAACCGCAGGGAAATCACGTGAACTGCCGGTACGCCAACGGCGTGAAGCTGGTGATGCGCGACACCGGGTGGCCGAAGGAACTGGGCACCTGTTGCGTGCGCTTCGAGGGCGACGAGGGTTGGATCGAGGCGGGAGACTACGCCAAGATCAACCTTTCCCCAAACCTGGCTTCCCTGCAACGGACGTTCAACGAGCGGGGAACGAATCCGGCCTGGCACGTGCGGGATTTCATCGACTGCGTCAAGTCCCGGACGCCGGCGAAGTCCAATGCGTCACCTGCCGGCCAGAGCCATATCGCCTGCCACGCTGCGTACATCGCCTGGCAGCTTGGCCGCAAGCTCCGGTTCGACCCCGCTAAAGATGAATTCATCGGCGACGACGAGGCCAACCGGATGCGCTCGCGGGCCGTCCGCGAACCGTGGCGGCTCTGAGTGCACGATCCTGGAACAACCCCCGTTTTACCAGGTCGCGGACCGGGGAGCAGGATTTGCCGAGTTTTGACCAGCTTCTGTTGCGAAACTCGGAATGCTTAATCCTGGACTTCGACCTTGACCTGGTCGTGGACACGCGACAAAAGGAGTGTGAACTGCTGAGTCTCACGCCTGTTGGAGGCCAGTTCGAATCTGATCGGCGGCGTCGACGTCCAAGCCCACGCCGAGGTCCAGGTCGCCGAATGGCGCATGGATCGGAATAGCGTATTTTGCTGCAGACACGAGACCATAGAGGGGATGACGATGGCTGACAATCGCGAGAAGACGGTAGGCCAGGAGAAGGCCGAGAAGATCATGGCCCTGGATGAGAAAAGGCTCATCAAGATCCTCAAGAGCTCGAAGTCCACGCCCTTCGCCAGGGCCAAGGCCTGCCAGCGCCTGGCCGTCATAGGCACGAAGCAGGCGGTGTCGGCGCTGTCGGCGCTGCTGGCCGATCCGAAGTTCGGGCACTATGCCCGTTTCGCTTTGGAACCGATTCCCGATGCCTCGGTCGATGATACCCTCCGCCGCGCGCTGGGGCAGCTCAAGGGGCGGCTGCTGGTCGGGGTCATCAACTCGATCGCGCAGCGCAGGGATCTGAAGGCGGCAGAGCCACTCGCCAGGCTCCTCGACGATCCCGACGCCGAGGTTGCCGCGGCGGCTGCCGCGGCGCTCGGGCGCATCGCAACGCCCGAATCCGCCGAGGAACTCGCAAAGGTCCTCGACTATACAAAGAGCGTTGCCGGATCTTGCCTCGAATGCGCCGAGAGGCTCCTGTCGCAAGGCGCCAGGGAACCGGCTCTGGCGCTCTATGAAGCCCTGCTCAGCCGCTCCGACCTGCCGGAATCCGTGCGGACGATGGCCGCAAGCGGCCGGGAAACCGCCCGTTCGTAGCGACGTCCTCCGGAAGAACGAAGCGATGACAATGCGATAGGGTCCGGACACGCGGCCGAGCCGCGAACCCCATAGTCGTGTCCTGCCGCGACCGCCTGCGACGTTGGACTGGATGCCTCCGACAATATTGTAGGCCTGCCGCGACCGTCGAGTCGCGGCCCCTCCGGGACGCATTGTCGCCGCTTCGAAGCGCCCCGATCAGTGCGTGCCGAAGCCCGACACGCCTTCCCTCGCCCCGCAATCAAGAAAAGAAGATCGTGAATCGGGCCGCAGTTCCCGGCGGGCTGTCGAGGCTGAAGTCGGATCTGTGGTTCTCGAGGATCTCGCGAATCAGAGTGAGCCCGATGCCCTGGCCGTTTTACTTGGTGCTGAAAAACTGCGTAAACAGCAGGTTCCGATGCTGGGCCGCGATGCCGGGGCCGCTGTCCTCCACTGCTCCGAAGGCGCGGCCATCGCAATGGCCCGTCCGGACCGTGATGCGGCCATCCTCACCGATCGCCTCCATGCAGTTGCGCAGGATCTTTACGAAGGCCTGCTCCATTTGCCCTCGATAGATCAGCACCGGGCCGGGGTCCGATTCCGTCCCCCATCGCCACGATATGCGCCGACGCCGGAGTTCAGCATCCATAACCACGCGGATCGGCTCGAGCAGCGCGCAGACCTCGCATGGATACCGCTTCGGCTTGGGCAGGCGGGCCCGTCAATCGTCAATCCCAATGGCTTGCCCTGTTTTCCTCTCCCCAGCACTCCCCCTCACACGCCCTGAATCCCACAACTGGCCCTTCCCTCTGATCCCGCCTCCACACTCGTCAATCGCCAATCTCAATGGTGGTAGTATGGCACCATGACCAAGATCCTGATTCCCACGCTCTTGATAACCGCCCTGTCAGCCCCGATCTCGCCGGCATCCGACGATCCAGAAGCCAGCTTCGCCCCGGCCGTCGGGAATGGGAAACGTTCCGAGGAGGCGTTGCGGCGGACGCGGAGGATGCTGCACGCGTGGCTGGCCTACGCGGACCCGCACACCCTTCTCCTGCCCGACTTCATTCCCGGCTACACGCGCGGCAAGCGGCAGTTCGACCTCTATACACCGCACAACTCCGGCGCCGACAATTATCCCTACCTGGTCGCGACAGCGTTTTTCACCGATCCGGCCCTGTTCCGCGGGCGCATGATGCAAATGCTGCGCAACGAGGTCCGCTACGCGAACGCCGGGTACGGCATCCCGGGGAATCTCGACCTGAAGACGCGGCAACTCGGGCCCCCCAGCCTTTTCGGAGCCGCCGAATACGCAAAGGACGGGCTGCTTGCGATCACCGAGTTGCTGGGCCGCACTCCATGGTTTTACCGGATGGCCGACATGACGGCCACGCTGATGGAGCGCGCGCCCGTGGCGAGCGATTTCGGCAACCTCCCGGATTCCGGCGCTGAACTGAACGGCGATGTCCTCCAGACGCTTGTCCGGCTCGCGACCATGACAGGGGACCGGCGATTTCTCGAATGGGCGGAGCGTATCGGGGACGCCTATGTTCGCGAGGTTCTGCCGCGCAATCACGGCCTCCCGGGCTACACATGGGATTTCGCCGAGCACGAGGGCCCCGACCGCATGCGGCTTCGCGATCACGGCAACGAGATTGTCGTGGGCCTGGTGCTGCTCCACACACTCGAGAACGATCGCGGCTCGGAACGCGCAGCAGAATACCGCCCCGCAATCGCACGGATGCTGGACCGCATCCTCGAGTCCGCCAACCCGGATGGAATGCTCTACAACGAAGTCCGCTGCTCAGACCTCAAGCCGGCGAACGAGCGGCTCTCCGATAATTGGGGCTACGTCTACGGGGCCGTGTACACATTCTATATGTCCACCGGGGAGAAGAAGTATCGCGACGCCGTTCTGCGTGTGCTGAAGAACCTGCCGAAGTACCGCGGCTATGACTGGGAGAACGGCAGCCACGACGGGTATGCGGATTCGATAGAGAGCGCGCTCTACCTCGTGGCGCGGGAGCCGGTCCCGGAGGCATTGCAATGGATCGAAAGCGAGATGGAGACTCTTATCCGCTTTCAGCGCCCCGACGGCACGATTGAGCGCTGGTATGGCGACGGCAACTGGAACCGCACGCTCCTGCTCTATGCCCTCTACAAGACTCAGGGCTGCTACGTCCAGGCCTGGCAGGAGGGCGTGGCGTTGGGCGCGCACCGCGATGGCGGCAGGCTCTTTCTAGCGATTGACTCGCCCCGGCCCTGGAGCGGGATTCTCCATTTCGATCACGCCCGTCACCGGCGGGCCATCAACCTCGACCGCAACTACGTCCGGCTCAACGAATGGCCGGAGTGGTTCACTGTCGGAGAGAATACACTTTATCGCTTAGTCCACACGTCAGGCAAAGAAGAGGTCCGGCTGGGCGCTGAGCTCATACAGGGCATACCTGTGAAAGCACCAGTGCGGCTGATGCTGGACCTGTTTCGGCAATAGGAACCGGGAATCGCATGATGCACTTCGGCGTGCACTCATCCGGGTGAAAACGCAGAGCCTGCCCGGCCGAATGAGACCCCGGACAGCAAGTGGCGCTGGGTGTTGACGCCGTGAGTCCTGAGCCGGCGGTATTTTTCAGCCACGCCGCACCTCCGGAAGCGCTCCTCTGGCAGGCACTTCTGTTCTCGGCCGACGAGCCGTCCGTCGGACGATTCCCAAAACCTGTTCCCTCGCAGGCCGGTGGCGCTTTCCAGCCGTTCCCCATGGCGCGAGGCGCCGGTCCGGCTGCGACGTTTGGTCTCGACGCACGAGCCGTCCGTCGCGCGATTCCCAAGCACGGTTCCCTGGTGGGCCAGCGGCGGTCTTCAGACATCCCGCACGGCCGGAAGCGCCGATCCAGTGCCTACTGGGCATCCTTTTTTCGGAGCAGGTCTTACGACGCGGCCTTGAACGATCCGTGCAGGCGGTACGTTCCCCAGGCAACCATCAGAGATGCGCCTCGCGCGTCCTCTTCCAGTGTGATCTTCAGCAGGTCCTGGCTCTCCGCCGATTTTATGAAGTGAAGCGGCGCCTCCAGGACCACTGTGGCCGGATCCAGCACGTAGGACGTTCCGCTGGACACCAGCAAGGTCCAGTTCCTGTTCTCATCACAACGGGCGAACAGGGTGTACTTGCCGGCCGCAAGCTTCCTGCCGCCGAAGTCCAGATCCACTGTGGTCGCGAGCGTCGTAGCGGCATTCATTCCCATCCGCCATGCCAGGCCCGGCTTGATCATGTCATCGATGTTGCGGTCGCCGAGCTTCGGCGCCCCGTACCGGATAGTCACCTCACCCTTGCCCAGATCCACGCTGGTCGTGTCGACGCCGGGTGGCTGGCCGAAGGCAACTCCCCAAACAAAGAGACAGCAAAGCGAACCCACGAACACCCTATTCATGTTTCCTCCTGTTTCTTGCTGAAATGGCCGCAAAAGATTAGGCGACCGCCCTACAGGCGTCAAGGAGGGCGTCCGGAACCGGTATGGAACTCGCCGATGGGGGCAGCTCATTCTGCAGGAGCCTCCACCGCTCTCTGAGGCGCGCGGCCGACCCTGCAATCACGCGCAAGACATTCCTCGCCAGGGAATTCCTCGATGGTACAATTACCGCTCATCTTCTAGGGAGGGTGGAAGCACGGATGCAGGCAACGATCCTGTTATTGTGTTTCTCGTTCACTATTTCAGCCGCACAGGAGAGACCGGAGCTCGAGATCGAGAGGCGCATCGTAGAGTACCTGAAGGAGCACGTCAAGCCCGGCGAGCGGGTCGTCGTATCCGATCTGCACAACAATGTCTTCAAGACGCCGGAAGAGCGGAAGGTGCTTGAGCGGATGTTCAACACCTTCTTCAAGATTCCCCTGTTCGTGGCCCAGTACAAGGCAGCCACTAACGATATACCCACGCTCGCCGACATTGCCCGTCAATTCAACCTTCCAGTCGAGGGCGAGGCGGCTGTCCTGCTCTCCATAATGGAGAGCGATCCCCGCGTACCCCGCTTCATCACCCGCGATCCGGCAAGCGGCGAGATCACAGCGGTGGACATCGAGGCCGTCAAGAAGGACCGTAGATTCGGACAAGTCCTGGAGCGCACACTCACGGGATGGCCCGGCAGAGACGTGCCTCCCTTTACGCTGGAACTGATTGACGGGAGTACCCTCTCCTCCTCCGATCTTGGCGGAAGATCCTATCTCCTCTATTTCTGGTTTACCGGGTGCCCTCCCTGCGTCAGGATCGCGCCGCACCTGGCCGAGCTCCAGCGCAGGTTCGGCAGCCGGGATTTCACCGTGGTGGCCGTCAACGCTGACCGGCTGCTGGAACTCGATGTCACGGACGATCAAAGGTCCGCGTACGCGAAGAAGGCCGGCTTCACGTTCCCCGTCGCCCACATGAACAGAAGAATACAAGAGGACTTCGGCGCGATTGGCGTGTATCCGACGCTCTTTCTGATAGACGCGGCGGGCGTGATCCGGAAACACTACGTGAACTATCAACCGCTCGAAGTACTCAGCCGTGACGTGGAGGATATCCTGCGATAGAGCCGCGTCCCAGGCACGTATCCCGATCCTCCACAACTTCGAGTCGGAGGCCTATTACCTGAGGCAGAATGACGGCCATGCCCGCCCGGGCGACCTGCGCGTGATTGCCGCCAACTTGAAGTCTTCACTTTTCTGGCCGCAGCCTGTTCCACGGCACCTCGGTCCTTCCGCTGGTCCCGCTGCAAGACGGCGGGCGGTTTCTGAGACCATGCGCAAGCCAGCGCCGGTTCCTGGCGCCCTGATCCTCCGGAGGCAGGCCAGCACCTGTACCAAGCCGTGCTCCTCTTGCCGTCGTGGCATCGTTGCTCCGCCCGCGGCAAACTCGGGGAGGTAGTCCATACGTTGAAATGTAGTAATATGCATCGTTCGCTGCCAGGGGAGGAGCATGAGACTGGACCAGTTTGAGATGGAGCGCCTGCAATCCACGTGGGAAAACCGCGTAAAGTTCAACCTGTCGGAGAGCTCCGTGCACCCGATGTCGATCCGCGATCTGGCCTCCGACCCGACTTTCCACAACCAGCTCCTGAGCACGCCGCTTCACTACAACCAGAGCAACGGCACCGACGAGCTCAGGGATATGATCGCCAGCCTTTATCCTGGTGCCACGCTGGACGATGTCGAGGTCACGAACGGTGGGAGCGAGGCCAACTTTGTGACGGTCTTTTCCATGCTCGATCCCGGTGACGAAGTCGTTGTCATCCTCCCAAACTATGGCCAGATCTGGGGTCTGACCAACAGCCTGGGAATGACTGTGAAAGCCGTCCATCTGCGCGAGGACCTCGCCTGGGCGCCGGATCTCGCCGCCCTGGATGCGGCGGTTACCAGTCGGACCAAGATGGTCGTCGTCTGCAATCCCAACAACCCCACCGGAGCCGTTCTCAGCGAGGCAGAGATGGAGGCCATCATCAGCATAGCCTCCCGAGTGGGGGCCTGGATTCTGGCCGACGAGATCTACCAGGGTTCGGAACGGGACGGCCACACAACGCCGACCTTTTACGACCGGTACGACCGGGTGATCGTCACCAACGGTCTTTCAAAAGCGTACGGACTGCCGGGACTGAGGATCGGCTGGATCGTGGCCGAGAAAGAGCTGATCGTGAAGATGTGGTCCTATCACGATTACACTACGATCGCTCCGGGAACCCTGAGCGACATGCTGGCGCGCGTCGCATTGTCTCCGGCCGGCCGTGCCCGCTGCCTGGAGCGTACCCGCAGTATCTGCCGGCAAAACTACCCAATCCTCAGGCGCTGGATGGATGGTCACGGCTCGATGTTCAGGCTGGTCGAACCGCGGGCGGGCGCAATCGCGTACGTTCATTACGATCTCCCCGTGAACTCCACCTCGCTGATCCGGAAGCTGCTTCACGAAAAAAGCGTGCTCGTGGTGCCGGGAGATCACTTCGGCATGGACCGGTACCTGCGTATCGGATACGGCCTGCCCCCCGAGCATCTGCAGCAGGCCCTGGACCACATTCATGAAACCCTCGAGAGCCTGAGATCGCTCCTGGGAGCTCAAACCGCGTAATCAGGATGAGCGAAAGCCGCGCATGACCCAGGATATCCGCCAACTGAATCTCGCGTTCATGGGCTTCGGCCATGTGGGCCGGGCTTTCGCCCGGCTCCTTCTCAGCCGCCGCGCGTGGCTGCGCAGGGAGATGGGAGTCGAGTGCCGCGTTACCGGCATAGCCTCGCTCGACCATGGCCTGGCGATCGATCCTGCCGGGATTCCCCTGCACAAGGCGCTCGGATCACGCAAGTCCGCTTTCGGGCTCGATCGCTACCACGAAGGCCCCGCCTGCGCATCAACCCTCGATTTCGTACGACAGTGCGGCGCCGACGTGCTGTTCGAGATGAGCGTGCTGAGCCTTACCGGCGAGCCGGCTGCCACCTACATAGGCGAGGCGCTCCGCGCGGGGCTTCACGTCGTCACGGTCAACAAGGGGCCTGTCGCGACCCATTTCCGGAGCCTCACCAGGCTTGCCCGCCTGCGCGCCGTGCGTTTTCTCTACGAGGGCACGGTGATGGACGGCACACCGGTATTCAATCTCGTGCGACAGAACCTTCCTTCCACCCGAATCCTCTCGCTGCGCGGGATTCTCAACAGCACGACCAACTACATCCTCAGCCAGATGGAGCTGGGAGCTTCTTTCGAATCGGCGCTCTCCTACACGCAGGCAAACGGCATTGCGGAGGCCGACCCGTCACTCGACCTCGATGGCTGGGATGCCGCTTTCAAGCTCTCGATCCTCATCCAGGCCATGATGGGAGGGACGACCCGGCCGGATGAAATCCGCCGCGAGGGGATCTCGGAAGAGACCGGAAGGCTGGTTCGGTCAGCGGTGCGCCGCGACCGGCGCATACGCCTGGTCGCCCGCGCCTACCGTCACGGCGGCCAGGTCGTCGGAAAAGTCGAGCCCGAGGAACTGGAGGTCTTCGATCCGCTGGCGTCGATACGCGGGCTCAGCAACATCCTGATCCTGAACACCGATACCATGGGAGAGCTGGCGATTATCGAGAATAATCCCGATGTCCGGCAGACCGCCTTCGCGCTCTTCACAGACCTCGTGACGCTGCTCATAAGGCCGAGAAGATGAGCCTGAGTTACGAGTGACGATTGACGAGTGCGCAGGCCGACCGTGGTGATGATCGTCAGTTCTGGGATTCAGGGCGTGTAAAGGGCGCGCCGACGAAAAACGGAACCGCCGGTTGACCCGCGACGATTGACGAGTCTGCAAGCGTGGACTATCAAGGGCAGGGCTCGTAGCGGGCGACTCGGCGAGAAAGAAGCAGAATGTCCTTTGACGATTGATGACCAACGCTTAGCAGATCTGCCCGCCCGTTTCGGCTTCAATCGTGGATCGTCAATCCTCATACGCCCCACCCTCCACTGACCGGAATGTTCGCACCCGTCACGTAGCGGGCCTCGTCAGAAAGCAGGAAGCAGACGACCTCGGCGGCATCTTGCGGCATCCCTGCATATCCCGCGGGGATGTTCCTGGCTAGATCCGCGAACTCGGACAACGGAATGCTGCCGCTGTCGATGACGCCCGGCGAAACGGCGTTGACGGTGATGCCGTGCGGCGCCAGGGCCTTGGCCAGAGACTTTGTCAGAACCAATACCGCGACCTTGGCCGCGTAATAGGCCGTTACATACGGCTGTCCGGCCAGCTGTCCGGCATTTGCCATGCCGAAGTTGACGATACGTCCCCACCCGCGGTCTTTCATGCCCACGGCAGCAAGGCGGCTCAGGTAGAAGACAGGGTGAAGATTATTATCGAAGACCGCAAGCCAACCCTCGACGCTCTCCTCGAGAATAGGAACGCGACGGTAAGGTCCGGCGCAGTTGACAAGCGCATCGATCCTCCCCCATTCGCTCTCGACATGACGAACGAGCCTGTCTGCCCCGTCCGGCCTGGATACATCGGCCCGGACCGTCAGTGCACGGCCTCCGCGCTCCTTCACCTCCATTTCGAGCGAGAGAGCGTCCTCTGCGCTGGTTCGGTAGGCGGCGGCAACCGACCAGCCCCTCTTCGACAGGGAAACGGCGATGGCCCTTCCGATCCCGCGTACCCCTCCGGTGATCAAAGCGACCCGCTCTGCCATGCCCCGGCACCCTCCTCCTTGCCTTCTGACATGCGGCTCCCCGACATCAAGACATCGGCGCTGGCCTGCCCGTGTAAAGGTAGCGTTTGATCTTCTTCGTAGTCGTCTTCTCGAACTCTTCATTGCGAACCGTCAGACGGGTCACCCGCTTGAAAGGCGCCAGGTTCTGGCACCGCTCCTTGACCTCGTTCCGGAGGATTTCCTCCACCCGCTCGGCGTCGACCGCGCCCTCCTTTTCGAGACCCTGGGAGATGAAATACTCGATGTTGGGCACGACAATCGCGCGCACCTCGTGTTCCCGGCTGGGATCGCTCTCGCTGTCGCCCCAGACGAGACACTCGAGAACATAAGGCGATTTGCATATCTCCGCCTCGACCTCTTCGGGGTAGACCTTCTTACCCCCGAGCGTCACGATGACCGACTTCTTGCGGCCCTGGACGTACAGGAAGCCGTCTTCGTCCAGGTAGCCCAGGTCGCCGGTATGCAGCCATCCGTCCTCGAGCGCCTCCCGCGTCGCCTCCGGGTTGTTGTAGTAGCCCATCATGATGTTCGGCCCGCGGGCCAGGATTTCGCCGTCTTCCGCGATCCTTACGTCGACGCTGGTGAGAGGGAGTCCGACGGACGCGTCCTTAAAGGCCTTGTTGCGGTTTACAGCGATGAGCGGCGCTGATTCCGTCAGGCCATACCCCTGCAGGAATGTAATGCCGAGCTCGCGGAAACCACGAGCCACCGCGGGATCGATGGGCGCACCTCCCGTGATGAGAATGCGGAGGGAGCCGCCGAAGCGCCGGTGCAACTCGGCGAAAATGCTGCGGCGAATGTCTGCGTGCAGGAGGGCTTCCGAAAGCCGCGCCACCGCCTTGGCTGCATTGATTTTCCACATGCCTCGCTCCGCCAGCCCCGCCTCGATCTTCCTGTACATTGCGTGCCAGAGCAGCGGCACGCCCAGCATGGCCGTGGTCCTGGTCTCCGCCATGTTCTCGAGAACGCGGCGGAGGCTCTCCGCGTAAGAGATCTGTGCGCCCCTGTAAAGACCTAGAAGAAACCCGTCCGTGCACTCGTAGGAATGGTGGAGAGGAAGAACCGAGAGGAAGCGGTCCTCCCGGCCGAGGTCCACATACTTCACGGCGTCCACAATGTTCGAAGCGACGTTCCGGTGGGTCAGCATGACGCCCTTGGAATTTCCCATGGTCCCGGACGTAAAGAGGATCGAAAGCAGATCGTCCGGCTGCACCGAAGACTCCAGGAAATCGTGCTTCCCGGCGGCCATGCGCCCGCGGCCCAGCGCCCGGAGCCTCTCGAAACTCATCGGGCCGCTTTCGTCGTCATCCGCTCCGTCCATGTTCACCACGGTGGTGAGCCCGGGCAGCTTCGCTTGGAGATCGGCCGCCATTTCAATGTGTTTTCCGTCCGCGATCAGGACCCTCGCGCCGGACAGGTAAAGGATGTGATAGACCTCCGTCTCCTTGAGGTCTTTGTCGATCGGCACGCAAACGATGCCCGTGGTGGCCGCTGCGAGATAACTGATGGCCCACTCCGGGCGGTTTTCTCCGACGATGGCCAGCTTGCCCTCGCCCGAATGAAGGCCTGAGGCCGCGAGGCCGCCCGCCGCTTCCTCCACCGCGACACGGAGGTCCCAGTAGGTGATCCGGAACCAGCGTCCGCCTCTCTTGTGCTGAAGAGCCACACGATCGGCATATTTCTCTGTACTCTTGAGGAACATGTCGCGAATGTCCGAAATCGGATCCGACGGGTATTCAGGATACTTGCCCTTCATCATGAGGCCCTCGAATGCCGTAAGATCGCCTGTCCTGGTTGCTCAAGCAAACATGCATTATTGTAGATTGCGGATTGAAAAAGCGACGGCTCAGAATGGCCGGCCGAACTGCGATCAGTCGAGGAGCCGGCCGGCAGCGTCGAATTCCATCGCGTTCGGGCCGCTCAGGATCTCGATCTCCGTAACGGCACGTTCTGCTGCCAATGCATCTGAGAACTGCAGCTCGGCGAGTTGCAGTGTGTTCTGAATCCGGACCACCCGGGCTCGGTCGGACGGCGTCAGGCCGATGGTCGCGAGACACGCTTCCACGGCCGCACGATCGGACTCGCAGACGATCGGGATGCGCGCCTTCTCGGGATTCGACGCCGTGATGCAGTTCCTGTTGGTCGCGACGGCATCCATCTTCCGCACAACCGCCCGGTGAACGAAGTCCGCAAGTCCCACGCCGGTGGCGTTGCCGTCGCTTTCATCGGTCAGGTCCCGCACGAAGATGCGCTTGATCCGGGGCTTTTCCGGCTCGCGCGCCACATGGTTGTAAAACCTGCCGATCACGTTCGTGTCCATGCCGCTGCCGCTGATGTTCTTCCCCATTTCGTCGACGATCAGCACGTCGATATTGTCAAATGGCAGCCGGGGTGCCATGGCCTTGGCCCTGCGCAGCAGGTCGCGTTCCTCGACCAGGATGTCCCGGGGAAGGACGGCGCGGATCAGGGCCGTCTCTTCGTAGGCGTTCTCCAGAATGGCCAGGCCGAAGAGCAGTCTGGCCTTCTCGATGACGATGGGGAGCACGCTCTCCACGATGCGATCGAAGCCGAGATCCGCGAACGCGCTGTGATAGATGCGGGCGCCGACGCACTTCCCCATCCCGATCAGCAGCATCTTGGCCAGGCCGCTTTCCAGCTCCCCTTTGAACTCCGTGTGGGCCTTCACCCGGTTGATTGCCACCACATGATCGGCGGCGGCAGCGTGATGGTCGACGAAAACGGGAATCCCTTCTTTCGAGGTCCCCAGCTGGACCGTCTCAAGGCTCGAGAGGATCGGGCAGCCCATCGTCTCCTCCGTTATGCCGTAATGCCGGAGAACAGCGGCCTGACCCTCGGCAGTTGCCCCGCCGTGGCTGCCCATCGCCGGGAAAATGAAAGGGGACGCACCGGCCGCCGCCAGGCGGTCCACCAGCGCACGGGTCACGAGTGCGATGTCCCGGATGCCCCGGCTCCCCACAGCGACGCCGATTCTGGCGCCCTTCCTGATTTCGAGCGACCTGGACACCCGCTGCAGCTCTCGTGCGACGGCGGAGCGCACGTCTGGTTCGCGCTCTCGCGAGAATCTCTGCCGCACCCGGTACATTCTTGGATACGTCACGCTCTCCTCTCAGTTGCGGTTAGGGTCTTCCGGCTTGATGCACTCGTAGTGGCGGACGAGGATCAGCGACTCGAGCTGGCTCTGCAGGGAGGGGATGAGGCGATCGCAGCGCTGCACAATATCGTCCATCTCGAGCAGCGCCTGTTTATCGTCCGGCGCAAGGTTCAGCGTGGATGCGACCACGTTCACGAGCGATTCGAAATCGAGCTGCGGCACCAGGTCCCCGGCACGGTACTTTCCCCGGGTCATCAGCTCGGTGAAACGCGTGAACAGGCCTCCCAGGTGATTGCGGCGGCGCACAACGTCGGCCGCCCTCTCGTCGCCGCACCGCTCCTTCAGCGCCAGAACCTCCGCCCGGCGATACGGAGCCTGTTGCACCTCGCGGATCAGCCTCACGCGGCGTACCCCGACGACCACGATGTTGTATTTTCCTCCTTCGAGCTCTTCGTAGGTCTCGATCTTCCCGAGGCAGGCAATGTCGTGAACCGCGGGATTCCGGTAGTAATCCCGCTCCCACCAATCGCGCAGAAGCGCGATCGCAATCCTGCCGTCGCCCGCAATCGCCTCGCGTGTCATGGTCCGGTAACGTTCCTCAAAGATGTGAAGCGGGAGAAGCGTCTTCGGAAAAAGAACGACGTTCGGCAACGGGAAGATCGGGACGTTCATGGCTAGCAGGATATTATTCCGCCCGCCTCACTATTTCAACGGTGCGTCAACCCAAGAGAATCTGAATTGCACCCGGGCGTAGTAAGTCGCGGCCGCCGGATGCGGCAGTAAGTCGCGACTGCCGGGAGCGACCGATCCCGCCCGGCTGAGGGATTTCATCCGTTGGATCAGGCTCCGTCGGGCCGCCCCGCGGCGCGGGATGGCTGAAAAGCGCCACCGGCGCCGCCTGGCTGTCCATGCCCGATTGGCCTCCCATTTTCGAAGGAAGGCGATGATAGAATATTGCGTCGCTCAGATCGCGGTACGGCTGCCCCTCAAGGAGATCCGATCGATGCGCGCGCTGCTGCTCTACCTCGCCCGCCGCGAAGGATTCAAAGACTTCGCGCTCAAGTTCCCGGTCCTGCAGAGGACAGCCTGGCGTTTTGTTGCCGGAGAGACGCTCGACGACGCGGTGCGGGCCGTGAAGGAGGTAAACGGCCTGAAGATGAGCGGCACTCTCGACCTCCTGGGCGAGAACACCCTGTCACTGGAGGACGCGCGGAACGCGACACGCGAGATCGTCGGAATTCTCGACAGGATCCACGCGGAGAAGATCGCCTGCAATGTTTCTGTCAAGCTCACCCAGCTGGGATTGGCCCTGGAAACGGAAAATTGCCTGTCCAACCTTTCGGCCATCGTCCGGCACGCGCGCGACCGGCAGAATTTCGTGCGCGTGGACATGGAGGACAGCGCTTTCACCCAGAAGACGATCGATATCGTCCGTCAGGTCCACCGTGAGATGGACAATGTGGGGGCTGTGATACAGGCCTATCTGTACAGGAGCGAGAACGACGTCAGACTGCTGCTCGAAGATGGCATCCGGATCCGGCTCTGCAAGGGCGCCTACCTCGAGCCGCCGTCCGTCGCATTCAGGAAGAAGCGCGACACCGACGCCAACTTCGTCCGGCTCATGAAGCTCATGCTTGAGAGCGGCCTTTACCACGCGATTGCCACGCATGACGAGGCCATGATCGACGCCACGGCGGAGTTCGCGGCATCGAAGAGAATCCTGCGCGACGGTTTTGAGTTTCAGATGCTGTACGGCGTGCGGCGCGACCTGCAGCAAAGACTCGCGCGCGACGGCTACAAAGTGCGCGTCTATATCCCCTACGGCCGACGCTGGTATCCCTACTTCATGCGGCGCCTGGCCGAAAGGCCTGCCAACATCGTATTCATACTCCGCAACTTCCTCCGAGGCTGACCCCCGGGCGAGTTACTGCGCCGGGATCGCCGGGATGCGAGAGAGAGCGCGGCACAACCGGTTGCTCCGCTGCGGAGAGGCAGGCTGGATCTTCCACACCCGGCTGGCATGCGACGGGCTCTCGCCCTACCATGAGACGTCGATGCGGCGGGTCATCCCTGTCTTGATGTCGTCGAGCAGCACGTAACCCTTCTCCCTGCCGAAGAGATACAGATCGCGTGTCAGCTCGACATCTTTCATGCAGTAGTCAACGACTCTCTGTCTCAGACCCGGGTCGCCGGAGCGCCACCACTCGACGCTCTGGACGCCGGAACCGGTCTTGCTCCTGCCCAGAGTCGAGGAAGCCAGAGAGTCGAGCTTGACGCGGAATCCGAGCTTTTGCTTCAGGCGCGCCAGCATGTCACGGCTGACCCTGTAGAGATGGTCGACGTTGCCATAGGCGCTCAGGACTCGAAAGTCAAAATTCTCGCCGTTGAAGGTCACGATCGGATCGAACTTGCGCGCCTCTTCGAGCAGTCTCTGGACGTCCGGTTCGTACCAGACGCGCATCCCGTCCGCCTTGTTCCACGTGACGACCAGCGCGACTTTGAGCTTTTCGACGGCACTCCAGCCGCCGGGGACCTCATCGCTGAGGTACTGGGTTTCAACATCCAGAACCAGAACGCGATCGGCGCCGCCTGAGAAATCAAACGCCAGATTTCGCATGCAACAACTTTACTCCATAGACACAAAGAACGCAGGGAATTTGTCGGTTCCCTGCGTCCATGTGCCCCTGGTGCAGAGGAGCGTCGCCGGGTATCCGTCGCAGAACACGCCATTCAAGTCGATGCGCCATCCCGCGACTCCGGGTTCGGCGAGGACTTGAACGCCGACGTGGTCGATCAGCTTCGCAATGACCTCCAGCAGGCGGGAGAGTCGGCGGATCACGCTCCCTTCATCTCACGTCCACGACCAGGTCCACGTCGAGGTCCAAGCGCAAGACGAGAGGCTGCGGAGTTCCGCGACAGAAACTACCCTAGTTGCGACTCTGGTTGTCGTGCTTCTGGCGGTGGATCTGCCGGCTCTGCCGATCGAGCCGATGATTGATGCGGGCCCGTTCCCCGCGGGTGAATTCGCCGTCGGCCTTTGCCCTGGCCTCGTTCCTGGCGATGATGGCAGCGTGTCGCTCCAGCTGCCGGTATTCGCGGCGGGTGAGCTCGCCGCTCACGACACCCTGACGGATGCGCGCTTCCTGGCGCCTCTGACGCTGGTTTATGCCGGCTTCAGCCGTCGTGAGCGCACCCAGCAGAAGCAGACCGGACAGCGTGCTTGAAGTGATCATCAGGAATCTCATAACTTCCACCTCCTCTTCTTCATCAGATCTCCTGATTCCGTAAACACAATCCGGAGGCGAAAGTTCTGCTGAAGTGGACTTGATGCGGAGGGGATGTGAAGTGTCATGCAGTCCGGAACGGGAATCCTGTTCTTTCTACGACGCCGCACACTCCAGGTTGTTGGAGAAAGGGGGTCGCCTTCTGGAAGGGTGCATCGTTGCAGCCCGGAATTCGGAATCGCCAAATCCCTGCGTGCGGAGAGACCGTCACCCGTGACTGAGCCGGGAGGCGTACGGGCAGTATTAAGGGCGAAGCACCGTGGTTGCGTTCTTCAGAAGTGAACGGAGGGTTCAGGTTTCACGTAAGAACCCAAATTTCACCTACCTGACCCCCTCGGGCGGAAGCGGGTGGTGTACAGAGTACCGAGCAGGCCGAGCAGTGCACCCCACCATATTCCGGCATGCAGATCCGCCATGGCCACAGGGTGCTCAGGCGGGTAGTAGATCCCGTACACGCCGGCGCCGAAGATCAGAATGCCGTAGACCAGGAGTGTGACGCCGATGAAGAACCAGATGGGGATGAAGCGGGTTTTCTCCGACATCTCAGCCTCCGCACCGCACCCGCACCTATAACCCCGCAAGGTCCCATTTGCGCATGATCTCAATTATCAGCGCCGCAACCCTGTCGGTGACCTTCGTGAAATATTCGTCGGCCTTCTTCTGGTCGAACTTGGGATAGCCCTGACCCGGCTGGTAGAGAATGATGGGCGAGGGGAAGGGGAAAGCCGACCAGGCGTCCGGAGCCGGACGTGGCGTCGCGAGCTCGTCCTTATACCGCTCCGGATGGACGAGGGTCGGATCGATCGCCTGCATGAAGGCGGTCTCGTTCCAGCCCGCGTGTCCGCCGTCTTCCCCAAAAACCTCCATGGTGATGTCGGAGGTCAAGGACCACCAGTTGATTACCAGTGTGCGGATGCGATGCTCGTGGGCGACCTCGCCGGCGACCGCATTCAGCACGGCGGTCTGGGGACCTCCGTGGCCGTTGAGGACGATGATATTGCGAAACCCGTTCCTGGCAAGGCTTTGGAGGACCTCCTTGACGTATGGACGGTAAGCGGCCTCGGAAATATGAGTACCGCCGGCGAAGGCTTCCAGACTCCCGGTGATACCGTAGGCAACCGCCGGGGCGATCATCGCATTCACGCGCGCCGCGATGC
>JACADW010000005.1 GCA_013388445.1 Acidobacteriota bacterium | reverse complement strand
TATGGCGCTGCCGGAGAAGTAGGCAGAATACGTTCGTCAATCATCCCTCCATAACCACAAAGCAAGAAAGGAATTACAGCCCTTCTTCCACTCAAACGCGGAGGGAAGATCCGTCAGAATCCGGAATTCAGCCTTTTCCCAACACAAGCCCGCAGTGGCGGGCCAGGTTCATCCAGCAGCCTGGACCGCAGCGCGCCGTAACGAGAACAAATTGCTGCAACAACCTTTGCAGCCGCACTGGCGGCGGTTCACATGCGGGAGGCTGAGTCCGGGCCGGGTATCAGGCGCCGTTGCGTGACCGATGCGATCTCCGGAGCCAGGACGATCACCGCGAAGAGGTTGGGGAAGATCTGCAACCCGTTCATGGTGTCGGCGTAATCCCACACGGTCTGAACCCGTGCCACGGCGCCGACCAGGATGAGGGCACAGTAGATCCAGTAGTAGGCCCTGACGATGCGGGAGTGGAAAAGGTAGCGAAAACAGATCTCTCCGTAATAAGCCCACCCGATAAGGTTTGAATAACCGAACAGCAGGGAGCTGAGTGCCACCATCCACCCGCCGAGTACCGGCAACTCGCTGTTGAAAGCGGAAGCGACAAGCGCGGTGCTGGTCAGTCCGCTGGTCCAGCGACCGGTCACCGTAACGACCAGTGCGCTCATGGTGCAGGTCACGAACGTGATGACGAACACGTCCACTGTCGCGATCAGGCCCTGGCGCACGGGATCGCGGCTCCTTGCCGTGCCGTAGGCCATGCCGGCAGTCCCGAGCCCGGCCTCGTTGGCATAGAGTCCCCGCGCGGCGCCGAGGCGAGCAGAGAGCAGGACTGTGGCGCCTGCGAATCCCCCGATCGCAGCAGTCGGTGTGAAGGCGTGCCTCAAGATCAATTTGATAGCGGCAGGAATGGCAGGCAGGTTAGCAAGGAGCACGTAGAGAGAACCGCCGACATACAAGAGGATCTTGAGGGGAACGAGCTTCTCCGCGAATCGGGCAATGCTGCGGATTCCGCCGATCACGACGAGCCAGGTGCCCACTCCTATCCCCACGCCGGAGATCCACTTCGGGATGCTGAATTCGCTATGGAGCACAAGTGCGACGGAATTGGTCTGGGCCAGAGGCCCGGTGGTCATCGCGGCTGTCCCGGCCAGGAGCGCGAAAAGCCAGGCCAGCAGCGGCGAGTGCGCGCCGTCTCTGATGTAATACATCGGCCCGCCGGCAACCAGCCCGTCCTCAAGCCGGCGCCGGTAGCGGAACCCGAGCACAGCCTCCCCGTACTTGGTGGCCATCGCCAGCAGGCCGCTGGCCCACATCCAGAAGACCGCGCCGGGGCCGCCCGTGGCGATGGCGGTGGCTATTCCGGCGATGTTGCCGTTGCCAATCGCTCCGGCAAGCATGGTCATCATCGACTGCCAGGGCGATATTTCTCCTTCCGCGCCCTCCTCACCGCTTCTTCCCGTACCGCGGTAGGCCAGCGTCCAGCCGAGTCCGAAGTGGCGGATGTGATGAAGGCGCAGGCGGCACGAGAGGTACATTCCCGTGCCGAGAAGCAGAACGACCGTGAGAGGTCCCCAGACAAATGCGGCGGCACCTGCCCAGAATGCGCTCATCCGGATTGCCTGCGTTCTAAAGGTGGTAAAGGGGAGCGACGCCGCGCAGCGTCTCCCAGACAGCATCACATTCGCGGCGGAGGTCCTCGTCCGGGGGAGGTCCCGCAACCGCCTTCAGGTTCTCAGTGAGCTGAGGCAGGCTCGATACGCCCAGGATCAGGCTGTCGACAGAGGGCTGCGCCAGGACCCACCTGCAGGCCAGAGACGCCAGCGTCACGGCGGACCGTTTGCATGCCGCCTCCAGCCGCCGCAACCCCAAGGTGATTTCGGGCTGCCGGACCTGCCCGCCACGGGCCCAATCAGGAGTCAGCACGCCATCCGCGCCCGCAGGTTCGTTCCGGCCGTGCTTTCCGGAAAGCAGGCCCCCTGCCAGAGGGCTGCAGGCAACGAATCCGATCCCGAATTCCGCGCAGAAGGCCAGGTGCTCGTCCTCAGCTCTCCGCGCAAGGAGGTTGTATACACACTGGGACGCAGACGGAGGGGTGTAGGCGTGATTCTCGCAGTGCCAGAGCATCTGCGCGACCTGCCATGACGCATGGCCGGCAACCGCCGGATAGCGGATCTTTCCCTCCCTTACCAGTTCCTCAAGAGCTGCCAGTGTCTCTTCGATGCGTTGGCCCGGGTCTGGACGGTCAAGGAAGTAGAGGTCGATGTATTCGGTTTGCAGTCGCCTCAGGCTCTCCTCGACGGCCTTCCTGATGGCGACACGGCTGAGACCGGATTCGTCCGCACCGTTGCCCATAACCCCGCCCACCCGAGTCGCCAGAACCACACGGTGGCGCCTTCCGCGCAGCATCCTCCCCAGCAGAGATTCAGCCCTCCCTGTCCCGTAGACATTGGCCGTATCGAAGAAGTTAATCCCCAGATCGAGACCGGCATCCGCGATGCGAATTGCCTCAGCTTCGTCCACGCGTTCAGCGAAGGCCCTTGTGCCGATCGCGATTCGGGATACCCTGAGGTCGCTCCTTCCAAGCACCCTGAATTCCATCGTTGCTCCCAACTCCGGAGGTCATGCATTGTGAAGGCAGTATGATATGATATTACCTGATCAAACATCATCCTGGACAGCCAGGATCGATGGCCGAGGCTCTTTTGGCAAGATAGGATCAAACCCACCGCCATGCCGGCCCCCATCCGGCCGTCATGACTCACTCCGGCATTCACAGGTCCATGTGGGACTCTGTTGACCCGAATTCGATGGCCGCCGCCTCGATAGACTACCCAATTTCAGTCAACCCGGCTACCAACATCCGGCAAAATGGCCTATGATGTATTTGCTTCCCGAGACAGGGTGTCGCTGCACCGTTTGGACGACACCCGCAGGGGAATATTCGTGCAGCAGATCTGAGGGTCCTCCTCTCAAACACCATTGCACAGCGAGGCTGATCTGCTGGATACTGGGTTGTCAGATCCTCGCGCGCGGGATGAATCAGGACCCCTGATTTAAGCTGGAGGCGCACGGGGATTTCGAGGGGCAAAGCCCCTTGGCTGGTTCCTTGGCCATCATTACATTTTCACACCAATACGGAAGCCGCGGGGAGGCGATCGCCCGGGAGGTGACGCGCAGGACCGGCTTCACCCTGGTTACGGCAGACCGGGTGGATGAAATCATCCGCGAGCGCTATCAGCAGGACTATTCCCTCTCCGGTCAGATCAGCGGCACACCGCGCGACGATCACACAGGCAAACTCTTTGCGAGCCTCATTGCGGCAATCCTTACGGACATGGCCCTCCTCAACGACCTGGTCGTCCTGGAATGCGGAGGCCAGTTCATATTCAGGGCTTTCCCGAACGCCCTGCATGTCCGGATCATCGCGCCCCGCGACATCCGCATCCACAACATCATGAAGGACACCGGCGCCAGTTACGAGCAGGCTACTCGGGAGATGGAAGAGCAAGACCGCAGACATGTGCGCTTCATCCGCTCCAGCTTTCGCCGTCCCAGCGAAACGCCGGAACGCTATGACCTGCTGGTCAATTCGGGGACGCTGGAGGTGGGACAGGTCGTCGAGCTCGTACTCTCGGGCATGCGCATAAAGAAGCTCACGGAGTACGGGATGGTCTCCAGCGAGTCCACGGAGCGCGCCAAGCTGCGCAATCAGATCCGGCTGCTCCGGGCCCTGACACGGCTGTCAGTTGAGAGAGGCGGATCGCTCACCCAGTTCGCACACCAGAGCGAGCTCGTCTTCGCGCGCCTGCTCGATTTCTATGGGATCCGGTGGCAGTACGAGCCGAGAACGTTCCCCTTGAGTTACGATGAGAGCGGAAATATCACCGAGGCATTCTCGCCGGATTTCTATCTGCCTGACAGCGACCTGTATGTGGAGCTCACGACCATGAAGCAATCGCTAGTGACCAGGAAGAACCGAAAGGTCAAGCGCCTGCGGGAGCTGCATCCCGATATCAAGATCCGGCTCCTCTACCAGAAAGATTTCGAGGACCTCATTTTCAAGTACGCTACGAGGACGCCATAGTCCCTTGGAGGTCGGGTCGTTGCCATTTGGGCAAGAAGTTCATTAGGAGATGTAACCGGTTTGCGAGAGTGTTGTCGGCTATCCGCTTTCAGGCGCCGGCCCCAAAGGGAGCCGGCAGCTTGACGAGCTGCGAGTGGACAGCCGCTGGGGAAAAGCTCCGGCGCCGGCGAGCTGGCACACATGGAAGTTCTGACCAGGGCGGATTACGAACGAACGGAATCGTAACGGGGATCAGTTGCACGTCGACCTCGCCCTTCCGGAAGCCCGTGACTGAAAGCTGAGGCTCTCGCACACGTCAACTCCGTTACCGGGCGGCAGGATCCACTTCGGCTCCAGCCGGGCCGGGTTGGGAGGATCAGAAGCCGTCAATGCACGAAGATCTGGAAAAGATACTGTTCACGCGCGAGCAGATCATGCAGCGCATCGGGGAGCTGGCGGGCGAGATTTCCCGCGACTATGAGGGGCGCGAGCTGATCCTGGTGACCGTCCTGAAAGGCGCCGTGTTCTTCCTGACCCATCTCGCCCAGTCACTGTCGATCCCGGTACGGCTTGACTTCCTTTCGATCGCCAGTTTTTCTCCGGGGCGGACCCTGCCAGGGGTCGTCAGGATCAACAAGGATCTGGATCACGACATCCAGCACAGGGATGTCATGCTGGTGGAGGACATCGTCGACACAGGCTTGACGCTTCGCTACCTGCTGAACGTACTCTCGGGCAGGCAGCCGAGCAGCCTGGTCGTCTGTACCTTTCTCGACAAAGCCCCCCGCCGGCTCGTGGACATACCGGTCAAGTACCGGTGCTTCGAGATTCCGGACAGATTCGTTGTCGGATTCGGGCTCGACTACAACCAGCGCTACCGCACGCTTCCCTGCGTCGGCATTCTCAAGAGCCAGATCTACCAGGGCAAGTGAGGCTTTTCGCGTGGCGGCGGGATCATGCTTTGCGGCGCAGGAAGACCGTGATTCCCCGGAACTCCCTTTTTAGCCAGGCATTGTCCTTTGCGGCGCCCGTCAGGAAAGTCGCGCAGGGCTCGGGCCGCAGCCCGTGGTAACAAACCACGATTCGACGGGACACGTTTTCCCTGCTGAGGATGCCAGGACCGGGATCCAGATCTTCCACGTGCCGCTGCGCCAGAGATGGGGCATGGTATTCGAGAAGGTTGGCCACCCCGGGCATCGAGAGCGCATCCCCTTCGCGGACGATCCCCTCCAGGAACAGCGCAGCACCCCTCCAGTCGACCAGTTCCCGGCCCCGGTGGTCATACGCGATCCATGAAGAAGCCAGCAGCCACAGCAGCCCGTAGACGATGGCGGGCGAGCTGATCTGGTACGGGAGCGACGGCAGGATCGTCAGCCGCTCGCCAACGTAGGATAATCCGTATCCGGCCAGGAGTATGAGCGGTGGCGTTGCATGCAGGACATGTGCTATGCCCAGGAAGTAGCCCGACCAGACGGCCAGGATGACGACCGCAGGAAGCGGCACGAGGAACCAAGTCAGAAGCCACGCGAGCGACTGCCGCCGCCCGTGACGCCTCATTGCGCGGAACCCCGCGGCAGCAGCGAGCAGGAGCAGGCCCGACACGACGTAGCTGTTATCACCGATCTCCTTGACAAGCCGCAGAGGGAGACCAGGGTACAGGACCTCAGAAGCCGGGGCGATTTCCGGTTTCGCAAAAGCCCACATTGCCCAGGGGAGAAAGAGGGCGCAGGCAATTGCGGCAGCCAGAGCATAACCTGCGGCATGCGAGTGCGCCGGAGGCGGCAGTTCAGGATGAGCGGCATCCTCCCCGGCCGGCATGCGCACAGCCGACGGCATCCGTGCTGCGAGCCGTGCCGCCAGGAGCCCACAGGCCTGCGAGACAAGCACCACCACGCCCAGAAAGCTGGAGTACAGCAATAGCGTAAGGATCAATCCCAGCAACCACCAGTTCCCCCGCGCACGGTTTCCCGCGGAGACGTTCTTCAGAAGCAGAGCATAGGAAAGGAGGGTCAGGAGCGTAAGAAGCGAGTATGGACGCGCTTCCTGGCTGTAATGATAATGCAGCGGGTAAAGTGCGAAGAGGGCCGCCGAGTAGAGGGCGACCCGGTCGCCGAACAGCCGTCTCGCGATGTGCGCGAAGACCCAGATCGACAGAGCCCCAAAGATCGCGGCATGAAATCTGAGCACCCAGTTCGACATCCCGAGGGGTACGGTCAGCATCTTCTGGAACAGGGAGTCAAGCGGCGCAGGGAAATACATCCCTCTGGTCAGGGAATCCAGGATGTCCCTGAGCGAATCGGGACGGATGACGAGCGCCTGCATCAGTTCCTCGGTACCAAGTTGGCGCTGACCGAGGAAAAGCAAGCGTAGGACGAACCCGAGTCCCACGATCAAAGCCAACAGTCTTTTCATCGGAATCACTCCATCGCCGCCGACGACTTGAACAGTTACCGCCCAAAACCCAGCCGGTCGCGCCGCTGCGGGGCCGTGAGAATCAATAATCCCGAAACCACGGGATCGGTCTCACCGCTTGGCGGGGTTTGAGAGCAAGACTCTCAGATTCGCCGCACCGATATCCATTATCGAGGCAACGACAGGGCAAGGTAAAGATGGTAGCAGGTGAGGAACAGGTAGGCCCACAGGCAGATCCGGGCAGCATAGCGGGCGACCCCCCACTCCCTGTGGAGAACGAGAATCGCCAGCGGCATGGCGGTCAGGGCCAGCTTCAGGCTGATGAAGGAATAGTGTCCGCAGTGCACAAGCACCATGTTCATCAGCGGATTCGCCTCCCGGACGAGACCCCTCCTGATCTGAAAGCCGGTCAGCAGCGCATCGACCATCGACAGCAGGAGAATCGAAAGTGCCACTCCCCAGGTCCCCGCGTCGTAGACATCGACGTATCCCGGCGGGTCTGTCTTGCGACGGCCGCTGTTCCTCCTGCGCCGGTAGGTCGAAAAGAGCGGGGGAAAGACAGGACGGGCGCGCCGGTCCGCCAAAGAACGCCTCCCCCATACATGAGACTGCGCGGCTTCAGGCGACGGGAGCGAGTTCATATCTTCATTATCATATCGGCCGCAACGTAAGCCTCATTAGGGGGTCAGACCGGCAGGATGAGCGAGTCGGGGCGCCTCGATCGCACCGGAGCATGGCATGAGGCACGCGCCAATTCCAGTGTGCAAAGCCTCTTACCTGGACTCGTGGGAACCATCTCCGCCGCTACATGGCTCAAGCCGCCTCCTGGAGCGGCAAGGCACCTGTCACCTTCAATCCCGGGGCGTCTTCCACAGACTCGTCACTCGGCACTCGTGTATTCAAAAGACAGCGTATATCCGCCCTGCAGGTCCCTCGAGTTCGACATCAATAGTATCCTTGTGATGCGCTCACCCCAGACGGACTTGAGCCTGCTATCCGTGACCGGAATATCCTCGGGCGTCGCCTTGAACAGGGCGGTATCGTAGACGATGGCGACACCCGCTCCGGCCCCAGGCCGCGGATCCGCAAGGAGGATCCTTCCCGGCGTGGTCATGTCGATCCTCCGGGGCGTCATCAGGCTCAGGGAAAGAGGTGCCAGGAACCGGCTCAGGCTGTATTTTTCCCGCAGCTCGACGCGCTTGCCCCGGACGAAATGCAGTGTCCTGACCCAGCTTTCTACTCCGGCTTCAGCGGGATAGGCGCCCGCGATGTCGAGCGAGAAAACCGCCGTCGATTCATCGGCCTTGTAGGATACGTCGCGTGCCCGGAAGCCGCGCCCGTTCATCTGCATGAAGCCGTTGATCGTCGGCAGGTTGTGGTAGGCCGACTGCATCGTCCAGATTTCGTAACGCTCGTTGCTGAATGTCTTGCGCGTATAGGTCTCGACGCCGACATCAATCAACGCAGGCCTGCCGTCCGCATATACGATGAAATTCCCGACATCATTGTGATTGTGGCTCTCGGCGTTGTGCCCGCCCTTGGCCGCCAGGTATAACCCCTTGGTGGAATCGGCAAAGGATCGCGCCACCATGACCTGCAAGCCGGGGAACCAGGCATCGCGCAGTAACGGTTCAACCGGGCTTGCGGCCCGCAGTTCCCTGTCCAGAAGAAGATCGGGCAGCAGCCGTCCCAGCGATCCGGTTCTGGCAACCCGGGCCTCGTCGCCCAGGTTCTGCCTGCGGGCGAGCAAGACACCGAATCCGGCCATGATGGGATCCCGAATCCTCTTCCCGTATCGATAGATCAGGCCCGCCTCGGGATTCAACCTGCCGCTCGCATCGGCGAAATTGATGTAGTAGTCGTCCCTGATGTAGACCTTGTATATGTATTGCCCGATTCGCTGGATCAAGGGCTGACCGTAAAGATCGATCGCGCCGTCCGTTGCGCCGTGCAGGAGCTCGAGGCAGTCAAAGAGAGAGGCACCGGCTCTGCCCCAGTAGCCCGGCCCCTCGTCACACCCGCCGTCATCCGGGTAGACGTCCAGGAAATTGTCCAGGCTGCGCATGATTTTATGGACGGCCCGCACCCTGCGCGCCGGGTTCTGTTCCAGAACCAGGACAGTCGTGAGCCAGTTTGAATTGATCCAGGGATTCCAGTTGTTCACCTCCCGCTCCCTGCGGAACCCCATCCACCAGAAGTCGTCTCTCTCCAGGTTGGGGGTGAGGATCCGCCGGTCTACCTCCACGTGAATCCGGTCGTCGATCAGGGGCGATATTCTGTCGAGGCGATTGCCGAGCAGGTATGTGGTCCAGGCAAGCAGGCTTCCGGTTTCTGCTGCGAAAAGATCGACGGTCGGCTCCGTGACGTCCGGGAGGCCGGATCCCCTGCGCTGAACGCCGACGTGAGCCGGCACGCCCCAGTAGGATTCCTCGCAGATTGCCCAGATGCCGTTGGCGATGTCGTCGAGGAACCGGCCCTTGTTCTCGAAGACTTCGCCCATCACCAGCGTGGCCAGTCTGGCACGACGCTCAAAAGAGATCCGCTCGAAATTGCTCCGGTTCCCATTGCGCACGTATTCCAGAAAGACGGATGCGGGAAGCGGGGGCCATGTCGTTCCGAGGAGTCTCTCTGCGCCGCGCACATATTCCGCGCGCAGGTGGCCGGAAACGATGTTCCAGGCTTCGCGGTCTTCGACCGTGGGGAACGGCCGCCATTGCCCTCGCGGGAGAAGCACGGCACCGAGCTCCCTTTCCGTCATCCTGCCCGCGAGCAAGGAACGCTGCTGCCGTGACACACCCATGCCCGATGAGAGGCCGATGAGGATTAGCAATACCAGCGCGATCCGGATTTCTCTCATTCCAGTATCGCCTTGGTGGCGGCGCAGGCATAGACGCGCCGAGGCCGGCGCGCGCGGAGATATCGGACTCTTACGCCCGACCTGCTGTGCCCTTCACGTCCTGGGCCGCGGTCTGGCTTCCGACTTTGATCCGGCCGGAAAAACTCATGATAAGACGAGCTGTTCGGCACCTGGTTGTTCTCTTGCGGGCAGGCACAGACCGCTTGCCGGCAGAGACAGTAAGGGGCACCGGGCCGGTGAAGTCTCAGCCGGCACCCCCTGATCGAAAAGACGCGGCGGGAAAGGCGCCTACTTGAGCCCGAGGATCGTCACCGTGACGCGCCGGTTCTTCGCCCGGCCTGCGCTCGTCTTGTTATCGTCTACGGGGTTGGCCTCACCGAGGCCCAGGCTGCTGATCCTGTGAAGATCAACCTTGGCTTCGGAAACCAGGTAGCGCAGCGCGTTTTCCACCCGCCTGTTGCTCAATTGAATGTTGTAGGAGACATCGCCTACCGAGTCGGTGAACCCCTGCAGCTCGACGAGGAGATTCTTGTTCCCGGCCACGAGCCTGCCGACATCTGCAAGCTGGGTCTTGGCCTGGTCGTCCAGGGCCGCACTCCCGAACTTGAAAAGGATGTCGTGCGAGGAAATGACCTGCAGGTTGTTACGGTTTTCAAAGAGCGCAGCATTCTGTTTTGAGGCATCCAAGGCTCGCCTCGCAGTATCACCCGCCTCGATGCCCGTCCGTTTTGCGTCTTCAATCTTCGGATCCAGCGTCTTGACCGCGTTGTTCAGGTTGCCCTGAACCTCCTCGATGCGGCTGGCGTTCTTCTTGTTCAGTGCCGAGAGCTCCCCGACCTGGTTTGCCAGCTCGGCCCGGCGGCTCGCCTCATCATCGATGCGTTTTGATAGGTCAGCCTGTGTTGTCGCAATTTCCTGCCGAACGTACTTCTTGGTTGCGCACGAACTGAGCAGGATCAACCCGCTCAGGACGGCGATGAGGGGTACTGCACGTCGAAGTGACATAGGTAGCTCCTTGGCTAATCAAGTCGCGCAAGTATACTCGCAAATGCAGCCTGCTGACAACAAAGAGATGCTGCAGTTGGTCATGGGCGGATGACGGTGCCATCCCGGTTGCGCGTGGTTCCCCAGCTGTGGTCGAACGTACGACCCTCCGGATACGGGAATCTGGCCGCCAGCTTCTCGTCCATATCGATGCCCAGACCGGGGGACTCGTTCGGGTAGAGATAGCCGTTACGGACTTCCGGACAGCCCGGGAAAACCTCGCGGGTCTCCGGCGGAAAGACGTAGCCCTCATGAATCCCGAAATTGTGGGTGGCCAGCTCCAGGGCGAGCCCGGCCGCGTGACCCACGGGAGAGACATCGCCAGGCCCGTGCCATGCGGTCTTCACACCGAAAAACTCGCTGAGAGCGGCAACCTTGCGTGCCACGCTGAGCCCGCCAATCTGGGAGATATGGATCCTGATGTAGTCGATCAGACGATTCGCGATGAGCGGGACGTATTCATGCTGGGTGTTGAAGAGCTCGCCCATGGCAATCGGGATGCTTGTCTGCTGTCGCAGCAGCCGGAAGTGATCGTTCTGTTCGGGAGGGAGCGGATCTTCCAGGAAGAAAAGACGGAATTCCTCCAGGTCCTTGCACAACTGGATCGCCTGACTCGGCGAGACCCGCTCGTGGACGTCGTGCAGAAGTTCCACCTCCTCGCCCAGCTCCGCCCGCAGGTGAGCGAAAAGCCTGGGCACGATGCGCACATAGGCCGAGGGCTCCCAAATGTCCGTCGGGTTTGTGGGCCCCGGCGCCTCCTCCTGGGGCCGCGCTACGGCAGCAGCGCCCGACCTTCGGGTTCCATAGGTGGCCATGCCGGGAACGCTGACCTGGGCGCGCACATAACGGTAGCCCATCGACATCGCCTTCCTGACGTTGTCTTCCACTTCCTGCAGGTCACGCCCGCTGGCGTGGTAGTAAAGATCGGCGGCAAACCTGCACTTCCCTCCCAGCAGCTGATAGAGCGGCATGCCGGCTCGCTTCCCCTTGATATCCCACAAGGCCATGTCGACGCCGCTCATCGCATTGAAGAGCACCGGGCCGTTCCGCCAGTACGAGCTCACGTAGGAGGACTGCCAGATGTCCTCGATCTCATCGGGATCGCGGCCGGTCAGGAAGGGTTTCAGGTACTGATCGACCGCGGTCTGCACCGCCAGCGCCCTCTGGGTGAACGTCGCACAGCCCAGTCCGTAGAGCCCGGGCTCGCTGGTCATGACCTTCACGACGACGAGACGGATCCGGTTGGGCGCCGTCAAAATAGTCTTGATGTCGGTGATCTTGAGACGCGGCAGACCCCGTGAAGCGGGGTCTTTTTCCTGTGTGGCATAGGCCGAACCCATTCCCACGGACAGTGGACCGGCAAGTGCGGCCGTCGCCGACAGCTTCCTCAGCAAGTCCCGTCTTTGCATGAAACCTCCTCCCTTCGGCCGGCAGCTCGCCGGATGATACTTGTTGATGTCTCGTGCAACCCCGATAAACGGTCGGATCCATGACCAGCCTGATGGACGGCCGGTCGATTGTATCGCGGTAACCTGCCAGAAAGGAACGTAATCCGCCGATGCGGCCTCAGGACCATCGGGCCATTCCGAATTCGGACTCCTGGATTACCAGATCCCTCTGTGCGAAAGAGCGCCTCGAATCCGGCTGCTTCACCCGGCGAGTCAGGAACTCAAGGGGCAAAGCCGACCGGCCGGAGTTCAATACCGATTGTAGATGGCGATCGCCTTGAGCATCGACTTCTGCTCCTTGATGATCGGGACCATCTTGCTCTCCTTCTCGTCGTACTGGCGGATGAGCCGGATGACCTCGCCGATCTTCTCCTTCGGGACCACAACGACGCCATCCCTGTCACCCACGATGTAGTCGCCAGGCCGAACCAGAACACCGGCACACGTGACCGGCACCTGTTTGGCCACGCTAAAGTACCGCCCCACGGAAGTCGCGGGTGTGATGCTGCGGCTGAACACAGGGAAACCGATCGCCTCGATTTCCTCAGTATCCCTTGCACCTCCGTCGATCACCGCGCCTGCCAGACCGCGAACCTTGCCCGCGGTCGCCATCAGGTTGCCGATGCCGGCGGTTTCCAGGCCGTCCTCAAGGACATAGACGAGGATGCTCCCAGGCTCGGCCTCGTCCAGGATCTCCAGTTGATAGTTCGGGCGCTCCCGGTTGTCGTATTTCAGGGTTCGAGACAAGACGGCTGTGGCCGCCGGCCCTATGATCTTGGTCCTGAAGACGGGCTTCATGTCGCGATACATGAAACCGCGCTGTCCGGTGGCTTCGTCTACGGCATCGGCTATGTTGCCCGTGCTGGCCTTGGAGAATTCGGCGGTGATTTTGTCGCGTGTCCATTCCTCCTGGCCGAAGGCCGCGAATACGCTGGAAAATACCAACAGTATGATTGTCAGGGCAAACGCGATCGCGCAGAATCGTTGATGTCTCACAACGCCTCCTTGTGTTAGAACCTTCTGGATGAATGGCTCTGTCGGCTGTATTGTAATCCGCTTTCCCTCGGCAGGAGAAAGGAGTGTCTCGATGCGCACTGTTTCGGTTATCGCGGCGTGTCTGGTCGGCGCCTCGCTCTGCACGGCGCAGGAGGCCGGGCTTCAGGCCAAGTTCGCCCCCCGGCTGGAGAAGATCCTCGCGCAGAATATCTCGCCCTTCTGGCAAACCAAGAGTCTAGATCGCAAACACGGGGGGTACACCATCAACTTCGGTCCCCGAAGCGAGCCGAGAGGCGAGGGCACGAAGATGATCGTGACCCAGGCCCGCATGGTCTGGTTTTTCGCGCGCATGGCCAGGGCGGGAAGGGACGTGCAGAGGAACCTTGACGCGGCCGAGCATGGATACAGGTTTCTGAAGGAGAAGATGTGGGACCCGGACCACGGCGGCTTTTACTGGGAGGTGGACGCCACCGGAACCCGCAAGCTCCGTCCCCGCAAGCACCTCTACGGGCAGTCTTTCGGCCTGTACGCGGTATCCGAATACTACCTGGCGCGCGGCCGCAAGGACGTGCTCGACTTTGCGACACGGATTTTCGATGTGCTGGAATCCCGGTCCCACGACAAGACTCATGGAGGTTATGTCGAATTCTTCAACGAAGACTGGACCGTTCCTCCCGAAAACGAGATCTCCTACATGGGGACGAGGCCCTCGGCCAAGCTGATGAATACGCACCTCCACCTCATGGAGGCAATGACGACATTCTACCGGGCGAGCAAGCTGCCCAGGGCGCGCGAACGGCTGATCGAGCTGATCGCGATTCAGAGCAACGCCGTCGTGCGCAAGGATCTCGGTGCCTGCACCGACAGATACCTCAAGGACTGGACGCCGATACTGGACGGCGACGCAGCCCGGGTTTCGTACGGCCACGACATCGAGAACGTATGGCTGCTCATGGACGCCTGCGAGGCGGCGGGAATTCCGGTCTATCCCCTGATGGACCTCTTCAAGGCCCTGTGGCAGTACTCGCTGCGGCACGGATACGATCCGTCGGCGGGGGGTTTCTTCGACAGCGGACGCTTCCGCCAGGCGGCCGACCGTCTGAACAAGGTCTGGTGGGTCCAATCGGAGGCGATCGTCAGTGCGCTCTACATGTACCGTTTCACGCACGATCCGCTGTATCTGGAGATCTTCGACAAGACACTGCACTTCATCGAGACGCGCCTGATCGATTGGACAAATGGTGAATGGCACGAGTTCATCAAGCCGGACGGCTCAGTCGGGGGAAGCAAGGCCCACGCATGGAAGGCCGGCTACCACAACGGTCGGGCGATGATCGAGTGCCTCCGTCTGCTCGATTGACGAACTGAGCGTGCCTGGAACATCCGAGCACACGAAGATCCTGCCTGCGGTTACATCATCCAGTGAATCAGTTCGGCCGAAGCGAACTCGAATCCATTCACGGCAATCAGCGCTGCATGCTATGCTGACGGCACCCCTCCAATGTTCCGGTTGATCTACTCATGCAACAGGATAACAGCTTCGTCATCCTGCACGATTATCCCGACCACGACGTGGAGCAGGCGTGGCGCGGCTGCCTGGCGCGAGTTCGGATACCTTACAGCTACTGCGCTCCCGAGTTCTTCCTGGAACCACTCTGGGCGGGCAAGCGCCCTTTCGCCATCTTGTCCGTGGACCACGCAGGGAAGGTGCTCGGAGTACTGACTGGCCTGCACGAAGGCCGCCAGGTAGTCTGCGGCAATCCGTTCCGGTCTCAAGTCTGTATCGATAAGACGGCGAACCTGACTGAAGTCTCTCGCTGCCTGGCCACCGGATTGCTGGTCGAGGGTCGTTCCGCCGAGCTTGCCAGCGTATTCGCCTGGCATTGGGATTCCCTGGACGGATTCAAGGACTGCGGATTCCGCTATCGACAGACGCAGGGGTGCGTGGTGCTGGATCTTACGCTCGGCCCGGAAGCACTGTTCAGCCAATTCGACGAAAACCGGCGGAGAAACATCCGCCACGCAATTCGGAATAAAGTAGAGGTCAGACCGGCGTCCTCGGTGGATGACATCAGGGAATTCCACAGGGTGTATCTTGCCTGGCGACAGACTCCGAGGAAGAGGATCCTCGGACAAGAGATTCCTCTTGCGATGTGGGAAGGCCTTTTTCGCCTCACAAGCAACCGCCGCTTCCTCCTGGCATCCCACGAGGGGAAGGTGATCGCGAGCATTTCTTTGCGCTTTTATGCCGGCGGCTTGCTCGAGTTCTCGTCAGGCTGCGCTCTCGAAGAGTACCTGTATCTGCGGCCTCATGATCTGCTCCAGTGGAGGGCCATCGAATGGGGTTGCAGAGAAGGTTTTCTCCGATACTCCCTCGGCGGTGCTGACGAGTTCCACAAGAGGTTCGGTGGGACCCTGGTTGGCATGGATCGCTATCGCCTGGACAGGAGCCTGCTGCGTCACCATGATTTGACGCAATTCGGCATTGACTTGGCTGCGGCAGCGCTGCGCAAGATGCCCAGGCCGTTTGAAGACTCCGTGCGACGATTCTTCGGCAGGGTATAGGTCTCTCCGCCGTGGCTTGTTTGAATCCGGCAAAGGAATCGATCCCGCAGCCGGACCGGAATCGGAAGCAGGCTCACGGCGCAGGGTCAAAATCTTGCTTTGCGGTCTGCCCCGGCTGCGATAAAAAAGCACCCTGGAATGACACAGTTCGGAGGATCCATGCAAAAGTCCATCCTGTTACCCGTTCTGGCCCTGTCCTGCCTCGGGTCGGCGCTCTGTCTCTTCGGCGTCGATGTCCGCGACACGATACTTCTCGCCCAACCGGCGATCAGCGAAGACCACATCGCGTTTGTCTATGCCGGCGATCTCTGGATCGCCGACAGCGGCGGCGCGGGCGTGCGGCGGCTCACTTCCGACGAGGGCGTCGAATCCAACCCCGCATTTTCGCCGGACGGGACGTTGATCGCCTTCAGCGCGCAGTATGAAGGGAACACCGACGTCTACGTCATGCCCGTGGAGGGCGGCGTGCCCACGCGCCTCACGTGGCACCCCGGGCCGGACATCGTTCAGGGATTCAGCCCGGACGGGTCCTCCGTCCTGTTCACGTCGCCCCGATACGTCCACACCGGGCGCTACACGCAGCTGTTCACCGTCCCGGTCAAAGGGGGATTCCCGGGCGACCCTCTCAAGATCCCGCACGCCAACCGCGGCGTCTACTCTCCTGACGGGAGACGATTTGCCTACAATCCCCTCTACCCCGCATACACCCAATGGAAGAACTACCGGGGAGGCACCCACTCCACCATCCTCCTGTTCCGCTTCAGCGACAATTCCGTGGAGAAGATCCCGCAGCCCGCGGGCCGGTGCAACGATGCGGATCCGATGTGGATGGACGACACGGTCTATTTCCGCTCGGACCGCAACGGCGAATTCAACATCTTCGCCTACGATCTGAAGACCCGGACCGTCAGGCAGTTGACCCGTCACAGCGATTTTCCCGTCGTCAACTGTTCCGCCGGGGCGGGCCGGATCATCTACGAACAGGCCGGCCGGTTGCACGTGCTCGACCCCAAGAAGAGCGAAAGCAGGAAACTCACCATCGGCGTCGCCGCGGACCTGGTGGAGACGCGCCCGAGGTTCGTCAAGGGCTTCCGCTACATCCGCAACGGCTCACTCTCGCCGACGGGCGCGCGTGTGGCGCTCGAATTCCGCGGTGAGATCGTGACCATACCCGCCGAGAAGGGCGACCCGCGCAACCTGACCGGGACCCTGGGCGCCCACGAACGCTCGCCGGCCTGGTCGCCCGACGGGAAATGGATCGCCTATTTCAGCGACGAGTCCGGAGAGTACGAACTGCATGTCCGCAGCCAGGACGGCAGGGGAGAGGTGAAGAAATACAATCCGGCGGGCGCCGGCTTCTACGACGGCCCGGAATGGTCGCCCGACAGCCAGAAGATCTCCTACGCCGACAATTCCTGGAGCCTCTACTGGCTGGACCTCAAGACCGGTGCCTCCAGGAAGATCGGCGGCGAGATCCTCTACGGTCCCGCGAGGGCGAGGACCATCCAGCATGTCTGGTCGCCGGATTCAAAGTGGATCGCATACACGCTCAACACGAAGGCCTACATCCGGACCGTCTACGTCTACTCAATAGAACAGGACAAGTCCTATGCGATCACCGACGGCCTGAGCGACGTCAGCGACCCCGCCTTCGACGCCGGCGGCAAATACCTCTACTTCTTCAGCTCCACGGACGCAGGACCCGTCAAGCAATGGTTCGACATGTCGAACGCCGATATGCGCGCCACGCGCTCCATTTACCTGGCTGTCCTCAGGAAGGGCATCCCTTCCCCCATCGCGAAGGAGAGCGACGAGGAAAAGGGGCCGGCCTCGGACAAGCCCGAGGAAAAGCCGAAGGGCCAGGCGGCCGGCGCGCCGGAATCCTTCTCCATCGATCTCGACGGGATCCAGTACCGGATCCTCGCGATCCCGCTGGCGGCCGATGACTATTCGAGCCTGCAGGCGGGATCGGAGGGCCAGTTCTATTACCTGAAGACCCTCCCGCGGGCCTCCGCCGCGGATGGACCCCGGCCCCCGAGCGGAGAACTGCACCGCTACGATCTCGGCAAGCGCAAGGACGAAACAGTCCTGACCTCCATCCTCTCCTACGAGCTCTCCAGGGACCACAAGAAGATCCTTTACTCCGGCAGGGACTTCCTGGCCATCGTCTCCGCGAGCGAAAAGCCGCAGCCTCAGCAGGGAAAACTCAACACCGACGCGATCGAGGTCCGCGTCGATCCGCGGCAGGAATGGGAGCAGATCTTCCATGAGGCCTGGCGGATCAACCGCGACTATTTCTATGATCCCAACATGCACGGCGCCGACTGGAAGGCCATGCGGGAAAAATACGCGAAGTTCCTCCCGCACCTTGCGGTCCGCAACGACCTCAACAGGGTCATTTCCTGGATGTGCAGCGAGCTCGCCGTGGGGCATCACCGCGTGGGCGGCGGCGATTTCCTGCGCGAGCCGAAGAGTGTTCCCGGGGGACTTCTCGGGGCGGACTACTCGATCGAAAACGGCCGCTACAGGCTCAAGAAGGTTTACGGTGGGCTGAACTGGAGTCCCGAACTCCGCGCCCCGATCACAGAACCCGGGGTGGACGTGAGGGCCGGCGAATACCTGCTAGCCGTGCAGGGGAGGGATCTGCGGCCGCCTGCGAACGTCTTCAGCTTCTTCGAAAACACCGCCGGCAAGATCGTCGAGATCACCGTCGGCCCGAACCCGGACGGGACCGGCTCACGGACGGTGACGGTGGTGCCGATCGCAAACGAGGGGGCGCTGCGCAACCGCGACTGGGT
>JACADW010000246.1 GCA_013388445.1 Acidobacteriota bacterium | reverse complement strand
CCTCCGCCAGCGACTCGAGGCCTCGGAGGCTGGCGTCTGTTTCCAGGATGTCGTGCGCCTGCAGGACTACAGAGCGCACAGCCTCAAGACTGTAGCTTCCCGGAGTGGGGGAGACGCGGGATGGAGGGGGGTAGAGGCCCGCGGTGTCCCAGGCAAAAGGGATGCCGAAGAACCGGCACAATCCCTCGAGAATCATCTCCGTGCCGCGGACCTTACCGTCGATCGAGTAACCGGCGTTGTGCGGGGTTGCCAGGTCGACAAGGCGCACGAGATCGTAGCTGATCCGGGGTTCATTCTCCCAGACGTCCAGAACTGCACCCTCGATAGTACACTCCATGAGCGCATCCCGGAGGGCATTGTTGTCGATGACCGCGCCGCGCGCGGAATTGAACAGGAACTGGTGGGTTCCCAGCCGTCCGAGCACGCGCTCATCGAACATGTGCCAGGTGGGGTAGCGTCCTTCGGTTGTCAGCGGCACATGCAGGGTCAAGAGGTCCGCCTCGATCACGTCCTCGAGGAACTGGTAGGCCCTGTCCCCGGTTGACTCTCGCAGCGGCGGATCACAAAGAAGAACTTCCATCCCGAGGCTGCGGGCCTTCTTCACCACCCTCGAGCCGACCTGTCCGACTCCGATCACGGCCAGAGACTTGCGCTTCAAGTCCCAGGACCGCCTCTCCGCGACGACGAGAAGGGCGGCGACCATCCATTCCGCAACCGCATTGGCGTTGCTTCCGGCGGCATTCATGTAATGGATGCCTCTGGCCCGCAGGTAGGATTCGTCCAGGTGGTCCATCCCTATCGTCGCCGTGCCGACAAACCGTACGGAGGACCCTTCGAGCAGGGAGGCGTCAACGGCGGTCACCGAGCGCACGACCAGGGCATCTGCATCGGCGACGAGCTCGCGACCCAACTTTCTTCCATCGAATGGCCGGACATCGCCGACGCACACGAAGGACTGGTCCCAGTAAGGGATCTTTTCGTCCACTGCGATTATCATGAGCAGGTTCGAAAAATGCTATGATGCCCATTCAGCGTGCGGAAAGCAATAACCCGAAAGACGGAGGGAGAAGGTGGTCATGAGAGAACATGTATCCCGATCGTTAGGCCTGCTGCCGGCAATTGCCCTGGTCATCGCCGCTCATCAATCTCCTGCCCAGGACCCGGCGCGGGGGTATCAGTTCACGCCCGTGCTGCACTCGGTCAGCTACGCCGGGGTGTGGCGTGGACAGGCGCAGCTGACACTGGATCAGTTCCTGGTGAAGGCGAAAGAGCTCGGATTCTCCAACGTGGAAGTGGTGGCCAAGCGCCCGCACCTGGCGCCTCTTGACTACAACGCCGAAGGGCGAAAGAGGCTCAAGACCCGCCTCCAGGAGCTCGGTATCAAGATTGTCTGCATTGCCGGCTATTCCGATTTCACCGCCGGTTCGGAGAAGCCGGGGATTCCAAGCGCCGAAATCCATGCGATATATGTCGGAGAGCTCGCGCGCCTGGCCAGGGAACTGGACGCTCCTTACGTCCGCGTCTTCACCGGATACGAGAGGCCCGGCGTGCCTTTTGATGTCCAGTGGGGAACCGTCGTCCAGGGGCTGAAGATGGCGTCCCGGAAGGCTGCCGAGTACGGGGTCACGCTGGTGGTGCAGAACCATCACGACATCGCGATACATCCCGATGCCACATACTGGTTGCTGAAGGAGGTCAACGAGCCAAACTGCAAGGCCGCCTTCGACGCCTGGTCCCCGGCTCTTCAGGGAATCAACGGGAAGGAGCTGGCCGACGCCGTGCGCAAGATGGCTCCCTTCATGGCTTATACAACCGTGGCGGACTACGTGAAGCACCCGCGCTATCGCTACGACCTCACCCTCGTCAACTACATAAAGCAGGATGATGTCGTGCGCGCCGTCCCTTTCGGCACGGGGTTCATTGACTACGGGGCCTTCTTCGGGGCGATGAAGCAGATCGGCTACAAGGGGTACGTCGCCTACGAGATGTGCGAAGTGCTGGAAGGCGGCGGCTCGGTCGAAAACCTGGATCGAACGGCGCGTAAGTTCCTTGAAAAATTCAACGAGCTTGCGAAATAACGCTCGCGGGTGCGGGTTGGCCTTTGATCTGCGCCCGAGCACGAGTCAGATATGCTGCCGGTCAATGATTTGAGAGGCGCGAGCATGCGCGGGCCCCTGCGGCGCGGCTGATGGAGGATTGTCATGGACCCTCAGACTCACTCAACCATCAGGCAGCAGCTCGTGGAGCGGCGAGGGCGGCTGCAGGAGTGGATAGCAGGTGGGATGGATCGGCCGCAAATCGCCCGGCTTCTGGAGGAAGTCGATGATGCGTTGGACCGCATGGAGCGTGGGACCTATGGCGTTTGCGTTGCGTGCGGCGAGGCGGTGGAGGAGAGACGCCTTCTCGTAGATCCGCTCCTCCGCAACTGTCTGGACCATCTCACGACCGAGCAGCAACGGGCTCTCGAGCATGATCTCGATCTGGCCTGGCGACTTCAGCAGGAACTACTGCCCAGAAGGGACATTACCTTAGCAGGTTGGGAGATCGACTATCACTACGAAGCGGTGGGTCCGGTCAGCGGAGACTACTGCGAGGTGATGCCGCTGGCTGATGGCGGAATGTTCTTCTCGGTGGGGGACGTATCAGGCAAGGGAATCGCGGCCTCCATGCTGATGTCGCAGCTCCACGCGATATTCCGCAGCCTGGGGAACCTCGGGCTGTCCCTTGAGGACATGATGTCGAGGGCGAACCGGCTCCTTTGCGAGAGCTCGATGCCTTCCTTCTACGCTACGCTCGCCTGCGGACGAGCGGGGGAGAGCGGAGAAGTCGAGATGTGTAATGCCGGCCATCTCCCGTCACTGTGGGTGCAAGGCCATCAGGTGAAGCGCATCGAAGGGGGAGGATTGCCCCTGGGTCTCTTTTGCAGCGGTAAATACCGGGTCGACCGAATCCGATTGAACCCGGGCGATTCGCTCATCCTGTATAGCGACGGCCTTTCCGAAGCCACCAATCCGCAGCTGGAGGAGTATGGATTGGACCGCCTCTCCTCGCTCTTAGTCAACCTGCGCTCGGAGCCACCTCGCGCTCTGATCGAGGCCTGCCTGACGGACCTCAGGCAGTTTCTTGGAGACGTGCCGAAGAATGATGACCTCACGGTCCTCGCGATCCGGAGGCAGAACCGGTCTGCCGGCTGAGCACGTTCAGGACAGGCGGTCAAGCAGGGTCGCGAACGACGTGCCGGAACAGGACCTCAAGGCGTCTTTTTCTGCGCAGAAACCTTGCCGGTCTCCGTGCCGTCCACTTCTGTCCACTTGCCGTCGAGCTTCGTGCCCTGCAAGGTCAGGTCGATCCGGTACCTTCCGCCCAGGTAGTCCACTTCGAACGAAAACGTGTCGCCTTTGAGGGTGGCTTTCTGGAGAGTGATGCTTCCGTCCGGAGCCACGAGCCGGCCGCTGACGGACTCTCCCGTCTGCTCGAGCTCCATCTGGAACGAAAGCTGGCCGTCCGGGCTCTCGGCGACCGCGTTCCAAACCCCCGCGACCGATGCTGTGACAGTGGCGGCCGCGGGCGCGGGTTGGGCGTCCCTGCGGGTTGCGCTCCAATCGCCGCCCTCCCCGCCTCCAACGGGTGCCCACTTCCCTTTGAGCACACCTTCCTGCAGCTCTGCATCCACGGCGTAGGCTGTGCCTCCCAGCTCGACTTCAAAGTGGAACTTGCCGTCCTTGAAAGTAACGGCGGTCACCGGCAGGGTGCCCATGTCGGAAGTCAGATTTCCGGCGAGCGCCTCCCCCTGCTGACTTATCTCCAGGATTGCTCTGAACTCGCCACCGGGTGTCACGGCCACCGAATTCCAGGAACCAAGAGCCTCCGAACCGGCGGCGGGCGCGCTTCCCGTCCGCTCCGCGCTCCATACGCCCTTTGCGTCACCTCCTGCCTGCTCCCAATTCCCCGAAAGCTTACCCCCGGTCAAGTTGCCTGATATCCGGTAGCTTTCACCGAAAACAAGGAGCTCGCCGGTCAGTCTGGAACCGTCAAACTGCACGTTGGATACCGGGTAGCTGCTGCCCATGATGAGAGCCGTTCCGGTGATCCGGGTCCCCTCCTGCTTGAACTCGAATTCTATATCCATAGGACCGCTCGGGGTGTCCGCCTTCGACAGCCATTTCCCAAGAATCGATTGGGATCCTCCCTGGCCCATCGCAACTGCTGCACCAAGCGTCAAGGCGCATATGAAGATTGCGGGAATGATTCGTCCTCTCATGTCGCTTTTCTCCTCCGCGATGATCTCCTCCGGTTTCCAGCGGCCTCCTGCTGAAGTGGCCGGCCGCAACGGAAACGTACCGCGATCTCCATCGCAGTATACAGGAAAATGGCAGGGAATGTGGCCCGGCAGTTTGGCGTCGGCCGTCGACGCGCGATCCCTAAGGCCTGGCCTCGATCAAGACCCGTGCTTTCCTGAAGACCTCATGGAACATCGTTCTTGTCAGGCGGCCCGTCAAGGTGTTCTGCTGACTAGGGTGGTAGGAGGAGATGAGCCACTCATGTGGGGCGAGCTCAAACAAGCGATTGTGGCCGAAGTCCGGCGTCGCACAAGGCAGCCCTGAGTGCGCCCGGGGCCAGGCCTTCAATAACGCGCTGAAAGCAATCCGGCCGAGTGCGACGAAGACGGTCGCACCGGCGAGGAGGCTCAGTTCCTGGCTCAAGAACCTGCTGCAGAGGGACAGCTCCGTCGGAAGCGGTCTGTTCGCCGGCGGCGCGCAGCGGACGGCGGCGGTCACCCAGCAGTCTTTGAGCTCGAGCCCGTCCCCCCGACACCGCGAGGTCGGTTGATTCGCGAATCCGCAGGCATGGAGCGCCTCAAAAAGCCAGTCACCGCTTCCGTCGCCGGTGAACATGCGCCCGGTCCGGTTGCCGCCATGAGCCGCGGGCGCAAGTCCGATGACAACCAGCGCCGCCGCAGGATCCCCAAAAGCAGGGACGGGACGACCCCAGTAGGTGTCATGACGGAAGCGGCGCACCTTCTCCCGAGCGATGCGTTCTCTCCACTCGACCAGACGCGGGCAGAGCCGGCAGCACACTACTTCGTTCTGCAGCTCGCTCAATCGAATATCGGGATCTTTGAAGGGATTACCGTATATCGCATCGTCCATGATGAAATTTCCTTGGCGGCACACGCCGGCGCGGGTGTATCATGCAACAATAGACAAGAATAGCATCCTCAGGGGGTACCCGGGCCGCTTGGCTTCCTTCTCAGGACGAGCCTTCACGGTCCCATCTCCCCCTCTGCAACCCCGGAGGAACTATGAACAGCACCACGCAAAAATCGAAGCTCAGGATCGACTTCAGAACCTTCTTCATCTTAACGCTCGTTGCCGTCATTCCGGTGTTGGTTGGTATATGGTGGCTTTTCAGGAGCTTCGAAGATGCCTATCTGGAGCGGGTTGGCACAAATCTGAGCGAGATCGCCGACACGGCGTTCAGGTCGGTGGACGTATATCTCCAGAACCAGATCATCGCGACCGCCGCGCTTGCCGAAGTCCCGACCCTGACGGACATTGTCAGTCGCGCCAACTTGGACTTGACCCGAGACCTCGAAGAGGTGAGAAGGTCGATTCCCCGAGACGAAGCCGCCTGGGGGGGCATGGATCGGCGGGCGCCGCGGGTGCGTGCGATCCTCGACAATCCCGCCTCCGAGTTCCTCCGTCGCTACATCGCTGTCGACAAGTACTACCGAGAGATTATCGTGACGGACTTCTTCGGAAGGCTTGTCGCGGGGACTGAAAAACCCTCGAAGTACTACTACGCCCTTGAGGAATGGTGGAGGGAGACTTACGGCGACGGCGGTCGTGGATCTGTCTTCGTCGGAAATGTGCGCTACGATGCCGGCACACGATCCTACCTGCTTGATATGGCTCAGCCCTTCGTCAGCGGCGGGAGCGTCGTCGGCGTGCTCAAGGTGGTTCTGGACACCCAGCCGATCCACTCTCTGGTCGGCTCCATCCAGTCCGGACCTGGGGCAGTCGTGGCTCTGATTCATGCCCGTGGCGACATCATTTCGGCGCCGGGATATAGCAGCCTGGAAGTGCGGACCTACCCTGCCACGCTGGATATTCTCAATGCGAGAGACCGGGGAAAAAGGTTCTTTGTCTCGACCGATGATCCCCGTTCCGTTTATGGGCTGAGTCAGCGCGGGTTCGCCGAAATCTACCCCCATCTCAATTGGCTGGTCGTGGCTTCCGGAAACGTCAGGGACCTGGTAGGCCCGCTGCCGCAGTTGCGGAAATATCTGATGGCGCTCTTCCTCGGGGTCATCCTTCTCGCGGTCGTGGCGACGCTCATGTTGTCGCAGGTCGAGTCCAAGCCTGTAATCGAGGAAGATCCGCACCTGGAAAGGCTTTGATTCATCTGGACGGGGAAGGACCCGCAGCGGGACACTAAAGAACGCGGGCAGGCGCCTGGCCATAACGGCCTCCGCGGTCTTCGCTTTCTTCCGTCGCTGTTCTGGGTTTGTAGTGTGTGATTCGGGTGGGAGCGGCATTTTTTCTCCGGTGTGTGAGCCTCCTTACTGCGCCGATCGAGACCGGCAAAACAGAATGTAACTGTCCCGCCGGGGAGGGCCCCCATTCGATCCCAATGGGTTTGCACCAGATGGAGGCGGGATGAGGCTGTCGAACGATGCGAGGTTGACCATTACGAGGCTCGCGTCAGAGATACGACGGCGGGAAGTGTCCCCGGTCGAGCTGGCGGAGTCACTGCTCGAGAGGATAGACGGACTGCAGGCAAGCGTGAACGCCTTCATAACCGTCACCCGCAAGCTGGCGCTGGTCCAAGCCAAGGCTGCTGAAACCGAGATCGTCCGGGGGAACTATCGCGGCGTTCTGCACGGAATTCCGGTGTGCCTCAAGGACCTTTTCAATGTGGGCGGGATCCGCACGACGGCGGGCTCGAGGATTCTCCGCAATTTCAGGCCCTCAGGCAACGCTCCGGTTGTGGACCGGCTGTTCGGTGCAGGGTGTGTGCTCCTGGGCAAGACCAATATGCATGAGTTCGCGTTCGGTGCGACTAACATCAACCCGCATTACGGGGCCGTGCGGAATCCCTGGTCGCTCGACAGGATTTCCGGAGGATCGAGTGGCGGGAGCGCTGCGGCTGTGGCCGCAGCCCTTGCGTTGGCATCGCTTGGTACGGATACGGGAGGCTCGATTCGTATCCCGGCGGCGGCGTGCGGATGTGTCGGGCTCAAGCCAAGCTATGGCCTCGTCCCGTTGGAAGGGGTCATTCCACTTGCGCCGAGTCTGGATCATGTCGGCCCCATTGCCCGCAGTGTTGCAGACGCAGCAGCAATGCTGTCCGTGATAGCCGGGAGCGATTACTCCCGTCGTTTGCGCGGGGAGATCCGGGGGACGCGCATCGGCATTCCGCGGCAGTATTATTTCGACCGGCTCCATCCCGAAGTCCGGCAGGCGGTTCTTGCGGCTGTTTCGTGCCTCGAAGATCTCGGCGCCCGGGTGGTCGATGTCGATCTCGGCGGGATGGCCGAGACTGCCGAGCTCGCCGGAGAGATCACGGTGGCTGAGGCGCTCGCCTATCACTGGGATTGGCTGCGTGCCAGGGCCGGCGACTATGGCGAGGACCTGCGTACACGGATGAGGGCAAGGCTCGGGATGTCCGCAGTCGCCTACGTGCGCTATCAGGAGCGCCGTCGCTCGTACGCGGCAAGGCTCATGCGTGCGCTGGAATCCTGCGACATACTTGCTTCTCCGACCCTGCCCATGCCATCCCCGAAGATCCAGGATACGGAAGTCCGGTTCGGGCGCGTGCGTGAGGACCTGCGCCTCGCTCTGCTGCGCTTGACCCGTCCGGCAAACCTCGCCGGCCTCCCGGCGATCAGCCTGCCCTGTGGCTTCGCGAAGTCCGGTTTGCCGATCGGATTGCAGCTCATGGGCAGGCCGTATGCGGAGGACCTTGTCCTCCGGGTGGCTTATGCCTATGAGCATGCCACTCCCTGGCATGAGCGGTTCCCGCCTGATCCACCCACGGGGTAGCCGCTGCGGCGGGATTCGGCATTTGAGTCATGGCTGCGGTCGGGCTGTCCGGTTTTGGACCTGGACAACCCGCTCCCAGCCTGCGCTCATTTGCCTGTGGCTGCACTCTTCTGGTCGCGCAGGCGCATCGCAGTCTGCTCGACCTCCGTCATCAGCCTCAGCGTGTTCTCCCCGAGTATCCTGCGCACGTCGGAATCCGAGTAGCCTTTGCCGAGGAGTGCCTCGGTGATTCTGGGCAGCTGGGCGCAGTCTCCCATTCCCTCGGGCATTTGTGCTCCATCGAAATCCGAACCAAGCCCGACGTGGTCGATGCCGGCAACTTTGACCGCGTGGTCGATGTGATCGATGATGCGCTCCCAGCTGACTGCCGGCGGCGATCCAATGCGGCGTCTTATTTCCTGGAAGGCGGCCTGATAGTCCCTGGTTTCGGGCTCTCTTGACAGCAGTTCCCGCAGCATCGGTCCTGCTCTTCTCTCATACTCCGACGCCGCATTGTCGAGGAATCCCCTGTGGAAATTGATCTGAACGACGCCGCCCTTTTCGGCCACCGCCCTCATCATGGCGTCTGTCATGTTGCGTGGGTTGTCCGCCAGAGCACGGCAGGAGGAGTGTGAAGCGATTACCGGAGCCCGGCTTACCTCGAGGACATCCCAGAATGTCTTGTCGGAAACGTGCGAGACATCGACCATGACTCCCAGACGGTTGAGCTCCCGGACCACGTCTCGGCCGAAATCGGTAAGGCCGTTGTGCCGCGGCCTGTCCCCCGATGAATCCGCCCAGTCAGTGTTCACGGAGTGCGTGAGCGTGAGGTAACGGACCCCAAGGAGGGCGTAGTCGCGCAGAATCGGGAGGCTGTTGGAGATCATGTGGCCCCCCTCCATCCCGATGAGCGCTGCGATTTTCCCCTGCCGTCGGGCTGCGCGCACCTCGGAAGTGCGCATGCACAACGCCATCTCGCCCGGCAGATCTTCAATCAGCTTGTGGACGGCGGCGATCCGCTCGAGAGCCTTTGTCACGGCCTCCGGTCCTGTGACGGTCCCCGGCACGTAGATCGAGAAAAAGAGCGCATTGAGACCGCCTTTCTTCAGTCTGGGCAGGTCGACGTGCCCCGATGCGTGTTCCTCGACGAAGCTCCATGTCGACAGGAGCTTCGATGTCGTGTCCACGTGCGTGTCGAGGACCAGGGACGAGAAATGCAACTCCCTGGCACGCGCGGCGGCGTCTGTCGCAGGCTGTGCCTCACCCGGCGGACATCTTAGAATGATCAGCCAGACAAAACCCGAGAGAATTCTGTGCATCATGAGCCACCTGTCGGCAGATTCGAATCTCTCAAACAGCATAACACAAGGGTGCGCATGCCCGGTGATACCGTAGATGGACGTCAAAGACAGCATCCCAAGCGAGTATGGGCAGCAGGCACCTGTGACCCGACAGCGCCTGCAGGCGCCGGCTGAATCTTCGGTGAAGCGTCATTTGGTTTCGCAGGGCCGACGGTTTCCGTTGTGCAGGATGGCTGGAAAACGTCACCGGCCTACCAGTTGTCGGGCAGGGCAAGCAGGCGCGGGCGGCCAGACGGCACCAAAAGGGAGCGTAGGAAGTCAGCCCGCTATGGTCGCGACCGGCGGCCGCAACCTGGTTTGCCCGGGGTTATTTTCATCCGCTCGGGTACACGTCCCGTGCATGGGTGGCTGTTGGGGAAACAGAATTCTGAAGGTGATGTACCGGGGGCTTCAGCTCGCCGGTTCCGGTCCGGACTTGGGTTTGCGGCCTGCAGAGCAGCACGGGGATTCGACGGAAAGCGCTGCTCTCGTGCGATCGGGTGAATCCCCCCTGCATGAAGCCCCGTCTTGAAATCCCTGACAGGCACGTTCTCCGCATGCGATCTCCTGGCAATGGATCGAGTAGTAGGTGCGGGTGCGACGATACACACTTCGCTCCGGACCCGCGCACTTCGCATACCTGCGACAAGTTATGCTATCTTTCCCCCTCGGAGGGATGCATGCGCGTCGCGCTGGCGCAGATCAACACAATCGTCGGGGATGTGGCCGGAAACCGCGACCGCGTCCTGGTGGAGATGCAGGAGGCGCAGAAGCTGGGAGCAGACCTCGTTCTCTTCCCGGAGCTATGCCTCACGGGCTATCCGCCCCGGGACATGCTGGGCATCCACGGCTTTGTCAAAGCCAACCTGCATGCGCTCCGCGAAATCGCCGCGAGAACAGACCGGATGGGAGTCATCGTGGGTTTCGTCGACCGCAACGCCTCGGGCGAGGGGAAGGACCTGTTCAACGCCGCTGCACTCCTGGCAGAGGGAGGGGTTCAGGCTATCGTCCACAAGACGCTCCTGCCGACGTACGACGTCTTCGACGAGGATCGTTATTTCGAGAAGTCCCGCGAAACCCGCGTGATTCCTTTCCGCAGCCGCAGGCTTGGGATCTCCATCTGCGAGGATGCATGGAACGCTGAAGACTTCTGGCCACGGCCACTCTACAGGACCGATCCCATCAGGTCGCTCGTGGAGGGCGGAGCGGACCTTTTGCTGAACATCTCGGCATCGCCGTATGAATTAAACAAGCCCAGGTTTCGGTACGCCATGCTCCTTGACCATGTGCGCAAGCACCGCGTTCCGCTGGTTTACGTGAATCTGGTCGGCGGCAACGACGACCTGATCTTCGACGGCAACAGCCTTGCGATTGGGAGGCGGGGCAATCTCTCCGCCCAGGCGAGGAGCTTCGAGGAGGACAGGGTGCTGGTCGACACGGAGGGCGACACCGACCTCGAATATGCCGAAGCCGAACCGATGCCGAGCCTTTTCAGCGCGCTGGTTCTGGGGACCAGGGATTACGCGCGCAAGTGCGGTTTCAAATCGGCCGTCCTGGGGCTGAGCGGAGGCATAGACTCGGCCGTCACGGCCTGCATCGCTGCGGAAGCCTTCGGCGCGCAGAACGTGCTCGGTGTATCGATGCCCTCGGTCTACTCAATGCAGGCAAGTGAGGACGACGCCCGCACGCTTGCTCTCAGGCTGGGTATCCGATTTGAGGTGATCCCGATCCAGCCGCTCTTCCAGGAGTACGTCCGCATCCTCGCTCCCGCTTTCGTGGATAAGGTGCCGGACACCACCGAGGAGAACATCCAGGCGCGAATCCGGGGAAACATCCTCATGGCCCTCTCAAACAAGTTCGGACACCTGGTGCTGAGCACGGGGAACAAATCGGAACTGGGCGTCGGCTACTGCACCCTGTATGGCGACATGGCGGGAGGCCTGGCAGTGATTTCCGACGTTCCCAAGACCGTCGTTTATCAGCTGGCTGCATATGTCAATCGGGACAGAGAGATCATTCCCGCCAACACGATCCGGCGTGCTCCGACGGCTGAGCTGCGGCCGGGCCAGACGGACCAGGATACGTTGCCTGACTATGAAGTCCTCGATGGCATCCTGCGTCTTCGGGTGGAGCACCAGATGAGCGTGGACGAAATCGTGGCCCAAGGATATGACCGCGAGACCGTGGCCGATGTGGCCCGGATGATCCACGCCAGCGAATACAAGCGCCGGCAGGCGGCTCCGGGACTCAAGGTATCGCCGCGTGCTTTCGGCACGGGACGGAGAATGCCGATCGCGTCCCGGCTGAATTACTAAGTTCCTCCCCAGGGCATGGGATATGTTAGCTTCAATTCGGAGTGAGACGAGCCGAAACCGTTGCATCAGGTTATTGAGGGGGAAAGTCGGAGAGCCGTTGCGTAAGAATCGTAAGAATCAAGGTGGCGTTCCGATCTGAAGTGTGTAACTCTTGAGGGAGATCCATTTGGTCACTCGCGCACTGCTAACAGACCTCTACGAGCTCACCATGGCCGCGGGCTACCTCGAACAGGGCAAATCGGAAGATTCCGCCACCTTCGACCTGTATTTCAGACACAATCCGTTTCACGGCGGCTATGCGATCGCCGCGGGCCTGGAGGCGGCGATCGAGGCAGTCGTGGAAATGCGCTTTACGGGCAATGACATTGGATTCCTCCGCTCGCTCAGGACTTCCGCCGGAACGCCGCTATTTTCCGACCATGCCCTCCGGAGCCTCGAGGTTTTTCGATTCTGCGGCGACATAAGAGCCGTCGAGGAGGGATCCGTAGTTTTTCCCAATGAACCCCTCGTCCAGGTCAGCGGCAGACTCTTCGAATGCCAGGTCCTGGAGAGCATCCTGCTGTGCCACATCAACTACCAGACACTGATCGCGACCAAAGCCGCACGTCTCTGGGAAGCCGCAAACGGCGGCACGATCGTCGAGTTCGGCTTGCGGAGGGCGCCGGGGCCGGATGGCGCATTGAGCGCCTGCAGGGCAGCCTATATCGGTGGCGTGGACTCAACCTCCAATGTCCTCGGCGCCGCGCTGCTGGGCCTGACGCCGCGCGGGACACACGCCCACAGCTGGGTGCAGTCGTTCGAGAGCGAGCTCGAAGCCTTTCGGGCCTTCGCGCGCTCGTTCCCGAAGGATTGCACGCTTCTCGTGGACACCTATGATGTGCTTCAGAGCGGTGTGCCCAATGCAATCATTGTCGGCAAGGAACTTGAGGCGCAGGGACACCGTCTCAGCGGTATCCGCATTGACAGCGGAGACCTGGCCTTTCTGAGCCAGGAGTCCAGAAAGATGTTGGATCAAGCCGGGCTGGAATATGTAAAGATTGTGGCATCGAATGAGCTCGACGAGTACATCATCTCCGAGGTTATCTCCCAGGGGGGAAAGGTCGATATCTGGGGAGTGGGAACGCACCTGGTGACCGGAGACGGCCCGGGAGGCGGCGCCCTCGGCGGCATCTACAAGATGGTCGAACACAACGGAAGGCCGAAGATCAAGCTGAGCAGCAATCCGGAGAAGATGACCAATCCCGGTGTCAAGAGCGTCGTGCGTTTCTTCGATGCCTCCGGTTTCATGGAGGCCGATGCCATAACCGCCGCCACAGAGGATGTCAGTAACGGGCCGGTTGTGATCGTCGATCCGAACAATCCCCTGCGCCGAAAAAGACTGACGGGCCCGAGCCGTGTGGCGCTTCTCAAGGAGATCGTAAAGCGCGGCGAGGTGGTCTATGATTTTCCTGCGCTGGACCGCGTGCGTGAGCGGCGCAAGGATCAGCTTGCGCATCTGCACGAGAGCCATCGCCGGCTCCACAACCCGCACGAATACAAGGTCGGCCTGACCCAGTCTCTCTGGAGCCAGAAGGAAAAGATGCTCAACCAGGTAGCGCTTTGAGGAGGTCTTGTATGAGATCAGGAACCCGCCGTGAGTTTTTCAAGGATTCGCTCGCCGCAGGCGCGCTCGCCGGCGCGTCGATAGGAGCACGGAGGAGCGACACCGCCGCCTCCTATGACAGGATATCGGGGGCGAATGACCGTATCAGGATCGGCCTTGTCGGCAGCGGCGGTCAGGGGCGGGCCGATCTGAACAAGATGATCCGCATCGAGAACGTGGAATGCGTTGCGGTCTGCGATGTCGACGATGCTCAGGCGGCAAAAGGCGCGGCACTTGTGGAATCGGTCTCCAACAGGCCTCCGGCCTTCACCACCCGCGATTTCCGCAAGGTCCTCGATCAGAAGGATATTGATGCGATTATTGTGGGGACACCCGACCACTGGCACGCCCTGCCCACCATCATGGCCTGCCAGGCAGGGAAGGATGTCTATGTGGAAAAACCCCTCACGGTCGCGATTGCCGAAGGGCGTGCCGTTGTCGCGGCTGCGCGGAAGTACAACCGCATCGTTCAGATGGGAACCCAGCAACGCAGCGCCCCTCACTACTCGAGGGCGGTTGAGCACGTAAAGAGCGGTCAACTCGGCAAGATACGGCTGGTGCGGGCATGGGCGTACCTCGATTGGAAGGGTGAGATCCCGGTGGTCCCGGACAGCGATGCGCCTCCGAGCGTCGACTACGACATGTGGCTCGGGCCGGCCCCGAAGCGCCCCTTCAACAAGAACCGCTTCCATTCCACGTTCCGGTGGTACTGGGACTACTCAGGCGGCCTGATGACGGATTGGGGCGCCCACATGATCGATATCGCTAACTGGGCAATGGGAATAAGGGCGCCGAACTCCGCCGTCTCCGTGGGAGGCAAGTTCGGATATCCCGGCGATGCGATGGAGACGCCGGACACGCAGCAGGCCATCTGGCAGTTCCCGGAGTTCAGCATGATCTGGGAGCACGCGCTGGGTGTCGGAAGGGGACCGGAGGCCCGTGAACACGGTGTGGCGTTTCACGGCAACGAGGGCGTACTCGTCATCGACCGCGAGGGTTGGGAGATATACCCCGAAACCGATGCCATCAACAAGCCGAGACGCTACAAGTCGCCCGGGATGCCCAGGCAGAGTGCGGGTTCCTCAGACTATCACGCAACCCATATCCGGAATTTCATCGACTGCATGCGCTCGCGCCGGCTCCCCAACTCCGAAGTGGAAATCGGCCACAATTCGATGATCGCCTGCCATCTGGCCAACATCGCCCAGCGCCTGGGCCGGCAGGTGAAGTGGGATGTGGAAAAGGAGATGATCGTCGGCGACCCCGAAGCCCAGAGGTACGTCTCCCGGGAATATCGGGCTCCCTGGAAACTCGCCATCTGAGAGCCACGGCGACTGAGTGCGTGATCTCGCCCGGCAAACGGCCTGCGGGATACAGCGGGACCTGCAACCCGACAGGCCCGAAGACGGCGCCGCGGCGCTTGCTTGGGCCGTGGCACGATACGGCACTATGTCTGTCCGCTGCTCCTTCCGGCCCACGCAGAGGCGAAAACGAACCAGGAGAGCGACATTACTGCCAGGATGTTTCTGTATGTGCCCGCCTCGACATATCCGATGATATAGAGCACTGGCGCCGCCAGGCATCCCGCAAGGCTTATTCCCGCCAGCCATCCACAGACCGATCTCGCCATTCACTCCCTCCGCCACCTCAGATGGAGCAGGGTGTAAGAAACCAGAGCGAGGATATAGCCGGGGAGCCAGCGGAAGAACAGGTGGAGCGGCAGGACGGAGCAGACTGCGAGAGTGCCGGCCCAGACCAGGGCAGCCCGCCCGTTGATCATCCGGCCCGTTGCCCCGGTCATATGCCTCGGAATTCCCAGGAGCGGGAACAGCCAGTGTTCGGCAACCACGATTGCGCCCACCGGCATAAGCACAAGGCCGTAGATCGCTACGTAATCGAGCAACCTCATGACAATGACCGGGAAGCAGGAGAGCAGCGTGGTGACAAGCCCGGCGACGACAGTGGCTCTCCATCGCGGCCAGTTGGGGGTGACGCACTGGAGCGCCAACCCGGCGCGGTAGAGCGTGGGATTGGCAGTGGTCCACCCGGCGAGGACAACCGCCACGGGGCCCGCGGCGCCGGCCGCCTCGGCAGCCATCATCCCCGGATCCATCTGCCGGTCCACTCCTGCGACCATAATCCCGGAACAGAGCCAGGCCAGCGTATGCCCCGGGTACATACCGAATGCCGAATAGAGGCCGTACGCCCGGTGTTTCGCGTAGCGGAACAGCGCCATGTCCGACAATCCGACGTGCATCGCCAGGTTGCAGAACCAGGCGAAGAAAACCACATGCCAGATTGAGAACTTGTCCTGGCCCGGGCTGGCGACGCCGTTCCAGATCTTCGTCCGGGAGGTTTCCCAGAGGTTGTCCAGGTTGGCGTGCACGCCGAGACGCGGCAGCATGGCGATCGCGCCGACAACGAAGATCACCAGGACCCAAGGTGCGCACACACGGGCAAACCTGCTGAGTCCTTCGAACCCGAGGATCGCAAGTGTCACGAATGCCGCGCCAGTTGCGAACGTCAGCAGGACCCATCCAAAGCTGCTCGGGTAAACATCGGTGAGGGCGGGTGTTCTGACTCCGAGCGGCAGCCCGATCGCCGTCGCCGAGACCGCGATCATGGCGCCGGCCAGGATGCAATAGAGGACCGCGTTGGCCACGTTGTATATCGCGGTCAATCCCGGCCCGGCGATCCGCCGCAGGTACCAGTAAAGCGTGAGCCGGGTGTCCACAGCAATCGGGGCGCATATGAAAGTCCAGGAGAGCACGGCCAACAGGTTGCCGGCGAGCAGGCCTGCGATAAGATCGGTGGCATTCACCCCGTGCAACACGAAGAAGGCGCCGATTACGAATTCCGTGCCGGCCACGTGCTCCCCTGCAAAGAGGCTGGCGAACTGCCATCCGGTCTTCAGCTGCTGCGGTGCGACAGGCTCCCGGTCGTATTCGTAGAGGGCGTCCATCCGGGATGTGAGTAGTGACAGTCTGCTCGGCATCTGCAGGCTCCGGGTCTCCGGAAGCGGCCACTCTACCACAGCTCGAGCGCGATCGTGATCTCAGCCGACGTCAACCCCGCAGGGTATGGTATCGGCCATCGGCAGGAGCCCGCCCCGGCAGTGTGGACAGGCAAAGTGCGCCCCCTTGCGCGAATGCGGAGCGGAGCCATCCACAGACAGGCTGAAAACGCAGCGACGAAATTTGTGCTGGCATATCCATATCCCAGTTTGGCAGTATGATCAGCGTTGCGCGGAATTGGCCCGGAGCCGGACCCTTCCGGCGCCATCACGAACCGAGAGCAAGAAAACACCTATGACAGAACAATCGAGCACCATCGAACCGGCATATCGGCTCGCCGAAGAGCGGTTCGCCAGGTTGGGCGTCAGCACGGAGCAGGCGGTCGCAAAGCTCGCGACCGTATCCATCAGTATTCACTGCTGGCAGGGTGACGATGTCGGCGGTTTCGAGAACATGGGACAGGAAATCGGCGGCGGGCTGGCTGTCACCGGCAACTACCCCGGCAAAGCCCGGACACCCGAAGAGTTGCGCCGCGATTTCGAAAAGGCGACATCCCTGATTCCCGGCAAGCACCGGTTGAATCTCCATGCCAGCTACGCCGAGACCGGCGGCCGCAGGGTTGAACGCGATGCGTTGGGTCCCGAGCACTTCGGAAACTGGATTGCGTGGGCCAAGGAACAGAACCTGGGCCTGGATTTCAATCAGACCTACTTTGCGCATCCGAAGGCTGCGGATGGATTCACGCTTGCCCATCCCGATCCGGGGATCCGTCGGTTCTGGATCGACCATGGTATCCGATGCCGGCAGATCGGTGCGGCGTTCGGAAGGGAACTCGGCAAGACCTGCCTGACCAATCTGTGGATTCCCGATGGGATGAAAGATACGCCGGCAGACCGCCGGGGACCGCGCGAGCGGCTCGTGGAGGCGCTGGATGCCGTTTTTGCCCAGGAGATTGATACCCGATTGAACGTCGATTCGGTTGAGGGCAAGCTCTTCGGCATCGGCTCGGAGAGTTATGTGGTGGGCTCCCACGAGTTCTACCTGGGTTATGCGATAAGCAGGCGGAAGCTCCTGTGCCTGGATGCGGGGCACTTCCACCCTACGGAAACGATCGCCGACAAAATTTCATCCGTTCTGCTCTATCTGCCGCAGATCGCCCTCCACGTGAGCCGCGGCGTACGCTGGGACAGCGACCATGTGGTCACCCTCACGGACGAGCTGCAGTCGATTGCCCAGGAGCTGGTGCGCGGGAACTACCTCGACCGGGTTCGCATCGGGCTGGACTACTTCGATGCCAGCATCAATCGCCTGGCCGCCTGGGTGATCGGCGCCCGCAACATGCTGAAGGCGCTGCTCAAAGCGATGCTCGAGCCGGCCGAAAGGCTGCGGCGATTGGAGGAGGAGGGTGACTATACAAGCCGCCTGGCGTTGCAGGAGGAAGCCCGAACGCTGCCCTTCGGCGCCGTGTGGGATTTCTATTGTCACACCTCGGGCGTCCCCGTGGGCGAGGACTGGCTTGCGGAAGTAAAGCGCTACGAACGCGACGTCTTGTCGAAGCGCACCTGATTCCTGCGGATCTGCGCAAGGCGCCTGCCCTAAAGATAGATCTGGAGAGGAGAGCGCCGCGTTTTTTGCACATAAAACGGACCGGAGCACAAATGAACCCGACGACTGACATCGCGGCCAATCCGCTGCTCGGCGTCCTGCTCTACGTTCTTGGAGGTGCCGCAGGCGCCAGTTTCTATCTGCCTTTCAGGAAGGTGAAAGACTGGGCTTGGGAAAGTTATTGGATGGTCTACTGCCTGGCCGGACTGATCGCGGTGCCGTGGGCACTCGCTTTTGCCGTCTCCCCCAATGTGGTGACAGTCCTCAGAGTTGCAGGGTCGGACACGCTTCTCCGATGTTACCTTTTCGGCGCGATGTGGGGATTGGGTGGCCTGACTTGGGGACTGATGATCCGCTACCTCGGAGTCGGCCTCGGCCTGGCGATGGGCTGCGGACTCTGCGCAGCCACCGGCACCCTTGTCCCTCCCATATTCCGAGGCGAATTCGGTGCGCTTCTGTCTTCTCGTTCCGGGACCGCCACCCTGATCGGGGTCGCCGTATCGCTGGTCGGTATCGTGGTGGTCGGGGCGGCCGGCATGGCAAAGGAGAGGGAACTGCCGGATGAAAAAAAGAAAGAGGCTGTCGCCGAGTTCAATTTTCGAAAAGGTCTCATCGTGGCGATCTTTTCCGGTGTCATGAGTGCGGGCATGGCCTTCGGCCTCGGAGGGGGCGCGCCCATCGAGCAGGCGGCGCTCGTAACAGCGCCTCTGACCCCGGCGATGTGGAAGGGGATACCGGTACTGGTTGTCGTACTCCTGGGGGGGTTTACCGTCAATTTTGCCTGGTGCCTCTACCTGAACCTCAAGAACCGCACGGCAGGCGACTACGTGAAGTCGGATGCTCCCCTGCTCAGCAACACAGCCTTCGCCGCGCTGGCAGGTGCCATCTGGTGCTCCCAGTTCATATTCTTCAAGGTGGCCGACACCAAGATCGGGGCGTATGCCTTCGCTGGCTGGACGGTGCTGATGTCGAGCGCGATTTTCTTCAGTTCCTTGCTGGGAATTGTTCTGGGCGAGTGGAGGGGGGTGAGCGCCAGGACGAAGAGGGTACTTGCAGCCGGCCTGATCATTCTGGTGGTGTCGTTGGTCATCATCGGCTACGGCAATTACCTCAAGGGCTGAGTGTCACCCGCCTGAGGTGAATCTCGACCGCCGAACGCGAACTGGTCTATTACGACCGGAGTTGCCCGTCCGCACCATCGGGCCGGCGGCGTCTGCCCGGCCGCCCCGGCCTGCCCTGCCGGTCCTGCTTTCGGAAAAGCAGGTGAAATCGATTCCCTATCACCGTCCAACATGTCGCGTCACAAGGGCAGGGTTGTTCCCGACTTTGTCTGGCGCTGCTGCAGCTGTACTGACCTGTTCAGATGCACAGACGAAGGGCCGCGAGCTCGTGGATCAACGCGGCTTCCAGACCCCAGGTCAAGGCTATCTTCGAGCAGTGGAGAACGAGGCTGAGCAGGGATTCCTCCTCCGGTCGTGGGCACCTCTGCCTGATCGCCGCCTGCCGCCCTGAGCCGTTCGGCCTGCGGCCTTCGAACCGGGCATGATCCTCAGGAGAAATTGAGGCTTGCTCCTGTCTCAGGTCGACCCGCGGGGTTTCAAGGTCAACCTCCTGTTCGCCGAGCGCGTTCGGGAGGAAGGCACTGCGTCCCACGGCCCGCTGCATGCGATTTGCCTGAACCGGCCCGACGCCGTGACGCTTGACTGTCCGGGGAGCAGACTCCGGAATGCGATGTCGCGGGGTGTCAGCCTCAGGGGAGGCCCGGGCGCGAACTCCTCGGGCGCCCGGGTTTGACGAACGCAGCCCCAGCCAAAGGAGACACGCGAAGCAGATGAGGATGATGATGGTCACTCGTCTCATACCGCGCCTCCCTTCTCCGGGGAGACCTTTCAGCCCGACTGCTCCGGCGAGCTGCCGCCTGCGGGCGATCCGCTGCCGGTCTCCTTCGCCGGCACGTCGCGGCCGAATGCGGTCAAGCCGCCAAGGGCGCCGAGTCCCATCGTCTCGACGGCCGTGGAGGGCACGATAATCATCGAACCCTTCTGCCGCAACCCTTCATAGACCATGTTCATCGCGCGCAGATGCAATGCCACCGGATTGTCTTTGTAATGGGCCGAAGCCCGTGCAAACTTCTCGGCGATCTCAGTCTCCGCCGTGCCCAAGATGATTCGGCTCTGGCGCTCGCGTTACGCCTGCGCCTGGCGGCTCATCGCGTCCTCGAGATCCTTCGGGATTATGATGTCCCGTATTTCCACCGCATGAGTTGTGATCCCCCAGGCGTTGGTCTTTTCGTCCAGCACCTTCTGGATCTCGTGACCGAGCCGGTCGCGTTCGGAGAGCAGGTTGGCGAGGTCGTTCTTGCCGATGGCGTTCCTGAGCGCCGTCTGTGCCGAGAGGATCACGGCGCTTTCGAACTGCTCGACCTCGAGGACGGCTTTCTGGGCGTCCCAAACCATCCAGAATGCGATGGCATCAACGTTCACCGGCACGGTGTCCGAAGTGAGCGTCATCTCCGCGCTGAAGTCCGTGACCCGAATCCGCTGATCGACGAAGCGGGCGACCTTGTCGATGACGGGCACGATGACAAATATTCCGGGTTTGCGGAGGGCGCGGAACTTGCCGAAGCGAAGCACGACGGCACGTTCCCACTGGTAGGCGATCTGCACAGAGGATGCAACCAAGAGCGCGACGATGATGGTCCCTATCAGGACCTCGCTGTTCGGGCGAAGGTGCAGGTAGGCGGCCAGGCAGTCCGCCGCGCCGAGGATCACGACGGATTCCCAGACCTGCATCACGCGCAGGATTACTGCCAGCGCCAGCGCAGATCCCATGAAGAGCAACACAGCAATGGTGCTGAAGGGGTAGGTTCCGAGGTGAAGCACGAGGCCGGCTACAAACACGGCTATGAGGAGCAGGGCGTTGAGCGGGGCGAACCGGAAGTCGGCGCGGAGCGAGGCAGCGAGTCTGCATCCGAGCTGCAACTCAGGTCCGGCAATTCTTCCGAAGACACCGGTCTTGGACGTCGATGCGAGTTTCATAATGATCCCTCCTTTCGCTGCTCGAGTCCCCGCAAGACCTCGTCGAAGGACAATCCGTAGGACGAGGCGCGGGCGAGCATCTCGGTGATGATCTGGTCGAGCATTCGCCGGCGCTCGAGATCGTCGATCTCGACCCTGCAGTCCCTGACGAATGTCCCCGACCCCTGGTGCGTTTCCAGCAGGCCCTCGATCTCCATCTCCTTGTAGGCACGGATCACCGTGTTCGGGTTGATGGAAAGATCAACGGCCAGTTGTCTTACGGTGGGGAGCTGAGAGCCGGGGTGAAGGTCTCTGCGGGATATGGCGAATTTCACCTGCTCGATGATCTGCCGGTATAGTGGAACTCCGCTTTTCAGATCGATCCTGAATTCCAAGGCCACACCTCCAAGCTCTCAAATTAGATCTAATGTGCTAAAGATTTATTACAATAATCAAATGGCTATGTCAATCTTTTTTTGCTTGACCGGGGGATCACCGTCAGAACCGCGAAATGTCGCGGCCGTTTCGCAGCTCACATCCTTAGGTATCGCCAGCCTGAGCGGGTCGCCGGTCTCCAATCTGGAGACCGGCTGCTAACACGGGCGAGCCATGTGCAGGCTGGGTTTGCGGAGAGAATGCGCGGGATTGGCAGTTGCACTCATCAATGCCCTGGCTTGGCGACCCGACGCCGAATCGCCGGTCGAATTGAGCAGTGGATCTTGCGACAGATGCTCCCGGCTGCCCGCCGCTACTGCTTGAGGATGGCGGTGAAGCGCTGGTATGCCTCGTTCCAACGTGCCGTGTCCCGCGGCTCGTACAGCTCCGTGGTGAAGGAACGGCGGACAAGCTCCCGACCCTCCTGGAGCGAGTGAATCTCCCCGAGGGCCATCAACTGCATAAGTGCGTTTCCGGCAGCCGTTGCTTCCACCGGGCCGGCTGTTACCGAACGGCCCGTCGCGTCGGCTGTGAACTGGCAGAGCAGACGGTTTTGCGAGCCGCCGCCGACGATGTGGATCGTCTCGAGCCGCCTGCCGACAAGCTCCTCCAGCCGCTCGAGCACGAAGCGATACTTGAGAGCGAGACTCTCGAACACCGATCGCGCCGTTGAGGCGATATCCCCGGGGGGCTGCTGGCCTGAGTAAAGGCAGAAGGCGCGGATGCGCGCAGGCATGTCTCCGAGTGCCAGAAACTCGCCATGGTCAGGGTCGACGAGCGCAGCGAACGCCGGAGCTTCGGAAGCGATGTGCGCGATCTCCTCGTAGGTGAGCGGCGATCCTTCCGCTGCCCACGCGCGCCTGCATTCCTGGATGAGCCACAGGCCCATGATGTTCTTCAGCAGCCGTATCGTGGAGCAGACGCCGCCCTCATTGGTGAAGTTGTAGTCCAGCGACTTTGCGTTGATGACGGGTCTTGGGATTTCCACTCCCATGAGCGACCAAGTCCCGGAGCTGAGGTATGCATAGTCGCTGTCTTGCGCCGGCACCGCAGCGACGGCGCTGGCGGTATCGTGGCAGCCCCCAGCGACCACTCTCATCGGGAGTGAACCGGTCTCGGCAACGACTGAGCCGGCCACATCCCCGAGAATCGTCCCCGGTGCGACAACCTCGGGGAAAATCCTAGCCGGGATTCCGAGGCGCTCAACCAGGTCCGAGGCCCAATTGCCTGTGGTCGGATCGAGGCACTGGCTGGTGCTGGCGATGGTCCGTTCACTGACGGCTTTCCCCGTCAGCCAGTAGTTGAAAAGATCCGGCATCATTAGCAGTGTGCGCGCATTCAGGAGGACAGGCGATTCCTGGATCGCCATGGCCAGCAGCTGGTACAGCGTGTTTATCTGCATGAACTGGATGCCCGTTCGTTCGAAGATCTCCCGCCGTGGAACCCGGCTGAAGGCCTCTTCGAGCATTCCATCGCTGCGGCGGTCGCGGTAATGGTAAGGATTGCCCAGCAACTCGCCTCTGCGGTCCAAAAGCCCGAAATCGACCCCCCATGTATCGATACCCAGCGTGTCCACCCCTCCTGACTTGCCGCGGATGGCAGCGGAGATGCCGCGCTTGATCTCCGCGAACAGGCGCAGGCTGTCCCAGTAAAGAGTATCCAGGACCTGGACCGGCCCATTGGGGAAACGGTGGATTTCCTCCAGCGTCAGCTTGTTTCCGTCGAAACTGCCCAGAACGGCGCGGCCGCTCTCGGCACCGAGATCGAAGACCAGGCAATTCCGGGTGGCAGCCATCGCATTGTCCTCCGTATTTGTCGGTTCGGGACGGCGGTTCCTCAGAGCTTCCTGCCGACCATCAGCTT
>JACADW010000218.1 GCA_013388445.1 Acidobacteriota bacterium | reverse complement strand
GGCATCGAGAGCCGCGGTTTCGTGTTCGGCGGCGCCCTGGCCATGCGGCTCGGATGCGGATTCATCCCGGCGCGAAAACCCGGAAAACTACCGTATCAGACCGACCGGGAGTCGTATTCGCTCGAATACGGAACAAACTCGCTGGAGATCCACAAAGACGCCGTAGGGCCGGGACAGCGGATCCTGATCGTGGACGACCTTCTGGCAACGGGAGGAACCGCGGCCGCCTGCGCCAGGCTGGTTGCCAGGCAAAAAGGTATCGTGGCGGGATTTCTTTTTGTCATCGAGCTTGGCTTTCTGGACGGACGGAAACAGCTCGGCGACGTTCCGACATTCAGCCTGATTCGGTACTCCTGAACGGACTCGTCCGAGGCGCCTTGACATCGCATTCTGGCCAGCATATATGCCGGGTCCGTGGTCTTTTCAAATAACCGGAGGTTTGCCCCCGTAGCTCAGTCGGATAGAGCATCCGCCTCCTAAGCGGAAGGTCACCTGTTCGAATCAGGTCGGGGGCGTTTTTTTGGGCGTGTTCCCCATGCATTCCAAGCCGCTACTTCTGGCAAGCGTGAAGCGCGTCGAGACGTTCGAAAAGATCCTTCGTGCCGGGCTTCGCGGCGTCCATCATCTGTTTTCCAACCAGATGATCCGAGACGCTTTTGAAAAGACCCAAGACGGCTTGCATCTGGCGGAATCCGGCATGGCCGAGAAACTCAAGACCGCCTTGGCCGGCCTCTTGGCATGCGATGACGTGAGTTCGGCGAGCGAGTACGTGGCCGGTCTCGAGCCCGGAGTCAGAAACGCGCTGATCATCATGTATTTCGATTTTCTCGACCAGTATCGGTTGGCCCTACGCCGCAAGGAATCCGTCCACTGAACAGACAGAAAAAGCTCAGAGAACGCGCGAGAGAGCCTGCCCAACGGCCGGAGCCGACGAGATTTTTTCGTATTCCTGGCCCCGTTCGCGAGATCGTGCAACGGCTCGATCGGAGAGATCGCCCGGCGTTCGTCGTGGGAGGCGTGGTGAGGGATTTGTTGCTCGGGAGAAAACCCGGCGACTGGGACGTCGCCACCCTGGCCCGGCCTGAGGAGGTGTGCGAGGAGTTCGAAAAAACGGTGCCGACCGGGATCGCGCACGGGACTGTCACCGTCATCCTGGGCGGTTTTTCCGTGGAAGTGACGACCTTCCGGGGCGAGGGGAAGTATTCCGACGGGCGGCATCCGGACGGGGTGGTTTTTCTCGATTCGTTGACGGAGGATCTGAAGCGAAGAGACTTTACCGTAAACGCAATCGCGATCGATGTAGCGAAAAAGACCATCATCGATCCCTTCGGCGGTCAGCGCGACTTGAAAAGAAGGCTCATCCGCGCCGTGGGAGACGCCAGGGAACGCTTCAATGAGGACGGCCTGCGGCCGCTTCGGGCGGTGCGGCTGGCCAGCATTCTCGGGTTCAAAATCGAGAAGGAAACGCTCGCAGCCATACCGGCTTCGCTTGCGATCTTTCGAAAGGTCGCTCCCGAAAGGGTCCGGGAAGAACTGCTCAAGATCCTTGGCGGACCAAATCCCGACCGGGGTGTGGAGCTACTGCGCCTCTCGGGATTGCTGACCGAAATCATCCCAGAACTACTCGAAGGAATTGGTTTTTTCCAAAACCGCTTCCACCGGTTCGACGTGTACCGCCATGCGCTCGAGTGCCTTCGACATTCACGCGGGGACAGCGTCTTTCGCTTGGCCGTGCTTCTCCACGACATCGGAAAGCCCAGGACCGCAGCCGGCCCAGAAAGGGAGAGGACCTTCTACCAGCACGAGCGCGTGTCCGCCGAAATGGCCGGCGCCATTCTTTCTCGACTCCGGTTTTCCAACGAGGACCGCCGCCGCATCGTTACACTGATTCAGAATCACATGGTGCACTACGATCCCGGTTGGAGCGATGGCGCGGTGCGCAGGCTGGTTCGACGGATCGGTCTCGATCTACTGGATGACGCGTTTCGCATGCAGCAAGCGGACGTGCAGGGCAGGGGAAAGTTGGTCGAGTCGGGTATTTCGAACCTTCGGCGCCTCAGGGCCCGTATCCGAAAGGTGCTGAAGCAAGACGCGGTGCTAAAGGTCACCGACCTTGCCATCGACGGCAGGAAGGTCATGGAAATCCTCAAGATCCAACCTGGACCTGTGGTTGGAAAGGTCCTGGATTCCCTTCTCGAACACGTCCTGGATCACCCCGAGGACAACACTCCCGAGAATCTCTCCCGGCTCGTACCCATCTATCACGTTTGAAATATTTGAGTTTTCCACAGGATTGCTATCATCGTATTTTGGATGTTTCCGATATCATTCAAGAAAAATATTCTACAAGGCCGCTCGCCACTGTTTTGCGTAACATATTGATAATCATAGTTATTTTTCAAAACCGTCGATCCGGCTTTTCTTCAATTTTTCGATTATCGCTTGAGGCCTAACGGCCGATTTTTTTTCGGGATGTTGATAAAATGTTGAAAACTCCATCCGAGTCAAGGGAGCAGTCCGCATCCAAGAGTCTGTCTAGCGGATGATCGTTTTGTGGATCTTTCGATCCAGAAGGATGCGCTCGAAAGCAGCCCCGGCGTGAACGGCGAAAAGGTGCAGCGCGCTCAGGTCGGACACGAATCCCGGAGCATTCGCGCAATCACCATACAGTATCGCAACGGGACGGTGGCGGACGTTGATGGGAATGAGGACGACCTGTTCCGGGCGAATTCGCCCGAGCGCGGTTAGAAAGGTCTCGTTGACGACGGTTCTGGGCATGGTCCCGAAATAGTCGGTCCCCGTCTCCCGCACTGTCTTGATCACGGATGGCGATCCGAGGGGTACCATGATGCCCTTGACTTGGATGTCGCCGATCTCGGCTCCGGCGGCGGCCCAGCCGACCAAGAGGTCGTTTTTCACCGCCAGTAGGACAGCTCGGGGCAGGAGTTGCGCTGCATAGCGAACGATCACCTGTGCGATTTCGTCCCGTGAAGAGGCTTCCTGGATGGCCGCCAGTGCCTGCTCGGCTCCGAGAATCTGGCTGGAAGTAGCAGCCGGGCTGGCCCTTGTCGGAGAAGACACGGCCTGTCCGTCCTTCGCAGGTGGCTTGATGGGGGCGGATCCGGCAGCCGGACTCAGAGGCTCGGTTCTGGGACCGGGAGGCAGGGGCACGGCGCGGGCCTCGTCATCGCGCATCTTCTGCAAGACAGCCTGCGCGATTTCTCCTGGGCTTTGAGATCTGGTTTTCTTGGCTTTATCGAGAGTTACGACTTCATTCGAAGGAGCGGTCCTGGACGAGAACAACCCCTCGAGTTCGCCTCCCGTCGCAGATCCCGAGGGTTGTGTCTGCTGGGCCGGGGCCGGCGTGGTCGCCGGAGGCGGATGCGAAAACACCGATCGCGGACGGTCTTCTATCGAGGAGGTCTTTGCGGTGCCGTCCTGCGCCTCTGGTCCAACCGGGTAATATCGAGTGATCGCAGAGGCAATCAGGCTCACGGGCGCCACGACCGGAGAGGCGATGTACCCCGTGGTTGCGGCGATGGTTTCGAGCGCGCGCCGGTTGGTGGGATCGCTCAGAGCCACGTGGAGAACGCCGCGGTCCAGCATGAGCGGGATCGCCCGGTGAGTCCGGGCCAGGTTCGGAGGCAGAAGGCGCGTCACGAAAACGGGGAGGTTGTCGAATTGAACGCTCTCGGCGAGCGGCAGGGAGTACGCGCTGGCCAGGCACCGGGCGATCACCGATTCGTCCGCGAGCGAGAGCCGGACCAGAGCCTCCACCAGACTGCCGCCCCTGGATTCCCGGTCGGCGTTCGCTCGCTCAAGCGCCGGCGCACCGACGATGCCTTCTTTCAACAAGACCGTCTGGACGTCAGCGAGCATGGTCAATGGAAGCCTCGATACCTTGCGCCAAGGGTATTTTCGGCCGCATTCCATGTCAAGGTATTGAACCTTTTCCCCGTTTGGGTAAATTGGTGCCCGGCGTTTTTGCAGGATATGGACCAGACGAAGGAGAGTCATCCTGTCCCCGCCCGAACCTCCCATGCCGCTGCGAGTTCACCTGCGAAGTCTCGGCTGCAAGGTCAACCTGGCCGACGCGAGAGAGATGCTGGCCCGGCTTGGAGAAAGGGTCCGGCTCGAAGAAGAACCCGAAAACGCCGACGTGGTCCTGCTCAACACTTGCACTGTCACCCACAAGGCCGACCGTGACTCAAGAAAAATCTTAGGTTCGCTCGGTAAAAAGCTGCCCGGAATGCCCGTCGTGGTCACCGGCTGCGCGACCCGTACCTGCCGCGAATCGCTTGCGCGCTATCCCAATGTGCGCTGTGTTATCGATCCTGGCGAACCGGAACGAGTCGCTCAGGCGCTGCTGAGCTCGGCCAAACGCGAGCACGAAGAAATCCAGGGACGGGCTCTTGCAGGCTGCGGCCCGGGTGTGCTCGAACGCCAGCGAGCTTTTCTCAAGGTTCAAGACGGGTGCAACTCCCGCTGCAGCTATTGCGTGATCCCGTCGGTTCGCGGCCCGGAAAGATCCCTCGAGATTTCGGAGGTGGAGCGCAATTTCCAGGCGCTAGTCTCGGCGGGCCATCTGGAAATCGTTCTGGTCGGCATCCATCTCGGCCGATACGGGGTCGTCGAAGGCCGGTCGCTGGTTTGGCTCCTTGAGCGGCTCGATCGGTTGTGCGAGCGGATCGACTGGCCGGGGCGAATCCGCCTGACATCCATCGAACCCGCTGAATGGACAGAGGAATTGCTGCAATACCTGTCGCAATCGAAGAGGGTCTGTCCTCACTTCCATATTCCTGTCCAGAGCGGCTCCGCGACCGTACTGGCCCGGATGGGGCGCCGGCAAGACCCCGATGCCATCGCACATCTTCTCGATCGGCTGGCGAGAGATTTTCCCGATGCGGCGCTGGGAACCGACATCATCACGGGATTCCCTCAAGAGAGCGACGCAGAGGCCGCCGAGACCGAAAGATGGGTCGAGAAGATGCCGTTTTCCTACTTGCACGTTTTTCAATATTCCAAAAGACCGATGACGCCGGCGGCGCAGATGGAGGGACAGATCCACCCGTTGCTCATCCGGCAGCGGTCCCGGCGCCTGCTCGAAATCGGCCGAGACAAGTGGCTTCGATTTCTACGCCGGGGGCTCGGGCGCCATCACGATGTGATTGTCGAGCGGGTGACGGGAGACTTGCACACGGGAAGGAGCGAAAGCTACCGAAAGCTGCGCTGGAAATCTCCCAAAAGCTCCGCATGCAAGGGCAAGCTGTCGAGGGTGTTGGGAAAATCCGTGCGCGATGGTTGGCTGGTGGGCGAACCGGTCATGGAGGGCTGACATGAGCCATTCCGATCCCCCCCCAAGCCTCCAGCGCCTGTGCCTGGACATGGGGTACCGGTTCAAGGACCCGGAACTATTGCAGCGAGCGCTCACGCACCGGTCGTTTTCGAACGAAATGAGACTCGTGCCCCACAACGAGCTGCTGGAGTTCATCGGGGACTCCGTGCTCGGGCTGGTGGTCGCGCAGATCCTGTTCGAGGACAACCCGGAGGCCGGCGAGGGGAGGCTGTCCCGGATTCGCTCGGCCGCCGTCAACCGGGAATCGCTGGCCGAGGTCGCCCGGAGGATCGGCCTCGGCCAGCACCGTCGGTTGGGAAGGGGCGAAGGACAATCC
>JACADW010000301.1 GCA_013388445.1 Acidobacteriota bacterium | reverse complement strand
GTCGAAGTGGATGAAGCCTATCTCGACCGCGAGGCATACCTGGAAGGAAGCCTCACGGACGCCCCGGATTTATCCATCTATGACCAGCTGCTGGAGGATGACGATGAATGACGAAACAGCCAAGGCCCTGAAGCATCTGCGGCTGCGAGGCCTGCTGGACCACTGGGACGAGGTCCTGGCGCTGGCCCGGAAACAGGGCTTTTCCCACGTCCGGCTGCTGGAGTACGTCCTGGAACAAGAGTGGCAAATCAAGATCGAGAATGCCCGCCGGCTCCGAATGCGGCGCGCTCGCATTCCCGATCCCTGCGTCATGGAAACCTATCCCTTTGACAGGCAGCCGAAGCTGGACAAGAAGAGGATGCTGTCCCTGTATGACGCCTTCGATTTTCTGCCCAACAAACAGAACATCATCTGGATGGGGCCCACCGGATGCGGGAAAACCGGATTGGCCACCAGTTTCCTGACGCAGGCGATTCATCGTGGTTTCACGGGCCGCTTCATCCTGTTTCCGGAACTAGTCGCCGAACTGTACAGGGCCTTGGCCGATCACTCCGAACAGAAAGTGATCCGCCGATTTGTCGCCTATGATTGCCTGCTCATCCTCCTGCTGGCCGGCATCCTATTTCTGCTGTTCCCGGCTGCACTCGCCACGGGGCCGTCCCCGCGATGCCGCACGGCCACGATCAGTATCCTTACAACGATGGCCAGAAGAGCGGTGCCCAATCCCACATAGAGCCAGACGCGCCTTCCCGCCTTGGCTGGGGGCAAGCCATCCTCGTCGGCGATGTCGGTCCTGATCTGTTCTCCGTCCTGCTGGATACTGCTCTTCCAAGTCAGGTGCCGGCTCTGCAACAGCTTGGGCAGATAAGACTTCGCTGGTTGCATCCCGCTGTTGTATACTCTTGGTAGTCTTGAGATCGGAGTTTGCGACCATGGTGCCGAAAACCTATGAAGCTAAGGTGCTGGATGATGGGCACCTTTCGCTCGCCGATGAGGTCCGGCACGAGCTGGATTTGAAAAGTGGCGATCGCGTGGAGGTGACGATTCGGCGCCCGTCGACACCGGCAAATCTGGATCCGGACAACCCCCTGGTGAAGATGATTGGCATGTGCCAGGGTGACGGGAAGACCGATTCGGCCTTGAATCACGATCGCTACCTCTACAATGAGGATCAGCCTTAAATGGTGTTTGTCGACACCGGTGGCTGGATCGCCGTAAGCGTAGCTTCTGATTCTCTTCACCAGTTGGCGCAGACCTATTACGAAGACCTGCTTTCGCGACGTGTTTCGCTGTTCACTTCCAACTTTGTCCTGGACGAAACCATCACCCGCATTCGATACGACATAGGGCATGCCGCCGCCTGCCGATTTTGGGATCTCTACGAACAGGCGGAGGGGCAACAGCTGGTCACCACATTCTGGGTGGATGCAGCCGTCACACAAAAAGCCCTGCAGATCTTTCGCAAGTATTCCGACCAGAGGTTCTCTCTCACCGACTGCAGCAGCTTCGTACTTGTGAAGGTTCATTCGATCACCGAGGCTTTCAGCTTCGACTCCCACTTTGAATTGGTTGGCTTCATCCGCCAGCCGCAAATGGGACGTCAAGAGTGATTTCATTCTGCCTTGCTGGACCACACTTCGAGCCGCAACGGAAATATGTCGGCGGCCCCGGCGGATTTCGCTAACCTGGTCGCCGAGCTTCAAAAAGAAACGCACCTCTCCTGGGGCCAAGACGCGATGGACGATGTTGATCATAGAGGTCCCTTTGGAGGGACTGGCGGGCAATTGCATTGCTGGTGAACCAAGCCCCCGTCGAGGGGGACCCCGGCGCGGGGGGGAACCCGGGGGTCCAAGCGGCCAGCCATTATAGTGCTTGCCGCCCCCGGGGGGGATGGGTATCATCTTATTGATGCGATAGCACTTGCGGGTTCTGTGCGATGCCTCAAGGCATGATAGACGCGTGACGAGCTCCGAGGCACCAGCAGGATGCGCGCATTCACGCGTCTCCATTCTTGTCAATATGTTACAGCTGAGGCAGAAAGTGCAATGGAATCAATAGCTTACCGATGGAAAACTCCAGGTTCTGATGACCTTCAATTATGCAAACTAGAGGTATACGATTGAACCTATGATCACCGCTCACTATTCTCCAATTGACCGTGACCGTGGATGACAGGAAAAACGGTTCTTCATCGGAAACGCCTTGGCTACCTTCACGAGCCCCGACGTCACCTTCAGCAGCCGGGAGATCGCGGCAATGCGCAGGTCCGGGATCATCCGAACCGCCTAGGCCATCACTCTCTCCTTCTTCGCGCGGCTTCGCGCCGCCCTCTGCGCCGAGCGGTAGCCGACGATGCGAAAGCAGCCCCGCATCCGAAATGCCGGCGCCGGTGGTGACGTTTCCAATCACTCGAGATCGGCTGCGCGTCGAAAGGCCCTGCGCGAACGTCGCCGCCGGGCCGGGCGATCGGCGGCGGCATGCTCGGTTGCCGCGGGTAAGAGGACCGCTCTGATCATCGACAATTACATTGACCAGGCCGCGTCATGTAATTGTCGCTGATCAGGGACACTGGGGGTACGGGGAATCCGTGGTCCGCAGGGGTCGTGATGAAGCCCTCGGCATGAGAATCCGGCGCTGCCGCGTCATGGCTTGACGTCGGCTCGGGGATCATGGAAGGGGGAGGAAGGCGGCCGGATCCGCTCTCCGCCGGTTTCGATCATGGCGGCCCAGTTACCCGACGACCGACGTTTCACTTGGGATATCATGCAGCCGTGAACGGGCTTTCCTATACAAACCGGCGAGGTGACCGGTACTACCTGCACGCCGGCCGTACCAAAACCGCAAACCGCGTTACTTCGTCGCAAGGACCCCTGGCGAGGGGAGGCTCGACACGATGCCGGAGGGATACGAGTTCACCGAAAGCATCAATGGCGTTGTCTCGGTGCGGCGCATCGACCGGCGCGGTCCGCAGATACCCGAGCACGACGTGGAGCTCGTTCGTGCGGAGATGGCACGGCATGGCCAACTGCGCTATCATCGCGTCGAGTGCGTGCGCGGCGAGATCGTGATCTTCGAGCCGTCCTCCGCGCTGATGACTCTCGATGCCGAGCACATGCGCTGGTTCGGTATCCGATGGAATGAGCCTGCTTTCGACCATCTGACTACCCGCTATGCACCAGCCCTGAAGTTTGTGCCGCGCGGCTCCGGTGACTATGCCGTGCATCGGATGACGTATCGTGGCCAAGGCGGGTGGTCCTGGCCGCTGGCGTACGGGCCGCTCGTCGAACTCGTCAAACGATTCATGGGAAAGATCGGAACCGACGCGTTTTTCGACCTGATGTGAATCGGGACCTGGGAGGTACCGGCCATGGGGAAGCGACAAGAGACGGCCAAAGAAGCAGCGTGGAGGAACGCGAAGAAGCTGTGCGGACTCAACGGGCGCCAGGTGGCTATGGCGCGCGCTCTCGGCATGAACCCGAAGAAGCTCCCCGGCCTGCGTCCCAGCCCCCAACAGCGATGGAAGCTCCCGGTCGGCGCATTCATCGAGGAGTGCTACCGAAAGCGCTTCGGCGGGGCACCCGAATCCGGCCTATCCAGCCGGGCGAAGGGTGAGAGGCGGTCACACACGGATGACGCGTCGGAGACGGCCGGCGAGCAGACGAGGCAGGTTGAAGACCTGGTCTGCTATCTCGCCAATCTCGCCGACGATCTGGAGAGGTGGCTCGTGCACGGCAAGATCGCACCGGAAGTGCTGGCCCAGGTGTGCAGAGAATTCCGCGAGATCGCGGACGCACTCGAAGCGCGTACGTTCATCCCGCAAATGCCGGAAATTCCTGTTCCTCCCGCCCCGCGGTCAGCGCGGTCCGGGCCTTGCGACCTACCGGAGCACACATTCGACGGCGACGACGAGATCCCCTTCTGACCTGCCTCCTTTGCTCCGGCTGCGACCGTCATCGAGGATACGGCGACGTGGCGCATAATCTACCGCGTTGATCCCGACGCCATTATCATCGTGGACATCTTCAGCAAGAAGTCACCGACAACGCCGAAATGGGTGATCGCCCGATCGAGAAAGAGGCTGCAGGAGTGTGACGATGCATAGCAGCAACCGAAAACGCCTGGAGGCCAAAGGATGGAAGGTCGGCAGTACGGGAGAAGTTCCCGGGCTGTCCTTGCAGGAGGAATCTTACGTTGAGATCAAGTTGAGACTTGCGGGAATCCTGCGCAATCGAAGGACAAAGCGCCGAATGACCCAGGCGGACGTGGCCAAGGCGATCCAAACGAGTCAATCACGGGGTGCGAAGATGGAGGCCGGTGAACGCTCCGTATCACTGGGCCTTCTAGCGCGGACCCAGCTCGCTCCCGGCGCTTCCAACTCTGATGTGATCCACCCCCTTCCTCGGAAGTCTGTTCGCTCGGCATAGCAGAAGCGCCGTCGCTCGTGCTGAGTGAAATCAAATACGGGCAAGCTGCGGGACCGCGGCAAGGGGGCTGGGACATGCGTGTCTGTGAGCGTCACGGTGGTCGTGCTCTTTGAATCACGCAGCTGAGCCGTGGGATTATCCAGAAACGCCCGGAAGCCCCGCCGCTTGCAACAGATCCGCGGTGACGGTTGCAAGCTTGTACTCTGTGATTCAGGGATGGCAAGGACGAGCCCTGTCAGAGCCATCAAGATGATTGTTATGTGCAGCCAGGGGCGTGCTATAAGACAGGCATGAATTATCGAGTCGGAAGGAATCAGCCGTGCCCATGCGGCAGTGGGCGCAAGTACAAGAACTGCTGCTATCGGTCGGACGCAGAAGCTGCCCGTAACTCCAGCCAGACATTTCCTGACCCCGAGTGGCAGAGGATCCGCCGAACAGAGGGAGAGCTTATCGACGCCATCGGGTCGTTCTCCGACCGGTGCTATGGCGGCGACCTGATGCGCCGGGCGTGGCTTGAGTTCACGGCCAGCAGCAAGATCGAGGGGGAGCCTTTGATCGGATCTCTCTTTGTGCCCTGGTTCATCTTCACCTGGCGACCGCAGCCAGCCGTTCGGGCGCTCTTCCGGACCGGGCTCCCGCCTCAGCCCCTGGCACTGACCTACCTTGCCGAAAACCGCTCGCGTCTGGATGACTATCAAGAGTCATTCATCGAGGCGGCCTGCGCCGAGCCCTTCAGCTTTTTCGTACTCACCGCGGTCGAACCGGGCCGCAGTCTTTCGCTGCGCGACTTGTTACTGGAACGTGACGTGACCGTCAAGGAGCGCCAGGGATCGGAAATGCTGAGGCGCGGCAGCGTCGTCTATGCGCGTGTCATCTCACTCGCCGGCCAGTCGATCCTCTCCGGCTTCGGGCCTGTTGCGCTTTCACCCGACGTGCTAGGCCCGATCATCGACCTCAGGAACGAACTCAAGAGGAGCTCCGCGAGCACCGGTCCGCTCAGCCCTGCGTTCCTCAGGTCCCAGGAGGATCGCCTCCGGTCCTTCTATTTTGAGGCCGCCGATCGAGTTCTGAATCCACCGGCCCCGGTCCTGCAAAATACCGACGGCGATCCGCTCGCTTTCATCCTGCTGCACTACAAGCTCCACTGTGATCCTGAACAGGCGTTGGAGGCGCTCAAGTCACTGGTCCTTCCCGAATACCGGGACGGGGTCCTTGACGATGCTGATTATGACGACTGCGGCAAACTCACGCGCGTGACGTTGACGTGGCAAAAGAAGGGCAATCGCTTGAACCCTGAATGGGACAACACGACCCTCGGATCGATCGAGATCAGGGGCGGAGAAATTGTCGTCGAGGTGAACTCCGAAAACAGGGCGACAAATATCCGCGGCGAGATTCAAGATCGTTTGGGCGATCGGAGTACCTTCGTGAAGGAGGTGCGCAAACCGGTGGAGGCCCTGCTCCGGCAACGGGCCGGCCGCGGCGGCGCCCGTGATCGCAAAGGCTCACGTGAGGTCAAAGCCCTGTCGCCCGAAGGCAGCGCGGCCGTCGCGGAAATGATGAAGGCTCATTGGGAAGCCTGGCTCGATAATCCGATTCCCGCTCTCCAAAACCTGACGCCGCGCCAGGCGGCACGCACGCCCGAAGGCCGCGAGAGGCTTGAGGCGCTGCTGATGTCCTTTGAGTATCGGAATGAATCCGTGGCACAGCCTGAACTGCGCCCCGATGTGGATGAGCTGCGGAGGAAGCTGGGCTTGCCGGTGCCTCTCGGGTGACCTCAGGGTCCTCAACGGGGCTCCTCGAGATGCGGCTCCCTCTTGCCCAGTGGCCGCACCGCGAATCACGCCTGGCGGCCTTTCTGTCACTTATGGAGATGGATACCCTGATGACGCCGGCAAACGGCACTTTCCGCCGCGGTGATCGAAACAAACCAAGGTCCGCCTGGCGGCAGCTGCGACAGCCGGATCCAAAGCGCCCCGGCTCCGGCGCGCTCAAAATTCCTGCCGGGCGGCTGCGGCGAGTTCCGGCAGGTTCGCCGGGACGCCGGCTACCACGTGCCTGACATGACTGGCGAGGTCTCTCTTTAGGCGAATCTCGACGACCGAAGCGAACGGGACCGCGTCGAGCGCGTGTGCCTTTTTTTGGGGGAGATTGACCACAATGTCGATGTCGTGCGTGGACCGGGGTTCACCCTGCAGACTGGACGCGATGGAACCGGTGACCATGTAGCCGATATCCAGCTCTTCGAGCGTACGGACGACGGTCTTCAGTGATTCCTGTTGTGACATGTCGAAAGGCGCTCCAGGTACACCTTGTGCAGCTCGTCGTCGGACAGATCCGGATAGCGACTGCGCAGGCTTCGCAGAAAGAGCTGTCGCGAAAACTCCGTCAGCTCGAAGGCCTTCATCAGCCTCGTCTCGGAAGACATCCGGCGCAGGGTCCGGATATAAAGGGCATGGTTCGGACGCTGTTTGATGTTCATGGCGAAATCCTACCCGGGACCGGTGTAGGTATGGAAAGAAAAATGAAGATCTCGGATGCATGTCCCCGATGCGTGCATCGGCAGCCCTTCAGGTTCCATCCCTTGAACGACGATGCGGGCCTTGCTCGAATTCTGCATGTGCGAAGATGTCCTCGATCTTTTCTCACCTGCGGGACTACCTGCAAGCCTCGTGTGCCTGTCATTCCGATCCCGATCCGGAGGGCTCTTCGGTCGACTCTCCGGGACTCCCCCCGGTGCTTGAACAGGGCCTGGAAACCGGGCCGTCAGGATGAGACTGACATCCATATTTTCAGTCCTTTGCGCCGATGCCGTGCCTGCAGATTCCGCTGATGAGACAAGAAGATGAGATAAGAATGGGATAACAACTTGGGCCCGGCGCGAGAGGGATAGTAGTTTGGCTTTTCGCTGCGAAAGTAGGATAGGACGGGTGGGCGTGAAAATCTCCTGAAATCCCCCGGAATTCTTCCATGGGACCGGTCAAGAGGCAGGCGTTTTTCTGTGGCGCGGGCTCGGGATGGGCAAAGAGGGTGGGGAAAAGGGTCCGCCAGGCTTTCCGGCATCCTCGCCCCAGCCTCGTAAAGCGGCGGCGGTTCAGACGAGCGCCTTGCAGCGCGGTTTCGACCGGCAACGGGACCCGGTGCAGCGAGGCGCCGCTTCAGTGGATGCCGTCAAACTGCCGGGCGGTAGCAGCCCAGTGGAGAAAATCGGGGTAGGCTCCAAGGTGGCGGGACGCCCGAGCGGGCGAGAGCGCTCGGGGAGATTCCAGAGCTTGAGGTGGCGCAGGATCTTATCGATGATGCTCGGGTTGTCGATGAAACCGACGATGTGCAAGCGGCCGCCGCATTTGGGGCAAGTTAAGGGGTCAGTGAGATACACCTTGCGAATCAGGCGAGCCCACGCTCGTTTACAGAAACGGCGGAAGTCGTCGTTCTTGGGGGGGGTCGCCAGAGAGAAGCGGGCCGGGGATGGGAGCGACAGCGCCCCGACGCCGGCGTTGTCCGCGGGTCTTGTTTCTATAGTAGCCGTAATAGCGGACGATCTGCTGTAACTTTTCCGGGATGAAGGCAGTTAAAGCGGCCAGGGCATCCAGGGGGAGAATTGTATGCGAGCCGTAGGGGAGGGGTGTGAACGTGAAGGGGCGCGAGGATTGTAGGTGACGATGCCGCCATCGCGGTCGTGGTGGAGGCGGGCGAGAGCAACGGGCGGGTGAACCAGATAGGATGCGAGGCGTTCGCGGGGGGCGCTGTCGTCGGCAGATACGCCCTCTCCCTCGTAGGCTGAGAAGCCAGCGTGGTGAAAGCGGTCGAGGATGTCGAGGGTGGCCTGGCCGATTCGGCCGCAGGCAAGCAGGTTCTCGAGCAGATGGTTGCGGAATAGGAGCATGAGTTGTCGGGTGTCGAGCGCCGGGATGGCTTGAAAGCTGCCGTCGGCGGACCAGACGCCGCGGCTGGCGATGGCGTGCACATGGGGATGGAGATTTAGGCGGTCTCCGTAACTCTGGACTGAGATGACGACGCCCGGGAGTGCGGATGGATCCGAGGAAACTTCTTGGAACACCTGCTTTATCTATGGGCATTTCTATCTGGGGACCGAAAGGGTAAAAGGGGAGATTCGAGGGGAGAAAAGGGGCCAGGCAGGCAATGGCTGGCTTTTGGCTGGCCGCGAGGCTTGCGGCGGCTGGCCATTGCCTGCCTGGCGCGGATCCAGGGGAGCGCAAGGTAAAAATAGGATTCGTGTAGCAGACCAAGGATGAGATGGAGCGTAGTGCTCCTGGACAGCTCGACTCGGCGGCTGCCAGGCCGGCAGCTGGATCGACGCCAGTATTGGTGCTGTCACGGAAGGAGAAGGGGGCCGGGCCGGGGAGGCGCGCGGGGCTCGAAGGGATCCTGGGTCTCACAGCGCTCACTTTGGAGCTGGTGCAGGATGTGATCGACGACGCGAGGATCGGTGATGACAGAGACAACCTTCATGCGCGCGCGGCATCGGCATAGGAGGGGATCCATCTCGAAGATTCTTCTCAACAACCGAGCCCATGTCGGGCTTGCAGCGCCACGTTGTGGTTGTCACCGGCGGGGTGTCGGTGGGGGAGTACGACTTGGTGGAGGACGTTCTGCGGGACATGGGCCTCGAGATCATATTCAACAAGGTGGCCATCAGGCCGGGCAAGCCGACGGTGTTCGCCCGCGGGGGCGACTGGTTGGTGTTTGCCTTGCCGGGGAATCCCGTTTCGAGTTTCGTGACTTTCGAGTTCCTGGTGCGCCCGGCGCTGGGCCGCATGTGCGGCCTGCGCACGCCCGAGCGGCCGTCGTTTCTGCTGGCGCGCGCCTTCAGGC
>JACADW010000271.1 GCA_013388445.1 Acidobacteriota bacterium | reverse complement strand
GTTCTGGGGCGGCAGATGGAAAAGCCTGGCATTCACTGTCTGGGTATTCGCATTTGCGTGCGCGGCGCTTTTCTTTCCTTCCGTTTTCGTCTCCTGGGGCGGCCTCGAGCTCTGTAGACTCATCGTGCCCCTGATCCAGGTGATCATGTTGGGCATGGGCACGACCCTGACATTCGGCGACTTCGAGCGTGTGGCCCGGATGCCTTTCAGCGTGCTGATCGGTTTCATCCTTCAGTTCACCATCATGCCCCTGGGCGGTTTGATCTACGCAGGAGCCTTCGGTCTGGAGGGGCCGGTGGCGGCGGGGCTGATCCTCGTCGGGTGCTGCCCCGGCGGCGTATCGTCCAACGTCATCACCTATATCGCGGGCGGCAATGTCGCCCTCTCGGTGACGATGACGGCGTGTTCCACGCTGATGTCGCCCGTAATGACCCCACTCGGCATGAAGCTGCTGGCGGGGCGATATGTCCCGATCGAGGCCGGACCGATGATGCTGTCGATCCTCTACATCATCCTGCTGCCCGTGCTCGGTGGGCTTCTTCTCAGCCGTCACGCAGCCGGTGTGACGCGGCGTCTGAGCCGTTGGATGCCGATGGTTTCCATGCTGTCGATCTGCATCATCATTGCCGTGACCGTTGCCTTGTCGCGTGATCAGCTCCCCGTAGTTGGCCCGGCCCTGTTTTTCGCCTCTGTATGCCACAATACTACTGGGTTTTTTCTGGGCTATGTCGGTGGCCGGGCCTTGGGCCTGAACCGAGTCGACAGCCGGACGGTAGCCATCGAGGTTGGAATGCAAAACGGCGGCATGGCGACGGGACTCGCCTTCAGCGTGCTGGGGAGCGAGAAAGCCGCCATGGCCTCCGCCGTCTTTGGTCCCTACAGCGCCGTCGCCGGATCGGTGCTGGCTTCCTTCTGGCGCCGGCGCGGGATCCGCGAGTAACGGGCCGCTGAATTCCATAGCCTCGCTTCGTGCTGGTCCCGCGTGGCAAGGGCGCGCCGACGCCAAGATGGTGAATCCAGGCAGCTTTCTGAGGTCGCGACTGGGAGCCGCGCGCTACCTCGCGTCCGGCGGCTGCGGCCTGTTTCGGCGGGGTACGCCCTCCGCGCTCCTTCGGCGCATCAGCCGCTGTTCCGGAAGCGGGGTCTCGAAGCAGGGCCCGGGCCCCCTATCCCGACGCAGGCTGGAACCGTCTGGCGGGGTAACCTTATGTCCGCATGGTACTTAGCGGGCCGCCTCGCGCGATTGCCTCAAACAAACCTGTTGCACTTCGGGGACCCGTTGGGGAAAAATATAAAACCGAGCTCATGGCCGAACCTATTCACGGCCTTTCAGTCCCTGTCTATGCATGTCTGTTAGAGGGAGGTTTTTATGGGCGTGCGATTGTGTCGCTTTAAATTGTGTTTCCTGGTTGCCGTCTGTATCGGCATGCTCTCGCTGGTCTCGCTCTGCGCGCAAGAATACCGCGCATCGATCAATGGGACGGTTACGGACCCATCGGGCGCGGCTATTCCGGGCGCGCAGATCAAGGTCACCAGCGAAGAACGAAATGTCTCCTTCTCCACGATCAGCAATCCTGAAGGAGCCTATCTGGTCCCGTTCCTCCAGCCCGGCTACTATCGCGTGGAAGCCGAACTGCCCGGCTTCAGGCGCTATGTCCGATCCGGCATCGAGCTCCGTGTGAACGACCATCTGCGACTCGATATTCAGATGGCGCTGGGGGAAATGACTGAGACCGTAACAGTCACCGACCGGATGGCGGTCATCGATACCAGCACGGCGAGCCGCGGAACCGTCATTACTAACACAGAACTCCTCAACGTGCCGACTTCGGGTCGCAATCCGTTTCAGCTGGCCTGGCTCAGTCCCGGCGTGCTGAAACAGGGCACATGGCGCTACCTGAGGCCCCTGGATTTCGCCGGAAGCTCCGGCATGTCCATCAATGGCGGCCGCCCGAAGGAAAACGAAGTGCTGATCGACGGCGTGACCGCCGTGCGGTCGGAGCGCAGCATCTCGCTCGTTCCCACCGTGGACGCCACGCAGGAATTCAAGGTCCAGACGAACACCTACGACGCTCAGTACGGCCGTTCGGGCGGCGGCGTGATCAATATCTCGCTCAGGTCGGGCACCAACGCGTACCACGGATCGGCCTTCTTCGACGAGCAGGCCAGCGTATTCAACGCCAACACCTTCGAGCTGAACCGCGGCGGCACGATCGATCCCGAGACCGGCAAAGCCCGCCGTCCCTCAGCCAAGATCCACACCTTCGGCACGCAGGTCGACGGCCCAGTGAGGATCCCGGGGCTCTTCGACGGGCGCGACAAGCTCTTCTTCATGGTGAACTATGAGGGAATCCGTCAGGGCACAGCCGATCCGGGTGTGGTGACCTTCCCTACTGCCGACGTCCGCAACGGAGATTTCAGCAGCCTGCGCAACTCATCCGGCCAGCCGGTCCTGATTTACGACCCTCTTACCACCCGTCTGGATCCGGCCACCAACACGTACGTCCGTGACCAGTTCCCGAACAACGTCATTCCGGCCAACCGTATTGATCCTGTGGCGCTGAAGATCGTGCAGGCTCAGTACTATCCGCTGCCCAACGGCCCCGGCGACGGACCGCACCATGCCAACAACTACACCTATCCATCCCGCTGGGTCCAGCATTTCGACTCTTACATCGGGCGTCTGGACTGGGCGGTCAATTCCAGGAACAACGTCTACGTGCGCTACGGTCACAATCTGCTGCACGAGCACCGCAGCACGATCTGGGGCACCAACGCCGCCGAGCCGAGCGGCAACCAGCCGCTGGTGCGCGGCGATACGAGCGGCGCCGTCGACTGGACCAGCACGCTGAATCCCACGACGCTTTTCAACGCCCGGATCGGGGCCTTGAAATGGCACAACCGCAGCGGCACATTCGGCGCCGGATTCGACCCGACGACAATCGGTTTTCCGTCGAGCCTGGTGGCGCAGTACAACAAGCCCTGGCACTTCCCGCAGTTCAACCTCGAAGGGTACCAGGCATTCGGCGCCAGCCGTCCCGAAACCCTGAATCCGGACTACACCTACAGTGTGCAGACCAACCTGACGAAGACCGTGCGCACGCACACCATCAAGACCGGGTTTGAATTCCGGGTTTACCGGTGGTTCGACGTTGCGCCCGGCAACACGACCGGCTCCTTCAGCTTCACCAGAATAATGACGGGGAGGAATCCGGCCAAGAGCGACACCACCTCGGGCGACTCTTACGCTTCCTTCCTGCTTGGATACCCTGGCAGCGGCAACGTTCAGAAAAACCAGACGTTCGCGTGGCAGAATCTCTATTATGTGCTGTACTTGCAGGACGACTGGAGGGTGACCTCCCGGCTGACCCTCAACCTGGGACTGCGATGGGACTACGAGGCTCCGACCACGGAGCGATTCAACCGCCAGACACGCGGCTTCGCTTTCGGTCAACCTGCCCCTATTTCCGCCCCACCCCTGAATTTGACCGGCGGCCTTCTCTACGCGGGTACGGAAGGGGAGTCGCGTCTGGCGTTCGCGCCCGACCGCAACAACCTCCAGCCCAGGGTCGGCATGGCCTACAAGGTCACCGAGAAGATGGTCCTCCGGGGCGGTTACGGCCTGTATTATCTCGGGCAGCGCGCCACAGGAGGGACCAACGGGTATGCGCAGAGCACTCCCATTGTGGCTTCCACGGAATTCGGCAAGCCCGGTGCCCTGCTGTACAATCCATTTCCTGCAAGGCTGCTCGAACCCATTGGTAATGCACTTGGCACCTCCACGGATCTGGGACTGGGCATTTCTTTCAATTACCTGAACCGCTCAATTCCTTATGCCCACACGTTCTCCATAGACTTCGAGCGGGAATTGTCATGGAACCTGGTGCTTGACGTGGCCTACGTGGGAAACAGGACGCGCCGGCTGCCCGTCAGCGCAGCACTGAATGTCTACCCCGTGTCGGAACTCGGCAAGCCCGACAGCTACTACGCCGAGAAGGTCGCCAATCCCATGGCGGGACTTCTGCCCAACAACGCCTCGCTGAACGGCAGTACGATCCAGCGCCGCTACCTGCTTGTGCCGTTTCCGCAGTACTCGGGCGTGACGATGAACAACATCCCGATCGGAAGCTCGTCGTACAACGGCATGCAATCCAAGCTGGTCAAGCGATTCACCAGGGGGTTCAGCATCCTGGCGGGCTACACCTGGTCGAAGACACTCGAGCAGATCAGTTTCCTGAACAACCAGGATTTCAACCTCTCAGATCCGGACAGCTCCAGGCTCGAGCGCCGGCTTGCCCGCGAGCTCGACACTCCGCACCGGTTCACCCTGGCCAGCACCTGGAACCTTCCCTTTGGAAAGGGCGAGCGCTGGCTGCCGGACGCACCCGGCTGGGCCAACCAGATCGTGGGAGGATGGCAGGTCAACGGATTCACCGAGGTCTTTTCCGGCTATGCCGTCGATCATCCCAACGGCCCCAAGACCACCGAAGCGAGCGCGGCGCTTCCAGAGAGCGAGCGGACTATCATGCGCTGGTTCAACAACACCATTTGGAAGGCGCAGACCCCGAACACGCTGCGCGACTTCCCCACCGTCTTTCCGGACATCAGGTTCCCGACGCGCTTCGATGTCAACCTGTCGATATTCAAAAACTTCCCGATCACGGAGCAGGCGAAGCTCCAGTACCGATGCGAGATGATCAACGCGTTCAACCACCCCTGGTTCACGGGGCTGGCGACCACCTCAGCCACATCTTCAAGCCTGGGGCAGCTGAACCTGACGCAGCGGAATCTGCCCCGCACGATTCACATGCAGCTGAAAATCATCTTCTAGCGAGTGACGTTTGCCCGTCGGAATCCCCGCGCGCCACCGGCTCAATCAAGGGCCGCGGTTGACGGCGCGCGGGGATTTGGGATTCGTCGCAGTCGGGCGGTGTTTTTGGGACATTTCATGGGGCAACTTCGCGGCTCTGGCGCGACACGCTGGCGCACGCGGGCGCTTCAGTTTGTGCAACTGACGATCCTGCGGAGGAGCCGGATGTGGCTCCGAACGAATGCCTCGTCTGGAGGTGCGGTCGCGATCGAGAGGTAATACTCGAGGTCCGATAGTGCCCTGGCGAACAGGCTCGTCTGCATGAACAGCAGCCCGCGATCGCGCACCTCCGAAGGCGTCCCAGGATTGAGCATGAGGATCCGTTCCACGATGGTGAGGGCCCTCCGGTAGTCCTCCTTCTGGTAGTAAATGCCCTTGAGATTGAAAAGCATACGCGTGACGATCTCCCTCTTGCTCATGGGCTGGAGGAAGGCCGGCTGTACCTGCACACTGCCCCCGTAAACCCGGTCGAGCAGTTCCTGACACTGTCCCTCCGTGAGCAAGCGCCCTTGATTGAAAGGGTCGATCAGTATCTGATGGCTCGTGTCTTCGTACTTCACGATGAAGTGACCCGGGAAGCCCACGCCTTGCAGAGCGAGGCCTATCCTTCTTGCTGTCTCCATGTAGATGACCGACAGGGAGATCGGGATGCCGAGCTTGCGATCCAGCACCTCATTCAGGAGACTGTTGCGCGGATCGTAGTAGTCTTCGGTGTTCCCGCGCAGGCCTTCGCGGACGAAGAGCACCTCATTCAAGCTTTCCAGGACACTCGGTGGCGTGCGGTCGCTGCCCAGGAGGACCTCGGCGCTGACCGCCATCCTGTCGAGCTGCCGGGTATAATCCTCGATGTTCAGGTTCGGATAGTCTTCCAGCGGTATGGCCAGCGCCGCGCGATCCAGGGGGAAAACGGACTCCTCGAGGGATGCTATCTCAGAAAAGATCCTGCGCGCCCGAAGGACATCCGTGATCACGGATCCTCCCCGAAAAGCGCCTCAAGACTCCTGACATCGACTTCCCTGAGAGAATCCACTACCCGGTTGGCTCCGGTCAGTTTCTCGCGGGGATAGGTGTTTGCGACAGCGAGGCAGGACATGCCTGCTTTCCTGGCGCCTTCGATGCCGGCCACCGAATCTTCGATCACGAGGCACTCGGCCGGCCTGATCGCAGGCAGGCGGCCGTCCAGCCGGGCATTCAGCCTTTCGAGAGCGAGGAGGAAACTCTCGGGATGGGGCTTTCCAAGCGTGAAGTCCTGGGCTGCTACGACGACCGTAAAATAACGTGCCAGCCCGGTCGTCTCGAGGGTCTGGCACACTTCCTCGCGGCGCGCCCCGGTGGCGATTGCCAGAGGATACCGGGCCGCAGCCTCAGCCACAAGCTCCGCGGCGCCCGGAAATACCGGATACGATCCCTTGAGCAGGCGGGCATAGCCGCTCGACTTCAGAAACAGCGCACGCTCCCGTTCCGCCTCCGTCAAGTTGCGGCCGTGTTTTTCGCAGATCGCAGACAGGCAGCTCCAGTCGTCGAATGGAAGGAACTCCTCCAGGTACTCCGCTTCAGCGAGGTCGATGCCCAGGCTCGACACCGCTTCCTTCATGGCACGGTAGTGCAGGGGTTCGTCGTCGAGGATAATGCCGTTGAAGTCGAAGATGACCGCTCTCAACATTGGCACAGGATAGCAGGATTTCCGGGGAGAAGAACAGGAATTGAGGGCGCCGGCCGTTCCGGATCCTGGAGATCGCAGCAGGAGGCATGGCCGGTCGGCCTACCAAGAAGAGAACAGAGATCCATGCGCGTCGGCACTGATTCAGTCTCGGTGCCTGCCAGATCCGTGCCAGTCCGTGTCCGGGTAATCGGAGGATTTCAGAGCCCCATGCCTCGCCTGCAACGGCTAGCGAGGCCTGCATCCTCCCAGCTCCGGGCGGTGCGCTGCCGTCCGGTGATTCATGGTGGTGCGTCAGGGCACCTCCAGCGTCAGGGGGTGCTGGAGTTTGAATTCGAGGAGTGTTTCGGCAGGAACCTTGAGAGTCTGCCCCCTGGTGAGGACCTGAACGCCTGTGCCCACCGCCGCGCCGGTTCCGGCTCCGATCGCCGCGCCCTTGCCGCCCCCCACAATCGCGCCGATCACGGCTCCGACTGCGGCTGCGCCGCCGACCGTGGCGGCAGTGCGCCGGCCTCTCGACGCGCCCGCTTCGACGTAGTCCGAAGTGCGCAGCTGATACGTCCGGTGACGTACCTTGAGTTCTATCAGTTCGAGGATCAGCTCGGACCTGCCTGCAAAGGTCCCGGACTCCTGGGCATAGGCGACATGCCCCTTGACCTCCGAGCCGGCCGGTGCAATCTCCTCGCTTCCGAGTTTCAAGGGTTGCGCGAGGGCGGCATTGAATACATCGCCAACCTGATTGCGGTCGGTATCGATCTCCTCTGAGGTGCGGATGAGCAATGGCGTTCCTGCGGGCAAGGTGACTGTCGGTCGTGATGTATCAGGCTGGTCGGAGGCAGGCCTCGATTGCAGGACCCTTTCCGCCGGAGGGTTGCCTGAAGGCGGGGCCGCAACCGGCTCCGCAGGAGTCGGGGTTCTCACGCTCCTCGCCGACGGGGGATTGACCAGCCCCGGTTCTCGGAAAACGATCTGGGCCACGTCGCGCGTGTTGAAAGTCTCTATCTTGCCGGCGACCCGAAATTCGACGATATTGGAGTCGGCACGGACGAGTTTTCCGGAGTATTCTTTTCCGTCCTTCATGATCAGCTCGTCCGCGCGCCCGACTGGCGCAAGAAGGCCGAGCATGAGGGCGAAAAGTGAGAGACGATATTTCATACCGCACCTCCTTCAGGTGTCATATGGTATTGGATACCATCGGCAGTGCCAGGTTTCAAAGCCGATGTTACTAGGGAGGCTTGATGAACGCCACAGTCCGTCACCGAATTTCACGTTTTCTGATCCTTTTCCTGCTTGTTCTGCCGTGCACTCTCGCGGGTAGGACCCAGGCGCGCAAGGCCAAACCGGCGCCCGCCGCGCAGGCAATTGCGCAGGATTACACGGCCAAGATCCGCGAGTACACAACCGAGAAGTTCTTCCTGACCGAACTGGTCGACCACCTGCCGGCAAGCGAAACGGTCCCGTCGCCCGACAATGTGCTCGGGTACGTGATCGGCACGCCGGAGAAGCTGACCTATACGAAAGACATCAACCGGTACATGAAGGCGCTGGCAGCGGCCACGCCCCGGGTCCGGGCCAACACCATCGGCCTGTCGGATGAAGGCCGGGAAATGCTGGCTGTGCTCGTCTCCGACGAGGCCAACATGGCCAGACTCGAGCGGATCAAGGAAGCGAACGCGCTCCTGGCCGATCCTCGCAAAATCAAGGACGACGCGCAGGCCGCCGCGCTCATGGCGGAGACGAAGCCGATCTATTGGGTTACGGGCGCCATGCACTCCGGAGAGACCGGCTCGCCCGAGATGCTCATGGAGCTTGCCTATCGGCTGGCGGTGGAGGAATCCCCATTTATACAGAATCTCCGCAGGAACATCGTCGTCATGATAACCCCGGTGATCGAGGTCGACGGGCGCGACCGGCAGGTCGACATATACCGCTACCGTAAGGAGAACCCGAAGAAGCAGGCCCCGAACCTGCTTTACTGGGGAAAGTACGTGGCCCACGACAACAACCGCGACGGAATAACCCTGTCGCTGCGCCTGTCGCAGGTACTGATGAAGAATTTCCTCGAATGGCACCCCGTCGTGCTCCATGACCTGCACGAATCCGTGCCCTTTCTCTACACCTCGACCGGCACCGGCCCATACAACGCCTGGGTGGACCCGATCCTGGTCAACGAATGGCAGTCGCTGGCTTATTACGAGGTCGAGGAGATGACCAAGCGCGGGGTGCCCGGTGTGTGGACCCAGGGTTTCTTCGACGGCTGGGCGCCCAACTACATGTTCTACATCGCCAACGGCCATAACTCGATCGGCCGGTTCTACGAGACTTTTGGCGGCAGAGGAGCCGACACGGGTGAGCGCACGGTCCAACCGAACCAGACCCGCCGTGCATGGTATCGTCCAAACCCGCCGCTTCCCAGGGTCAAGTGGTCGATTCGCAACAACATCAACCTGCAGCAGAGCGCCATTCTGCTGGCGATGCGCTATGTGGCGGACAACCGCGACCGTTTCCTTCAGAATTTCTATCTCAAGAGCAAACGGTCTGTTGCCAAGGCCACTAACGAGGGTCCGGCCGCTTACGTGATCCCGGCAGACGAAAAGCGCCAGTTCGACGCTGCGGACCTCGTGAACCTCCTGCGCCGCCAGGTATGCGAAGTACATCTGGCCACAGAGACCATCAAGACCAAGGATGGCGAATTCGCTCCCGGCAGCTATGTGGTGCGCATGGATCAACCGTACTCCCGCATGGCGGACATGCTGCTCGATACCCAGTACTTCAATCCCAGCGAGCCCCGCCCGTATGACGACACCGGTTGGACCATGGGCGCGCTCAAGAACGTCAAGACCGTCCGCGTGAAGGACACGGCCGTGCTGGGCGGAGCGATGAAGCTGCTCCCTGCCGATGCCAGGCCCCAGGGCTCCATTGAAGGAAACGAAGGCGTAGCATTCGCCGTCGCCAACCACGCAGACCTGAACCTGGCGCTTCTGCGCTTCAGATATCCGCAGATCAGGATGCTGGCGGCGGAGGAGGGATTCGAAGCGGAAGGCCGGAAATACCCGCGCGGCACCTTCCTGATTCCGTCGGATCCGGCGGTGAAGCAGAAGCTCGCCGCCGCCTCCGGAGATCTCGGATTGAACGTCAAGCTTCTAAAAGAGATGCCCAAGATCCCGACTCATGAGCTGGCGGTGCCTCGCATCGCGATCCTTCACACCTGGACCAATACGCAGAACGAGGGCTGGTACCGCCTGGCCTTCGATACCCTGGGCATTCCATACGGCTACATATCCGATCACGACCTGCGTGACGACCCCGACCTCAAGTCGAAATATGACGTCATAGTATTTCCGCCGGTGAGCGGCACGGCGCAGAGACTCGTGAACGGCATTCCACGGCGCGGAGAACCGATTCCGTGGAAGGCAACGGAAAAATACCCCAATCTGACCGGACCCAACGGCGCGCAGACGGATGACATGCGAGGCGGAATGGGCCTCGAGGGACTGATCCACCTGAGACGCTTTGTCGAAGCCGGCGGCCTCTTTATTGCCATCACGAGCGTCAGTACGATCCCGATCGATTATGGGCTGGTCGAGGGCCTGTCGATCGTTGAACCCAGGCAGCTGCAGGTCCGCGGCAGTGTGCTGAGCTCCGAGGTTGTCGACAAGAAGTCCCCGGTCACCTTCGGCTACGAAGACAGGCTGCCGCTCTATTTCCCGGGATCCCCCGTCTTCAACATCCGGTCTCCACGGGAGATGTTCTCGGGATTCGGAGGATCCGGTCAGCAACAGGGCGGACGCGAGACGGGACGCGGGTCGGTCAGCGATCCCGACGTCCCGCAGGGACGGCCGCTCTATGTTGCGCCGGAAAGAAAGCCCGAACAGGATGGCATACCCGAGGAATACCAGGAGATGGCGCGAACCCTCCTGCCTCCTGAGGAGGAGCGCCCGAGGGTGCTGCTGCGCTGGGCTCCCGAAAAGGAGCTCCTCATCAGCGGGATGCTGGCGGGCGGCTCGGAACTCGCAGGGAAACCGGCAGTGGTGCTGGCGCCCATCGGGAAGGGCAACATGCTCTTTTTTGCCAGCAATCCTTTCTGGCGCATGCAGACATCGGGGAGCTACATGCTTCTTTTCAACGCCGCGATGAACTTCAACAACCTGAGCCCGAAAAAGACCGAACCGGCGCGGGTGACCACCGAACGCAACTGAAGGGATCTCTACAGTGGACGCTCGGTCCGGCTGAGCGGCTTTGGCGGCCTGCAAGGCGGCAAGGCCGCCGCAGGCGGGAGAGATCGTATTTCTGGCAGGTCCGATCGGGTGCCATTCCCGGACCTATAGCTGGGCCTGCGCAGCCGGACGATGCATTTCGCATGAGGGGTCGGGCACAGGCGCAGCGCATTGAAGTGCGCCCCACATGAGGCAGGGCGGTCACGTCCCCGCCTTCGGGCGCGCGCCGCGCCTCAGGCCGGGTCCGGCCGCCCGATGTCTCTGCGGCGTAACCGGACCTGCGTGCCGAGCGCCGACTGAATGACCGGGTCGTGCGGGTAACCGTGGCCGAGGTGCTGGCGCAGCCCCTCGGCATAGGCGAAATTACACTCCCGTCCGTAGGCTTGCGCCCAGGCTGCCATCCGGTTCAGATACTCGTCGATCCCGTGGTGGCGCTGGAGCCACTCCCGTTGCGAGCGGTGCATGCTGAGCATCGTACGCTTGTTCTCCATGACCTGCGCAATATCAACGTAGAAGTCAGGGTAGATGCGCCGGCCGTGGTGGTCGAGGCCTTCAACGGGATCGGCATAATAGAGGGCGGGTGTGGCCGCAGTCACGGCGGAGGGGGAGGGCTGGCGGGTCAGGTAGAGCGGCATGGCGGTGACAAATGCTGCCGCCCGGACCAGGCGCGAGGTCTCCTCATGATCCATCATGTAGTCCACGGGCGAGTGCGTGATCACAACGTCGGGAGCGAAGGAGCGCATCCGATCCACGACCAGGCGGAGATTCTCGGTGTTCATGAACACCTCGCCGTCCATCAGACCCGTGCACACATAGCCTGCGCCGAGAAAGCCGGCTGCAGCCTCCGCCTCGCCGAGCCGGATGCGCGCGATTTCCTCCTTGGAATGCCGGTCGGAGCCGCAATCGCCTGCCGTCATGGTTGCTATGCCGATCTCCCAGCCCAGGGACTTCAGGCGGAAGAGCGTTCCGCCGACGAGGAACTCGGCGTCGTCCGGGTGGGCCATGTATGCGAGCACTCGATTCATGAGGAATCCTCCGTGAACCTGACTTGAGCACCGGCCAAGGAGCTTTGCCCCTCGAATTCGCTGCGCACCCTTTCCCACAGTCGAGGAGGCCGGTATATCCTGCGCGCGGGGGTCTGGGAATTCAGAATCCCGAATCCAGAGTCGTTTTGAGAAACATCCCGCCCAACCGCCCACCTTCCTCCCACACCATGGATTGAGGGGCACCGCAACGGGAACAGGATCCGCTTAACGAGCTTCATAACGGCCCCAGGGCGGCGTCTGCCGGACCAGCGTTCATGCGACGGAGTCCTCCTGGCGGTTGCGGTCAAGGGGCCCGAACCACACGCCGCTGTCCGGATGCCGGGTCCAGCCTTTGCCTCTCAAACCGAGGTCCACCCGAGCCCAGCCGGCCTGCAGGCGAGCCAGAGTCTCTTCCCAGGATCTCAACCCGCCGAGGGCGTCCGCTGCCTCGACATTGCATGCGCCGACGGCGCAGGCGACTGTGATGCATTCCTCGGGTCCGAGACCCCGCAGGAAAGCAGCCAGAAATCCTGCGATGGTGGCGTCTCCCGATCCGGTTGTCCCGATGACGTTTGTCCGGAAGCAAGGCGACCAGAGTTCGCGCTGCGTCCAAGCCTCCAGTTCGGTTGGAAACCCTCGCCCCCTCCCGCGCCATAGCCCGGCATGACCGGTCCGCAGATACAATCCGAGCGAACCCATCTTCAGGCCCACGACCGCCGGCCCCATTTTCAGGAGACGATCGCTGATTTCCGCGAGGAGCGCGGGAGTGGAAACCGGGTCGATGGTGGCGATTTCCTGTCGGCGCTCGGGATAGAGCATGAAGAGTGTCTCGTCCAGGCTGGGAAGGAAGATGTCGACATGGGGCAGCGAAGCGGCAAGGATCTTCGGCCAGTCTACGCGCCCGGACGGAGTATTCGGGTCCGGCAGGCACATGTCCAGCGAAACGGTCGTTCCCGTTTCCCGCGCGCGCCGGAGCATGGCGATCAACTCCGTGCCATCTGCTTCGATCATGCGTTTCATCAACGGCGGATAACCGAAGTGAAAGAGGCGAGTGCCGCCCAGCAGCGAATAATCGACGTCGCCGGCGTTGAACGTGTCGTTGCATCCCGGGCAGTGCAGAAACATCCGGTCCTGGGTGGGCGTGCTGATGATGACGGTATAAGAGGTAGCCTCGTCTTCCGCCACCCGCATCCCTGACCGAAGGGCGGGATCGTGCCGCGCGATGATTTCAAGTATGGCCGAACCGAATGGGTCTTTTCCGACCTTGCCCATCAGGCCGACACGCATCCCCAGTCTTCCAAGCGCCAGGCCCGTGTTGGAAACGGCGCCACCGGTGCTGAACGCGGCCGGTCCCACCTCCACGAGGCGGCCCGGTGTAAATTCAATGTGCGGATGAAAGACGGTCGGGATGATGTCGAGGCAGATGTGTCCGGCAACGACTGCGTCGAATGATTTGCCCATCGTGGTCCTTATCGGGTCAGCAAATATGAAACCGGCTCGACCTGCGCGCGTCAATATCCGCGTTCATACCGCTGCAAGTGAGCCATGCGTACGGTCCGTATAGTGCAGCAGATCCGGTCCGCATGCACCCGGCTAGGTCGTTGCGGTGCCGGCCAATGCCAGCGCCTGCAACAGGTGGTCGATGCCTGCCTGCGCGACCTCGCGGTCCTGTTCCGGAGACCCCGAACTGCAACCGACCCCACCGGCGATCCTGCCGTTGATGAAGATCGGCAGGCCGCCTCCTACAATCATGAACTTACCCTGGTTGGATACATGGATCCCGAAAGCCGGGCCTCCGGCGCCGGCGACAGCCGCATACTCATGGGTTGCCCGGCGGGCACATGCGGCTGTAAAGGCCTTGCAGATTGCCACGTCGATGCTTGTCACCCGCGCTTCATCCATCCGTATGAAAGCCAGCAGGTGCCCGCCGTCATCCACGACGGCAATATCCATGTCCACTCCGATCTCCCGTGACTTTGCCTCGGCCCCGGCAATCACGAGCCTCGCGTCGCTCAATGTCAGTTTCGGCGCCAGAATCATCCTTACACCTCCTCGTCAGGGCTGCCCGGCATCACTAAAGCACAAACCCACAGAATCAGGCAAGATTGCAGCTGGCAGCGGACAGGGCATTCCTCCGGGTAAGACTGCCGTGATTCCCGGTGCCTGAGTCGCGGCGGCCAGACAGGACCCTTTGGAAGTCAGGTCATTGCCGTCTCGGACAGAAAGTGCGTTGTCAAATGCAGCCGATTCGCACGAGCGCCGTCAGTTCTCAGCTCCAGGACTACAGCTGATCCGGAAGCTGATGGCTGAGCTGACGCCACGAACATAGTCCAACAAGACTATCGGATGGCAGAACTTGGTTTGGCTCCGGCTCGTCCGGTTTGTGACTTCAGGGAATGAGGCTGGTCCTGTTATCCTGTCGTGTGTTTAACTGATGCGGTTGATCTGTATGGCCTGTCTCAAGCCCGCGGAGGCGATTCTGCTGGATGCTGCAGGAACGCTCTTTGATGTCCGACCTTCGGTCGGTGCCATCTACTCCGTCGTCGCACGTCACCACGGGGTGGATATCGATCCCGCAGAGGCTCAGAAGGCATTCTCGAGAGCCTTCCGCGAGAAGAGCATGTCAGGGTTCCCTGCGCTTTCTGGAATGGACCTCCGCTCGGCCGAACGGTCGTGGTGGCTCGACGTCGTTCGCAGCGTCTTTGGCGACCGGATGTCCGAACGGGTGCTCGAGGAGTATTTTGCGGAAGTCTTCGAAGCCTTCCGCCGGGGAGATTCCTATGAGGTCTATCCGGATACGCGGGCGAGCCTGGAGGAGCTCAAGTCCCGCGGTTTCCGGCTCGGAGTCCTGTCCAACTTTGACTCGCGCCTGTTTGACGTTCTCGATCAGCTCGATCTCGCACGTCATTTCGAGGCCGTGGTCATCTCCTGGCACGCAGGCGCGGCGAAGCCCGATTCGAGAATCTTCCTCCACGCAGCACGGAAGCTGGGCGTTGCTCCGGGGAGCATCGTACACGTCGGGGACTCCTTGGCCGAAGATTATGAAGGCGCGTGCCGGGCAGGAATGGGTGCGGTGCTTCTGGATCGGGAAGGGCGATATCGGGGATGCGACGATCTTGAGCGCGTGGAGTCCCTTGCCGGGTTGAGCCGTCTGCCGGGACTCGCCGATCGCGATTGACTGGGGAGGACGCGGCCTTGCCGCGCGTCCTCCCATCGGCGGTCAACGGCGCATCTCGAGCTTCACCTGAACCGTTACCGGCTGGTCATTCCGCAGCACCACGACCTCAACGACATCTCCCGGTTTCCGACCTCCGAGCAGATAGGCGAAATCCTGAAGACCGGTGACTTCCTTGCCGGCGAAGCGAATCATTACATCGCCGCCCTGCAACCCCGCCTTGGCTGCGGGACTGCCGGGCCGCACGTCCGAGAAGCGCACACCCTTGACGTCTGCGGTCATGTCCGGGACCGAGCCGAAGTAAGCCCCGTAGCCTCTGCCTCCTCCGCGCACCCCTCCTGTCGTCATCGGCTCGTCTACCTTCGTGAACTGGGGTCGGGAGTCGGAAGCGTTCAGGCGCTCGGCAATATTGAAGACCAT
>JACADW010000018.1 GCA_013388445.1 Acidobacteriota bacterium | reverse complement strand
CCGTCCCGCCTGCGGCCCACCGTCGGTGTACCACTTCGATCCCTGAGCCTTGTACCAGGATCCGCCTTTCAGGACTGCGAAACGCGTCCTGCCGTCGGAGTACTCGCTCTCGGTCCACTCCCAGGTGTTACCGCACATGTCATAGCAGCCGAAGGGAGACCTTCCGGAGGGAAACGCCTTCACTGGTGTCGTTCCCGCACTCCGCCCCGAGTTGCAGAGCCCCGGTTTCATCTCGTTGCCCCACGGATACAGCAGCCCCTCCGGCCCCTCGGCCGCGTATTGCCATTCGAGCTCCGTCGGCAGGCGCTTGCCGGCCCAGCTCGCGTAAGCGCGCGCATCCTCCAGGTCCACATAGACCACAGGATGGTCTTCCTTGCCCGCAGGAGGCACGGAACCCTCCCAGTGCTTCAGAAAGTTTTCCGGATGGCGCGGCCGGTAGCCGGACGATTGCAGGAACTTCGCGTACGCGGCATTCGTCACCGGCGTCAGATCAATGGCGTAGCGCGCGAGCCGGGCCTTGCGCCGGATGAAAGCCGGAGTGTGAATCCGCTCGTGGCCTCGGCCCGGAACGTAGTCCATCGAGGTCAATTGGCCGCACTCCCGGATCCGGTACACGGATTCGCGGTCATAATCCACCGCGTCGATCGCAACCATTCCCTCCGGCACAGTCGCCGCGGGCTTTACCGCCGGCGGCGGGCGCAGAACGGTTTGCCTGGCCGGGAAATCCACAGATCGCGAGGCCTGGACGGCGTTGGCCGCCTGATTTGCAAGGAACACCCAATCGCCCTCCCGCCGGACGCCGGCTGGCCCGGCCAGGAAGCAGCCGATACCTCGTGGGCCGATTGAACCTTCCAACAACACTCTGCCTTCTTCGGCTGCGGGCTTCAGTTCCTTCCCTCCGATCAAGTCCAGGACCTGTTCATCGCCGCGGGCCTCGACCTTCAGCAGCGGGCCGGCCACGGTCTTTTCGGCTCGGTTCACCAGGGTCCAGAGGCGCATCCCGTCGCCTTCCCAAAGGCCGGCGTACACGCCGGCTGCTTCGGTCTCTACCAGCGGCGTCCAGTGCTCCCCTGTAAAGAGAGAGGCAAACCTCCTCTGCACCGGCAGCATCAGGCGCAGGATGCTCCGGTCGCGCGGATTCCACCCCACCCAACTGCCAAATACGTTTTCCCATACCATCACACCGCTGCCGTTCATCCAGGCCGTGTGCAATTCCGCGGTGTGGTCGTGGTGCCAGCGCCGGATCTGGTGCTGCATATGGCGGCGCTCGAACCACTTGTTCCGCAGAATCCCGGGCACGCGGCTGTCGCGAAAACCCTGCGCCCAGGACAGATGATGATCGTGAATGCTTGTCAGCGGCAGGGCGATTTCGCCCTCCAGAACAACTCCTGGCCTCGTGCCGTCGAGCCGGGCACGGAACTCGGCCGCGCCCTGGCTCAGCGTATCCAGAAAGATCCCGTCAGCATCGATCGCTCCGACAAGTTCCGCCAGCGCGTCAATATCGCTCTTGCCTTCCCGGCGCGTGCCCGTGTCCCAGGGGTTGTAGTCGACGTAGGCCTTCACGTTCATCCGGTGAATCAGTTCAATCATGCTCCGGAGCCCCTTCCATCCGCCGGGCATGTCGCGATACATGTCGAACTGATTCCGGTCGTCCACCCCGATTCGCGGATAGGCGTGCCAGAGGACCAGCGAATCATAGCCGCCGAAATCGCGCTCGCCCGCCTCGATCCAGGCCTGGATCAGGTAACGTGCCTGCTCCACGCTGTAGAACTCCTCGTCGCAAAGCATGACAAAGCAGCAGGCAAAAGAGGTCGCCGCCCACTGCAGGTCGGCCCTGCGGTACAGGCGGTCGTCGTACCGCAACTCGGCGCGTTTTCGCTCCCGCCACTGCGCCAGCCGTTCCCGGAATGCCGGCCACTCCCGCGGATCATCCGGCGCCGGAATCAGGTCTGCATCGAAGATGGTCCCCGCCGCGTCTGGTTGCGCCTTCAACCGGGGCCTGACGGAGACGGCGGAAAGACCACCTAGTGCAGCCCGGATGAACTCTCTGCGAATCAGCATATTCCGAGTCCCCGGTAATCTGTCGATTCCGCTGCGGACTCTGCGAGGATCTCCGGGGCGGTGCTGGTTCCGATCAGATCGGCGCCGGCGGCGATGAGCTCCTCCACCTGCCGCCCGACACTTTCACGCCTGCCCCGCCTCTGAGGTACCGCCCGCCTCCGCCGGCATCGCCGCCGCGCACGGCGCCAGGAGCAGGAGAAGGGCCGCTGACCTGAGGTCTCTCATCGAGCCCATTCCTCCTTGGGTTATGGTCGCCCGACGACACCGAGATTCTCTTATAACCGGGCGCACGAAGGCAAACAGTTCGAGACCGGGCAAGGCCGGGCTGAGAATCTGGTTTTTCGGCACCGTCGGACCGCCCGCGGCCACAGGGGTTCCATTGTCGGGGCGGCGCTTCAGAAAGCGGTCCTTGCCTTGGCAGCGGGATCGCCGTCCACCGGCGAGAGGCGGTATCGGCAGCGATGCACTTGGTTGCCGGGGATACGGTAAGCCTCCAGGGGATAGGCGTTGGGGCTCCAGCTGTCGGTGCCGCCGACGCCCATCTGCCCGGCGTCGAGGTTCAGGTAGATCTCGGCGCGGCGCGGCAGCATCATGCTGTACCCGGGCGCTTCCATGTCGGCCTTCGTGACGTGCCGCGCGCTCGCGCTCAGATGGGGCATGCCCACGGCGAGGAGGCCCCGCCCCTTGTCGTCGGTGAGCGTGAGCCGGCGCACATCCACCTTGTTGCCGTTCTCCTGGGGGCGGGAATAGTCGATCCACGAGGCCGCGACGGTCGTCGAGTATTCGCCCACCCTCTCGTAATTGCGGTCCGAGTATGTGTCGGCCGGCCCCCGGCCGTACCAGCTCAGGTTCTCGAACCCCGGCGCGACCACAAGCTCCGTGCCGAAGCGGGGCATCATGGCGAGTTTTGCGTTCCCGGGCTCGTAGGCCGCATCGACCACGATGTCGCCGCTCCCGTAGATCGTGCAGCTCATGGTGTAGCGCCCCGCCACCGCGGGCAGGTCGGCCTTCACGGTGATCCGCGCCGATTTCGCGTCGAGGCGCACGGCCTCGACGCCCGTGATCTTCCATGCGGAGGCCGCCGTGCGCCAGACCGCGATATCCGCCGCCGGGTCGCTGACGGCGCGCCGCATGAGCGACTTCCAGGCGCCACGGTCGTTGTCGGTCATGGCGCGCCAGAAATCGGGCAGCGGGCCGCGCCCCAGTAGAAGGCTGCCCCTGAAGGTGTAGTCGTGCAGCACACCGAGCCTCTTGTCGAATGCCACCGCAAAGTCCGGGCCGGTGAGGTGTGTCTGGTCGGGCCAGTCGGAGAATCCCAGATCGGGTATCGCGCTCATATCCGCCCTCGCGGCAGGGGCCGCGAGAGGCAACGGGAACTGTTCCCAGGAGATCTCATGCCCTTTCGCGGCCCAAGGTGTCGCGCTCTTCGTGAGAAAGCTCAGGTTGAGCCAGTATTCGACGCCCGGCGCGGGGCGGATGGCGGGAACGGCGACGAAAAACTCCTTCTCCTGGCGGGGCGCGAGATCCAGCTCGGGAAGGCTGCCCGACGCGATCGCCCTGCCGTCCGCGCGGACTTCCCAGCGTCCCTCCGCCACGTCCTTGGCGTTGACGAAGTCGAACCAGCTTTTCACCTTGATGCGGCCGGCGGCAGGATCGACCGCGGATGCGTGGAGGCTGCGGTAAACGTATTTGAGCGCCCAGAGTCCCGGGTAGGGCTTGCGGTCGGCGTTGACCAGGCCGTTCTGGCAGAAATTGCCGTCGTTGCGAACGCCGTTGCGGTCTTCCCACCAGCCGCCGTACGCCAGGAACGTCTTGGGGCCCGACGGCGCGAGGTATCCGGCCGGCACCGGCTGGCGGATTCCCTGGTCCACCCAGTCCCAGACGAAGGCCCCTTGGATGTTCGGCTCCGCGTAGAACACGTCCCAGTATTCCTTGAGGTTCCCCTGGCTGTTGCCCATCGAGTGCGCGTACTCGCACAGGATCAACGGCATTCCGGGGCGCCTGGCGGCAAGCTCGCGGAGCGAACGGACGTGCGGGTACATGAAGGAGTTGATGTCCGAGTTCGTGCCGCCGTTGGAGGTGCTTCCCTCATAGTGGAAGGGGCGCGTGGGATCTCGCTGCCGGACCCACTGGTACACGGCCGCGGCGTTGGGCCCGTCGCCGGACTCGTTGCCGAGCGACCAGACGACGACGCACGGGTGGTTTTTGTCGCGCTCCACCATGCGCTGTACCCGCTCGAGATGAGCCGCGCGCCAGGCCGGATCGTTCATCAGGCGGTTCTTCGGGTGGTTGCCGTAATGGTGCGACTCGATGTTGCCCTCGTCCCACACGTAGATCCCGAACCGGTCGCAGAGCTCGTACCATTCCGGCGCGTTCGGGTAGTGCGAGGTGCGCACGGCGTTGATGTTGAACTGCTTCATGAGTTCGATGTCGCGCAGCATGGTCTTGCGGTCGACGTAATGACCCGTGTCGGGGTGGTGCTCGTGCCGGTTGACGCCCTTGAATCGGATCGCCCGGCCGTTCACCAGGAGGACGCCGTCCCTGATCTCCACCTTCCTGAAGCCCACGTGCGAGGGGATGATTTCGACGACCGCGCCGGCGGCGTTTCTGAGGGTCAGGAGCAGCTGGTACAGGTAGGGGGTCTCCGCGCTCCACTTGAAGGGCATGCCGGCCGGGATCTCGACATCGAGCGTTGCTTCGCCCCCTGCCGCGACTTCCAGTTTCTCTCGCCGCGCCGGGAAGACCGGCTTGCCGGCGGCGTCGAATAACTCCACTGTCACGGTCGATGCCGCCGCGGTCCTGCCCAGGTTGGCCACGGCCGCCTTCACGCGCAGGTTTCCCTCCTCGAGGCGGGAATCCAGGCCGGCGACGGTCTCGAAGTCACGGATGCGCAGATCGGCCCGGCTCCAGAGGTAGACGTCCCGGTAGATGCCGCTCAGCCGGAACATGTCCTGGTCCTCGAGGAAGGCGCCGTCACTGTAACGGTAGACTTCGACGGCCAGCAGGTTCGCTCCCGGCTTGAGATGCCTGGTGATGTTGAACTCGGCGGGAGTGCGCGAGTCCTCGCTGTAGCCCACCTCCTTGCCGTTGACCCAGACGTAGAACGCCGAGTCGACGCCGTCGAAGTGCAGAAAGGTCTGGCGCCCGGCCCATTCCGTCGGAAGCGTGAAGACGGTGCGGTAGGAGCCCACTTCGTTGTTTTCTCTGGGGACGACGGGCGGACCCATGGGGTCCTGCGGCCATGGATAGAGGATGTTGGTGTAGATCGGGATGCCGTAGCCGTGCATCTGCCAGTTCGAAGGCACGGGCAGTGTACGCCATTGAGTGTCGGCGAAATCGGGCCGGTGGAAATCCGCGGGGCGGCCGGCTGGATCCTTCGACCAGTGGAACTTCCATCTCCCGTTCAGGGACAAGAACCACGGGGAGCGTTCCCTCGTCCCCTGGCGAGCCAGTGCGGCCGACGGGTAGGTCATCATCGTGGCATGGGGCTTCTCGCGGTTTATCTCGAGGACCGCGGGATCGTCCCATGCGGGATGCGGCCGGCAGAGAGCGTTTGACGAAGTCAGGCAGATGCATGCGGCGGCGACGATCGTTAGTCTGGTCATACCCGCTCTTTTACCACAAACGGGGGTCCATCGCACCGCAGCATTGCGAGAACGTCCCGCGGCACCGTTGCTCCGGAGAATCGAATGGCGCGGATTTCATTGGGACAGGCGCGACCTCCGGACGGCGTCCCCCAGCGAAACGCGCCGGCGGCCGGAACGAGGTCGCATACCCTCCATCCGACCGAGTTTTGTGAAGCCGCGCACCGAGCCGGTCCGGCGTGAAAAGAGGGCTGGAGATGCGCGCCGCATTACCGGCAGTAGGCGCGTCGTGACCTTGTCCCCCCGGTCCCGCACTGCGGACAGGATCGGGTAGAAACCTGCGGGCGGCCCGCAAGAGTTACACTTTTGCGTCTCGCTTGATAGAATCGTCGGAGCACAGGGCGGCCATTGGCACAGGCTTCGCCGCTTTGGGCCGCCCCTGTGATCCGGCGCCCGGTGCCGAAGGAACCTCGGGAGTCGATGCGGCTCCGGGAGCCGTCGAGGCCGAGCAATGCGGTACCGGCGTTTGAGGGAAAGGATCCTGCCCAATGTATTCGAATCTGAAACTCGCCGCCCGGATATTGGCCCCTGTCGCACTCATTCTCGTCTTCAGGCCGGTGAGCGCCTGCGCCCAGGAGGCCGGTTTCGGCGTCCGCGCCGGAGCGAGCGTCGATCCCGATCAGTTTGTGGTCGGCGGTCACATCGAGACCGAGCCCATCATCCCCAGGCTCACCTTCCGGCCAAACCTCGAACTGGGTTTGGGCAGCAGCGTCACGGCGGTGGCGGTCAATATGGAATTTGCCTATTGGTTCCCGCTGCAAAAGCAACCCCTCGATATCTACGTCGGCGCCGGGCCCGCCCTGCTGATTTACAGTTTCGATCGCGCCGGACGCTTTGAGGATGGAAACACGGAGGTCAGGGGCGGCTTCAATTTCCTCGCCGGCATCCAGCACAGAAAGGGGCTCTTCGGCGAAGTCAAGCTCGGCGTGATCGACAGCCCCGAGTTCAAGATCACCGTGGGTTATTCATTCCGCTAGAGGCCGGCGCTCGAAGCCCGTCCCCCAGGTGCTGGACTTCGACCTGACACCGCAGCCCGTGTCATGGGACCCCCCGATCTTCATCCCTTCAATCCCCTGATGCTCCCAAGGTACAGCTGCTGAAGTTGATGCGCCATGCGAGCCAAGTTCTGATAGTCTGATAGCGGGAGCAAAGGGAACCTGTCATCGAAGTGAGGTGTGCTGATGATTAAGAAGACCAGTCTTAT
>JACADW010000217.1 GCA_013388445.1 Acidobacteriota bacterium | reverse complement strand
GTGCCAGGGTCTGGACCGGCGGCCTGAAGGCCGGGGCACATGGTTTCACGCAGAAACCTGGTTGGCGCCCGCTTGGGAGCGCCCGGGACGCACGGACGACCGCCGCAGTGTCGCCGGGACTACTTCCAGAAGAGGAGCGCGGGGTCTTTCGACGGGGCCCGCTCATACATCTCGTCGATGTCAAGGCGCTTTCCGAGTGCTGCCTCGCGAGCCAGCTCGTCGGCGCGCTCATTTTCGGGATTTCCGACGTGGCCGCGCACCCAGGAGAAACGCACTTCGTGCTTGTCCATCAGGGAGAGCAGGCGTTCCCAAAGGTCGGGATTGATCGCTCGTTCCTTGCGGTTGCGCCACCAGCCGTGCGACTGCCAGCGCCTTGCCCAGCCCTCCTCAATGGCGTTCACGAGATACTGTGAGTCGCTATAGATTGTGACTCGGCAGCGATTCTTCAGCGCTTCGAGTCCCTTGATTGCAGCGAGGAGCTCCATACGGTTGTTGGTGGTCCGTCGGTACCCGCCCGAGAGCTCTTTGCGGCGGTTCTTGTAGAGCAAAACCGCGCCGTATCCCCCCGGTCCGGGGTTGTCGATACAACCTCCGTCCGTATAGATCGTGACCTCAGGCAGCTGACCTGCGAAACTGTCGTGCGACTGCGGGGGCAGGTTCTTCTTTCGGGTGCGCATCGTGACCTCGGAAGCCCGCCGAACACGCCGTGCGGCTGCGATGCAGGCGGGTGCTTTCACGAACATCGCTGAGATTCACATCCCGTGCCGGGCCGGCTCACAGCCTGGCGAATCTCAACGGAAATGATACAGCAGGATGCCGGCGGCCACGGCGACATTAAGGGAGTCGGTCCCTGACTTCATGGGAACCGTGACGCGGCGGTCGCAGAGCGCAATGAGGTCCGGCTCGAGTCCGTGGGCCTCGTTTCCGAAGAGGATGACCGTCCGGGGCGGCCGGCGCACCGTCCCGAGCGGATCTGCATCGGGATCAGTTACGGACGCGAGGAGCTGAAAGCCGAAGTCCTGCTTAAGGCGCGTCAAATCATCCCTCAAGTCGCGTGACTCGCGAACCGGCAGCCGGAAACCGTTGCCCATCGAAACGCGCAGAACGCGCCGGGAAAAAGGATCGGCACATCCCCGCCCGACGAAAAGACCCTCGACGCCGAAAACCGCACAGAGGCGAATGATGCTTCCCAGGTTCTCAGGGTCATCCACTCTCGAGCAGCCGACCAGGAAGCGGCTGCACATGAGGGAAGCGATATCAGGCTGGGGCTTCCTCCGCCCGCATGCCATGACCCCGCCGTGAAACTTGAAGCCGACGAGCTGGGTCGCCAGCCTGTCCTGGATCACCATCAGATCTGTCCCCGGCCTGAGGGCAGGATAGATGTCCGCCTCACGACGGTCGCTGACCAGCACCGAGATGACTTCATAATCGGAAGCGAGAAGCCGTTGGACGACCTTCTCTCCTTCAGCGACGAAAAGCCCCGCCCTCCGGTTAAGTCTTGCAGTCTTCAGGTTCCGGTAAGGATCCAACCTCTCATCGTGCAGATCCTGGACAGTGATTCGCATCATCGGCGTCCGCGCGGCTTCGCTAATTGCCGGTTTCTACCCCGACGTCGTTCAGATTAAGCTCCGTCCCTCTCACGATTCTCAATGCAACCAGCAGATTCCGAATTCTGGACTCCAAAGACAACGCACACCAAGAAACCAGTCAGGCCTTGATGCCGAAAACCCAGGCCGGCATTTCCATGCGCGCGCCCTTCGCAGGATCGACAATCTGATTGATCTTGAGGTTACCCAGGAGGTTTACCAGCATCCTGGCGTCCTTTTCCGTGCGCCCGGTGGTCGCGGCGAGGAGCCGCGCCATGTCGTCCGTCGCCTGCCAGGCCGCTTCGTTCAGGTCCTTGTGCGCTCCCAGCGTGGCCACGAACTCCGGTCTCAGGATTACCGGCCGGTCCGAGAGTTTTCCGGGCAATCTCCTGAAGCGCACCAGCGCCTCGGCGTCACACTCGATGCCCTGGCCGCCGATCTCCCCGTCGCCCTGGAGGGCGTGGGCGTCGCCCATTCCTACCATGCCTCCCTTGACCTGGGCGGTGAAGACCAGTGTGCTGCCCGCTCGCACCTCGTTGCAATCCATGTTGCCGCCGGTATCGGCCGGCGTGCGCGTGTCCATCTCTCCTGCGGCAGGGATGATGCCGATCTGTCCGAGCATGGGACGGAGCGGCAGCTTGAGGCTCTTGTCGATGATCGCATACCCGCCGACAAGGTCAAAGATCCTTCCTCCGCTGTACCCCCAGTTTCCGGTCTGGATGTCGAGCAGGTCTATCGCCAAGGCGTCCCCGGCCTCGATGCCCTCGACGAAGATCGGCCCCGTCCCCGGGTTGATCCGGTCCCCCTCCTTCGGTTTCGTGAACTTGCCGTCCCTCGTCACGAGGCCGGGCATCCCGTGCTGGCATTCGACAAGGACAATCTCGCCGGGCGCGACGGTGTAGGCTGGATTCAGGCCGGCGCGGTATATAGTAAAGCTCCTGTCGCTGGACAGGCGCCGCACCCCGGTCTTGGCGGTTGCCGGAGCGCCCGGACCGATCCCTGCCGCGGCCGCCCAAAACGCGCACTGCTCGACAAAGACTCTGCGTTTCACCGGCGAACCTCCTTCCAATCGGGCCATGATATGACCGGGACGTAGTTGGACTCGTTATAGGTCGGGGGCCTGCGCGGCGCATATATCCTCTCGCCGCTGAAGGCGGACGACTGCGTGTAGATCCAGATCGCGTGCGGATCCCAGGTGATGATCTCGTCGCGCGGATCGCCTGTGAGGTCGTGCACGAGATAGGCCATATCAGGATGGTCGTCCGAAGGGAACATCACAACCCGGCGCCCCCAGCCGTCCACCATGCCGCCCTCCGCCGGATTTGTCGACAGGAGAATGAATTCCTGGCCGTCCCCGCGCCAGTTCACCGGCATGATGGGAGACCCCGCATGGATGAGCTCGAACCGGGTGATCTCGTCTCCGGTGCATCCGCTGTAGAGCGTAATCAGGCCCGGCTCGCCCCAGTAGTTGATGTTGCAGAATTCGAGTCCCGGGATCTCAGGCCTGAACTGGCCTACAGATGGTGTCTGTGCGTGCCCGATCCGGTGATGGCGAAGGATCTTTCCCTCAGGACTGGCGACCACGACCCCGTCGTCGCTCGCGGCGATGAACACCCTGTTGCCGCTGCCGTCCAGGCAGAAATCTCCGGCGCAGATGCCATCCGCATGGTCCTGGAGCCTGTCGTCCAGCGTCCATACGGTCCTGCCGTCGTGGTCGAGGAGCGAGTATCCGATGAAGACCTCGTCTTTCCCGTCGTGATCCAGGTCGTAGAAGTAGGGGAAATGGCTGAGATTTGCGCTGGCGGTCCAGAGCAGTTCGAGTTTGTTGTTGTACGCCCAGAGGCGCGTGTGACGGTCCTTGATGATCATGTCCAGGGGTCTGCCCGAGCCCCGCAAGTCGGCAAAGGAGATGCAGTCGACATTCAGGAAGGGAAGGTGATCGCGCCGGTAGTAGTGCTTGTATTCCTTCCAGGATTTTTCTTCCGGTTGGATCCGCGACTCAGGGACCTGGAACTGGGTCTCGAGCCGGCCCGTTCTCCCGTCGAGCACTTTGATCCTGCGTTCGTGCGCGTAGATCACCTCACAGGCACCGTCGTCGTCGATGTCATGAATCTGGACTGCCGGGTCATAGGAAACGTAAGCGTGGTTTGAATTCGGCTTGCCGATCTGCCACAGGACGTTCCCGTCGAGGTCGAGAGCGGTCATGCAGCTGATCTGGTGGTAGTTGCCGCCGAAGAACGGTATGTTCTGCACGACCAGCAGGTCGGTCCGGCCGTCGCCGTCGAGGTCCCCGAGGCGAATCGCACGCGCAGCTCCGAAACCCGGCGTTGCGATCCTCTTCCACAACGCCGGCTGAGGGTTTTGGCTGCGAAGGGCGTGCAGTTCATCGTTCTGCTTCTTCCTTCGTTCACAGTAGGCCGCATTCTCCCTCGCTGTCGTCTCGACCGACACTTCATGGAACCGCACGGGGGAGCATGCCAGAAGGCCGACCCGGCCGCCGCGGAAGCGATCATTCGCGACCGAAAAGACAATCTTGTCGTCGAGCCTGCACACGATCTTGGATCCGTAGGCATCCACGCGCAGCCGGTATTCGCGCGCAGGGTCGACGGCCTGTTGCGTGCTGCCGAGCTCGTGCCACCCGTCCTGGTTGAAGCCCTTTTCTCCGTCTCGATAACGCAACAGGATGGTCTGGTTGGGACCGAATCCGTAGAAGTAGTATTGTCGGCCGGACTGGTAGCGGAAAACAACGCCGCGGAGATCGGCGACGTCCGGCCGGCTCAGTGGTGTCACTCCGGCCTCGAGAGAGTAGTCTCCCCAGAGCGCCTCGCCTGTGACGATGATCGGGTACGTGAAGTCCCTGGTCCAGACCTCGGCGTTATAGCCCAGGTAATCGAGCACCTGCCGCCCCTCAAGCTCGAAGACCTTCCATTCCTCCGGTCCCCGGTTGTTGACGATGTCCCAGCCGTCGGTGAACCTGCGCGGGATGAAGTGGTACTCGGGAAAACCGCGCACCGCCTGTTCGCCGAAATTGCCGGGCGAAAGACGCGAGAAGTCCGTGTAATAGAGCCGGACTCTCCCGTTCTGCGCAGGGACGGAGAGCGTTCCAAGGATAAGAAGGGTACCAAGCCAGTGAGTCGGTTTCATATGCCCTCTTCATAGCCGCCGACCAGTGCAACCGAATTCCCACAGACAGCGGCGGTTTCAGCAGGAACAACCATGCGCCGATTATAGGCATTTCCGCTGCGAGTCAATGCTTTTCGGGCGCTCCTGTCCCCAGGATCCGGATGCGACACCGGGTGGCCCGGAATCACATATCCTCCAAACTCCGACGGGAAGAGCGCGGAAAATTTGGATCATTTCGGTTCCCTGGTAGTTTGTATTGTTGCAGCGGCAAATAGGGGACGCTTTCCTATTTCTGCATGCTGAAAGGCCGTTCACAGGCAAATCCTGTCTTCAAAACAGGGAAGCGTCCCCTATTTCTAGGGCGGAGATTGGGGGGCAGAATTGACCGCGAATGACGTACAAAGCCGGGACAGGGAGGATCTTGAGCGCCGCATACGGGAACTGAAGGAAAAGCTGCAACGTCTTGCGGGCGGAACGGCGCGGTTTGGCCTTTCAAAAGCCTGTCCGCTGGATATCCAGGAGAAGTTTCTGGAGCACGTGCTCCGGTATGAGCAGACCACACCGGTCCCGTTGTTTGAGGTCCTGACCAGAAACGGGGTGCGGATGCCGCCGCCCGAAACGATGGATGATTTCCAGCTGAGAGCAAAGCTGTGGGAGGTCATTCATCGCATGGCGATGCTGGGTGCGTATCTCGAGAACACGGACCATCTGAGCGATCGCGAGTTGTATCGTCGCCTCTGGGCCGAGATTCTGCATGATCCCCTGGTGCTCATGCCGGAGGACCCGAACTACACCAACCACTGCGATCTCATCGGTGCATTCAGTCAGGAGAACATCCATACGTGGCTGAAGTACTATGCGGATGAGAATGAGAGACAGGCGTGGGTAGAGGAATGGCCCGATCTTGCCATTCCGGAGCATGAGCCGGCGCCGTTTGATCGCGACCGGCACCTTCCGAGACCGCACAGTGATGGCAGGCTGCGGGCCTGAATCTGCCGCTCAAACGGAGCTGTGGGGCATTGGAGTAATGCGCACCGCGGTCAGCGCTTGTGTGCCGTTGCTTCATTACTCCGGCATCCAATCACGCATCGCGCCGATGCGTGTGCTCGTCGGAAGACAGAGCATGAGTCGATCATGGGCGGCCACTCAGGCTCCCGATGACGCTTCTCGGTCATCCCGCGCAGCGCAGCTGCGAGACGGCGCCGTGGCGACGTGACCGTTGCCTGGCCGCACTCGGTCGGGCCCTGCAATCGCGACCCGCCGCCGCCACCTGCTCCGCC
>JACADW010000200.1 GCA_013388445.1 Acidobacteriota bacterium | reverse complement strand
GTCGACTTGCCGCAGCCCGATGGTCCTGCGACCGCGACGAACTCGCCTTTCTCGATCTCTAGACTGACGCCGGCCAAAGCGCTGGTCTCGACCTCTTCGGTCAGGAAGACCTTTGTCACTGCCTCGAGCCGGATGAGGGTGTTCCCATTCTTCGTCATTTCGCCATCCTCTGCGCCGAGACTGGGCGGCTCCAATTGCGTTGCTCCCCGTTCAAGTCCGGATCCAGATCTTCCGGCTTGGACTTCGATCTCAACCTGGACGTGGACCTCGACCCGGACCATCCAACCCGGCTTGCGCGGTCACGCAGGCGGCACTGGCGTGAGCACCGGCCGCCCCTCTCAGCGCAACGCGATGCGGTCATAGGCGTCGTAAGCGGTCATATCCGACAGGATGACCCGGTCCCCTTTGCGGAGCCCCCGCGCGACCTCGATGACGCTCACCGAACTGCGCCCGAACTCCACACGCACGCGTACCGCAGTCTTCCCGTCAGGCTCCACGCGGAAGAGGCTCACAGTGCTGCCTGACTGCGCGAAGGCCGGCCGGCCTACGAACAGCGCGTCCGGCAGCCGCTCGATCTCGATGACGCCGTCGACGCTCATGTCGGGCCTCGCCCCCACCGGCAGCCGGCCCTCCAGTCCAACGTCGACGGTGACGGTGCCGTCCTTGACGGTCGGATCGACGCGGGCCACCAGCCCACGCACGATGCCGTTGCGTGTATCGATCTGTACAACCTGGCCGACCAGCACGTCTTTCGCCTGCGTTTCCGGGACCTTCAACTCCGCCTTCAGACGGGTCGGCTGGGCCACCTTGGCCAGGATCAGGCCCGGGGTCACATGCTGCCCGACCTCGACCGGAAGCTGCTGGAGCACCCCGTCGGCGCCTGCCCGCACCTGCAGGGCGTCGACCTCGCTCCGCCGCAGGGCCGCGAGCGCCTTTAGCCTCTCGACCTCGGCCTTCGCCACCGCCAGCTGGGCCTCGTCGGATTCGGACCGGATGTCGAATCTCTCCTTTTCGATCTTGCGGCGGTTGCCGAGCAGTTCTGCGTTGGAGCGAGCGAGCTCCAGGTCCAGGCCGGCGAGCAGGCCCTCCTTCGCCAGCGCCTCGTTCCGGTCCGCCCTGAGGCGCGCCTGCTGGTACTCGGTTTCGACCAAAGCGACTTGTGCCTGCTGGCTGAGCCGCTGGCCGCGGAGCTGTACCACGAGATCCTGATAGCGGGCCTCAGCCGCTTTGACTTGAAACTCCGATTCGACGGCAGCCAGCTGGATGGCAGGGTCCGACAGGACCAGCAGGAGGGTGTCTTTCGTCACGCGGGCGCCCGGCAGCATCAGCTTCCTTTCGACCCGGCCGGAGGTCCTTGCGGGCACCCATAGAAGCTCCTCGGGCACAAGCGACCCGACTCCGCGAACCTCTCGCACCATCGGGCCCCTCTTCACCACATCGGACCAGACCGCATTCCATTCCACTGTCGGCGCCGCAGGTTTTAGCCTGCTGACGAAAACCGTGATGCCGCCGAGAGCGCCGATAACAAGGAGGCTCCCGCCGATCCGCTTCAACCATTTCTTCCTCGGGTTCAGTGCACGCGGGATATCCATTTCTCTGACCTCTCTCTGCCCTAAGCGGATGCCTGTATCCGCCGGCGAGGATTACTCCTGACGCAGCGCGACCACGGGATCGACCCTCATGGCGCGTCGCGCGGGGAAAAAGCAGGCCGCGGCGGCGACCACAAGCATCAGCAGCGACACAGCAACGAATGTAAGCGGATCGGCGGCGGTTACCCCGAACAGGAGACTTCGGCCGACCCGGCCCAGCCACAAGGCCCCCACCAGCCCGATGACAAGGCCGGTCAGGCTGAGCTTCAGCCCTTCCCCTATCGTCATGCGGAAGATCTTGCCCGCCTGCGCACCCATGGCCATCCGTATACCGATCTCCTGTGTGCGCGCCGCGACAGAGTAATGGAGCAGCCCGTAGACACCGATGGCGGCCATCAGGAGCGCGATTAGGGAGAATCCGATGAGAAGCGAGGTCTGGAGGCGACGCTGTGTGAGGAAGGAATCGAGCTGGTCCTCCAGCGTCATCACGCCATAGACCGGCGCGTGCTTTTCCACGCGCCGAACGGCGCCGCGAAGCGTGCCGGCCATTTTCAGCGGGTCCTCCATGGAGGTTCTCACGAGAAGGGTCACGAGCCGGGACGGATTCTGTGCCAGCGGTTCGAACATCTGAGGGATCGGTTCCTTCTCAAGTCCCTGGCGACGCATGTCGCCGACAACTCCTACCACGGTGAACCACTGTCCCCCTGAATCCCCGGAGTCGAGCTTGAATCTCCTGGCCAGCGGGTCGCGCCCCGGCCACAAGCGGCGCGCCATCGTTTCGTTGAGGATCGCCACACGCGGGGAACCCGGCCCGTCGCCGGCCGAAAAGAAGCGGCCTCTGAGCAGAGGCGTCCCGACGGTCTCGAAAAAGCGGGAACTGACTTCCTCTCTTCGGAATCGCAGGCGCTCGGAGGCCGCTCGGTCATCTCCTTCCGTGGTCACGGGCTGTTCCGGGTTTCCGCCGATGAAGAAGTTTCCGATGATGCCGGCGCTCTCCACGCCGGGTAGCGACTCGATCTCTTCAAGCACGCGGCTGCAAAACCCAGGCCTCTGTGCGGCGGCCATCAAAGCCGGGCTGGAAAGCTGCATGGAGAGGATCCGTTCAGTCCTGAATCCCGGATCGACGTCTTGTATGGACTGCAGGCTTCGGATCAGGAGACCGGCACCGGCCAGCAGAACGATCGCCAGCGCGAATTCCGCAACTACCAGCGCGCGCCGCATCCGGCGCGCGGCGACTCCGCCCGAGATCCCCCTTCCTCCCTGCAAACTGGAATGGATCAGGCCCTGCTGAGCAACGCAGGTGGCCGGCGCGAGCCCGACCAGGATTCCCGTGAGGAGGCAGAGTACCAGGGCCCAGCCGAGTACCCGGGGATCGATGCCAACCTCGCTCAAGCGGGCCAGGCTTCCAGGCTTTAGCGCCGGAATGACCTGGATGACCGCTTGCGCGACCAGCAATCCCGCCAGTCCCGAAATGACGGCCAGAGTCAGGCCTTCGGCGAGCAACTGGCGGAGGATCCTTCGGCGGCTGGCTCCCAGCGCCGCCCGTATGGCCATTTCCCGTTCCCGGCCGACAGCACGCGCCAGCGAAAGGCCCGCCACGTTGGTCGCGGCGATAAGGAGCACACAAAACACGGCGCCCGCCAGCATCCACAAGGCCAGCCGTACCCGCGGCCCGGCCACCTGCCGGCTCAGAGGCACCACGCTGATCCCCCGGCCCCTGCGCGACGCAGGCAGGCGCTCGTCCAGCCGGCGTGCGATGACGCTCACCTCTGCCTGGGCCTGCGCGAGAGTCACTCCCGGGCGGAGCCTGCCCACGACAAACCAGGTATCCCCGCCTTGCACACCGCGATGTGTTTCCCAGTCCGGAAACAGCGTATGCGGCTCCCACACGTCTTCGGAAAGCATCGGGAACTCGAAGTCCGCAGGGAGGATGCCGATGATACGGGAAGGAATCCCGTCCAGCTCGATCATTGCGCCTATCGCGCCGGGCGAGCCGCCGAAGCGCGCCCGCCAGAAGCCGTGGCTGATCAGGGCGAGCCGTTGGCGCTGCCCGGCTTCCTCTTCGGTGAAGTTCCGCCCCAGCAACGGCTGAACGCCGAGCAGCGGGAAGAAATTCGGCGAGATCCGCGCGACACTGACCTGCTCCGCCTCTACCGCCGTCGTCAGCGTCACCCGGACAGGATCGAAGACCGCCAAGTCCGTGAAACTCTTGCTTTGACGCCGCCACTCTTCGACATTCGCGTAAGCCGATCTGCCTTCCCGAAGGTTCTGACTCGGGTTCTCGCTCCACAGCATCACGAGCTGCTCAGGAGATCGAAAGGGTAGCGGCCGGAGGAGGACCGCATTCAACACGCTGAACATGGCGGTATTGGCGCCGATCGCCAGGGCCAACACGGCGGCGGAGGCCGCCGTGAAACCGGGGCTCCTGCGCAGGATCCGCAGGGTGTGGCGTATGTCCTGCGCCAGCGTCTCGACCAGGGCGAGCGCGCGCCGGTCGCGGTATGCCTCTTTCATCGGCTGGAGTGGCCCAAAAGCCCGCAGCGCGGCATAGCGCGCTTCTACCGGGTCCATGCCTGCTCTGAGGTTCTCCTCGACCAGCATCTCCAGGTGAAAGCGAACCTCTTCATCCAGCTCGCGTTCCAGCCGCCGGCGCCGGAACAGCGCGCGGAGTCGAGCCGCAAAGACGCCGGCCCGGCTCATCCGAGCTCCTTTCCCATGCTTCCCAGGCCCGGGCAGAGAAAACGTTCAATCGTCGAGGACATGCGCCTCCAATCTTCGGTTTCCTTGGCGAGCCTTTTTCGCCCTGCCGCGGTGATGGAGTAATACCTCGCCTTGCGGTTCTTCTCGGACGCACCCCACTTGGAGGCAATCCAGCCTTCCTGCTCCATTCGAAGCAGAGCCGGGTACAGCGTCCCCTGGTTGAGCTGGAGCACGTCCCTGCTGATCTGCTCGATCCGGCGCGCGATCCCGTATCCGTGCATCGGCCCGAGCGCCTCCAAGGTGCGCAGCACAAGGAGAATCAGAGTTCCCTGCAGGATATCCGCCTTGTCTGTGCAGTCGCTTTTCATCGGAAACCTCCATCCGTCCCCGGGGCCAGGATCCTTTAGGCAACCTACAGGAATAGGGTATCGCAGGTTCGTGTAGGTATTCAACAGGAACGGTTGAAAAAAGATGGCTGGGATTCAACAACGCATCCCAAAGCGGGCCGCACCGTCAGGTGGGGAGTGCGGAGGCCGGTCTCGGGCCGCCTATCTGAGTCCTTTCAGGTTATACTCGATCTCAACAAGGTTGAACTTGCCGTAGACAAACTCGCCCTCGGGCATATGCCACACGCCTTCTCCGTGGGTCGGAACCCTGCGGCCCTCGAACTCCCTGTAGTTCCGCGCCGGCGTTGACCAGGGGTAGCTCTGGAAGCTCTTGCCGTCAGCCGACAGGAATCGGTCGTTCGATAGGAAATCCGTCAATTCGCCCGCTTCGTTGAAGGACAGCAGCGCGCTGATTGTGTTGCCCGCGTGGGTGAACCTGGCGCGGGCAGCCAGCGGACCGGCGGATTCCCGGGAATTCCGGGTTCTAAGTGGATACAAAGCTGGGGGCCAGCCCCCAGACCCCCGGGATTTTTCGCTTTGGTACCATCCCGAGGCCTGGATAATTATGGAACGGGGTG
>JACADW010000216.1 GCA_013388445.1 Acidobacteriota bacterium | reverse complement strand
CTCACCTGTTTCGAGAAAACCTCAATTTATCAAATACTTACAGAATCCGATCATGAGGAGACCAAAACCACTTCCTGTAACCAGCTGTCATTATTCGACTTATAATGGGACACTAGTGCCTCGTGACCCGATTGAACCAGCGATACATGGCCTCGCGGTTTTCCTGCGTGTAGCCGTGCGCGGTCGGTCCGATGAAAAGCGCGATATTCTCCTCGTGGCCGAGAAGACCGTAAAGCCTGCGGAGCCAGGCGAACGCCTCCTCCAGCCCCCGCGCGTCGAAATAGTCCCTCTCCTTGCCGAGAAGAATGACCGGCGCGGGCGCAACCGCAGCGATGAAGTCGGAGTGGTCCAGGAGGAGCGCGAGCGCCCGCGGCGGGCATTGCTCGGTATCGGCAGGGAGTTCATTCTCGAGGTTGCGGCGGAACGTGGTGACGAAGCAGCCCGGCGCCGCCATCGCCCACCGCTGATCCACTCCGCACAGCCAAGTGGTCATGGTTCCGCCCCCCGAGTTGCCCGTTATACCGACCCGCTTCGGGTCCACCTCCGGCCGAGTGAGCAGGTAGTCCAGCGCCCGGATCCCATCCCATGCGCGCCAGGAGCCGAAGAACTCGCCGACGAGGAACTGCTGGTTTCCCGCATACAGGTGCTCACTCGTTCCGGTGCCGCGCCGCGGCCTGAGATTTTCGTCGACGTACTGCAGCCTCTCGCCCTGGCCGATCGGGTCGAAGATCAGCGTGATATAGCCAAGCCGCGCCAGACCCTGCGCAAAGCACTGATAGGCCTCGGCTGCCTTGCCGTTATCCGAGTGCCCGCAGGTTCCGACCACACCGGGCAGCGGCAAGGCCCGGCCTTTGGGAATATAGAGATTGGCCGTCACCAGGAATTCCGGCCGGCTTTCGAAGATCACCTTTTCGATGCGGTAGGCGTCGCGCTCGACCACCCCGGTAGTGCGCGGATTCAACGGGGTCTTCTCAGGCCAGGGGCCGAAACACTCCTGGATGCTGTTCCGGATGTCGCGCACATAGGCCTCCGCCTCAGCGCGATTGGAAAGCGCGGTTCGTCGTAGCTCGGCCCGGCGCTCCGCCTCCCGCACCTTTGCCACGAAATACTCCTGCACCATGCGCGGGAACCGGTTCAGAGGGGCAGGAGGAGGAACGGGCTGGGGCGCCGTTGCCTGGGCCCCATGCAATGCAGGGATGTCGGGCAACGAGAATCCAAGTGCACCGACACCCGCACTCTGCAACAACGATCGACGCGAGACCTTGGAGGATGTTTGCGGCATGGCTGAAGCCTCACATAAAAGTACGACAGTCACAAGAATCACTTACCGCTGCGGCGCGCAAATGCCCAATGGTTGTCCAGCGCCGGGAAGGGGAAGTCCTTCGAAGGTGTGTGCTGCTCCCTCATGATCTTCGCGATCCTCGCGACGATATCAGGATGTTTCTCGGAGAGGTCGCGCGTCTCCGACGGATCCTCCCTCAGGTTGTAAAGTTCTATGTGCATGTTCGGCTTCGTGTTTTTGTCCGAGGGCTGCAGGTTCTGCCGGATCCCCTTCCAGTCGCCGATGCGTACGCACTGCTGACCGCCGTAGGCTGGAAACTCGCGGTAAAGAAACGGCCGCGGCTCCTGATTCTTCCCCAGCAGTGTCGCCGCAAAGCTGATGCCGTCGATTCCTGCAGGAATCGCCTCAACCGTGCCGGCCAGTTCCAGGAGCGTGGGGAGCCAATCTTCGAAGCCTGTCACCCGGTCCGCCGTGCTTCCCGCAGCGATTCGTCCCGCCCAGCGGACGATGCACGGCACCCGGTGCCCGCCCTCATACAGCGATCCTTTCAGCCCCCTGAATATACCCGCCGACCGGAAAAACTCCGAGTCGCTGCCGCCTGTACGATTGTAAGTAGGTCCATTATCCGAGGTGAAAATGAAGATCGTGCTTTCTTCCAGGCCCAGTTCCTTCACTAGCGCGGCAATGCGGCCCACTTCCCGGTCCATGCGCGTGACCATGGCCGCGTAGGCCGCCCGCGGCGCGAACTGCGGCAGATAGTTCCTGTCCCCTGTGTAGGGCGGGTCGTCCCATTTCCCGAGATATTCCCTCAGCGATTCTTCGGGCACCTGAAGGGCGAGGTGCGGCACCGTTGTGGGGTAATAAAGGAAGAACGGGCGGTCTCTGTTATCACGAATGAACCGCAAGGCTTGCTCGGTGATCAGGTCGGGTGCGTAATCGGCACCGGAGTAAGCCACGTAGCTGCGAGGATCCTTCGGGTCTGCGTTTTCGGGCAACTTCTGGTGAGCGCTGAATTCCGGGTTGTTGAGCTTGACACGCCGGGCGTCGTCCCACAGGTGCGTCGGGTAGTAGTTGTGCGCCACTCGCTGACAGTTGTACCCGTAGAAGCGGTCGATCCCCTGTTTCAGCGGATCTCCGGTCGAGCCCGGCCCGCCGAGGCCCCACTTGCCGAACGCCCCGGTCGTGTAGCCCCTGGATTTCAGAAGTTTCGCAAGCGTCACCGTGTCGGACGGGATGGGCCATTGGCCCTCGGGTTTCACTTCCCGGTTGTTGCGGACGAACGCATGGCCGGGGTGCATCCCGGTCATGAGCACACACCTTGAAGGCGCGCAGACGGCATTCCCGGAGTAGTGCTGCGTGAACCGCATTCCTTCTGCCGCGAGGCGGTCGATATTCGGAGTGCGGATCTTTGTCTGGCCGTAACAGCCGAGCTCCGCGTAGCCTAGATCATCGGCCAGAAGGAAGATGATGTTCGGCTGCCGTGCCCACAGGCTGCCTGTACCGAGCAGCAACGCGAACCCCAGAGGCATGGCGTATCTGATTCCGGTCATTTCTGTTCCTCCTGTCCGCGGCAGTCCGTTTCTGAATCAACCCCCCTTGCGAGGACTTGCGCTCCGCCGTGTTTCCATCTCCATCCAATCACCAGCATGGTAGCCTCGACCGACACTGAAATCGAAGGGTTTTGTTCGGAACCCGATCACTCCCGACACTCTCGATGGCTTGCTTCTGCATGCCCTGTTCGACGGAGCCGCACCTCACCCCGTTCCGGAGGCTCAAGGCGCATGGATATTGGGCAGGCTTCTAAGCTTGTTGCGGGAGATTCACAATATGGGAAACTGCACCGTGCAGCCAGCTGGCGCTGCTGCTTTTCAGTCCGCCATGCTTCTGGACTTTCGGAACCAGAACATTCCCACCGGCCGGCGTCTCACCTGCTTTCGAGAGATTCCCAGGACAGCACCATGGTTCCCCTTTCCGCCCTGGAAAGCAGAATAAGACGATTCCCTTCGGTTCCGACAGGCCTGTCCGCCCAAGTCTCAATTCCCTCATGTGGAATGGGGGTCCAGATACTCGCAGTCGGATTCCACGCGAACAGGTGAGCTCTGACGAGCCTTTGGCCGAGGGAAGAGAAACCGACGTACGCAATCATCGAACCCGAGTCTGTCATGAAAAAGGATTGAATCTTTGTGCGGTCAAGATCTCGATACGGAGATTCCGGGAGACCTGTTCGATACCTGCGGAGATTGGAACCACTCTTGTCGAACAGCACCAGTTCCTGAGAGGAAGGGAGCCAACACCAGACCGTTTTTGGAGTGACTCCAAAGCCGATCGGGACATGCGTGCTTGGTGTGACAACGTAGTTTTTCGTGCCCGAGGCGATCTCCGGGAAGTCCGATCGGGCGAAAAATCCCTCGGTGCGCTTTCCCAGCTCAGAAAACCGGTAAAACATGGGCACTCGCGAGGGATCGCTTGCCCCGCTGCTGTAACCAACGCCCCAGATCGAGTCGTCGGCGTCCACCTTCAGTTTCTCCAAGTGCTTGCCCGGCTCGAGCTTCAGAGCATTTTTCAACCTGCCCGCTAGGTCGTACATCAGAAGCATCGATGCCGGGTCGGACATGTCATCAACGGCCACCAGGCTTACCGCTATAAGACCGGACCGCCCCACGGAGACATCGTATACTGAAAGGTCCTTGGCTCCCTCGATCTGTCCCAGCGGGTCAATCGAGCAGACGGGAATACCCGATCGATTGAGAACATGAATTCTCCAAGCCTGATGTTCGGCACTCAACTCCTCATAATAGGTTGAGTATCCGTTATCGATTGCAAGGAAAGTGCAGCGGTCTATGGCCCCGGGCTGAATGATGACTTTCTCCTCCGTCTGACCCTGTGCGCTGACTGAGGAGATTGCCAGCAAACCAACAGACAGGATCGCTATGTGATACTTCCTTTTTTGCATTTTCATTTCTCGCAATGTGCTGCAGGTTGTAGGTCATGGACAGTACCTGGATTCATTATACTTGCCCACTAGAACGTAGAGCAAGGGCGACCGCCTGCACGACGAGGCATCTCTTCACCCTTCGGCTGCGGCATGATCAGTCGAGCGTAGTACTGCATTTGGAAGAAGCGTCTGCGGTGTTGATCGCCTAGCGATCCGCCGTGGCAATCAACTCCGCTTCTGCATCCACAATGCAAACTCCTGTCCGGCCGGTTTTTCGGCAACCCCATACCGTTAAATGCTGAGAAAAGACCTCCGGGCAGCTAAAATACCGGTATCACAGGAGAGTGAATGACATGAGACGAACTATGTTATGGCTGCTGGTCCTGTTCACCTCGAGCGCCGTTCCCGGCATTGCTCAGAACGACCCGCACAAGAAAGAATGGATCCAGCTTTTCAACGGGAAGGATCTCGATGGATGGGACGTCAAGATCGCCGGCTACGATCTGAACGACAACTTCGGAAACACGTTCCGCGTTGAAAACGGCGTGCTGAAGACAGCGTATGACCAGTATGGGCAGTACAACAACCGGTTCGGACACATCTTCCACCGCCAGAAGTTCTCGCACTACATCGTCGCAGCGGAATACAGGTTCGTCGGAGAGCAGGCGCCGGGAGCCCCGGACTGGGCTTTCCGCAACAGTGGGATCATGGTGCACTCGCAGTCTGCGCAGAGCATGGGGAAAGATCAGGACTTCCCCATCTGCATCGAGGTGCAACTGCTCGGAGGGAGGGGGTCGGGAGAACGCACGACTGCAAACCTCTGCACGCCGGGCACAAACGTCGAGATGAACGGCAAGCTCATCACCCAGCACTGCGTGAACTCCACATCCAAGACGTACCACGGCGATCAATGGGTGCGCGTGGAAGTGGAGGTGCTGGGAAGCTCCGAGATCCGGCACATGATGGAAGGCCGGACCGTCCTGTCCTACCAGAAACCGCAGATCGGAGGCGGCAACGTCGCCAACTTCGATCCCGAGGTCAAGAAGGACGGGATGCTGCTCGAGGAGGGTTATATCTCGCTCCAGAGCGAAAGTCACCCGATCGAGTTCCGCAAGGTCGAATTGCTGAACCTTGTCGGCTGCACCGATCCGAAGGCCTCGAACTACAAGTCCTATTACGTCAAGGCCGACAACACGCAGTGCCGCTACGCGGGAGCGCCTCGCTGAGGCGCCCGCTACTCTTCATCGGCCTCGACGACCTTCCACTCATGGACGCCTGCAGCCCAGTCCTTTTGCAGCTTTACTGTGAGCCGGAGGGCGGTCGTGGTGACCGGATCAAAAGCCACCTCGCACCACTTGTCCCTGGCGACCGGGTAGCCGCCTCTCGCCGCAACCGGTTTCCAGCCATCTGCGGAGAGGTACTGCAGTTGCCACGAAGCTGGGAGGCGTGACGAGCCGCGCCCGGTGTCGTCCAGCCAATAGACCTTCGATCCGCACAGGGTCAGGGGTTTCTTCCAGGTGTATTGCGCCCATTCCTCGGTCCCTCTGTGCGGCCACCAGTGGCAGAGGGCGGCGGGCCGTTCGTTGCTCGACCGGGGAACCACGCCGTCGTTGATGCCGGAGGGTTGCGAACTGCTTCCAACAAAGGACACCGCGACCTCCGCCCGTGATTCCGGCCCGGCGGCGGCGGGAACCGGCGGGGCGGCCGGGAGCCATACTCTCATGGCGCCGGGAGTGCGGTTGTCCCAGGAGTAGTATGGAACCGCGACGAGCGGCACACGGCGCGGCGCCGCGGCCCGCTGGTAAAGCATGCGGCCCCAATCCTGTTCGTCCGCCGCTTCCGCGAATCCCTTGATGGCAACGACGCCGCCAAGGAGTGACCGTACCCTCTCGGCCTTCAATTCGGCGTTCAAGGGCAGGTAGAGCGCCTTGAGCGGCACAGAGTGGTCCACGGCCTCCACGCAGTAGACGATCGGGCCCCGCTCGATGGCATACAGGCCGCGGTCCGCCTCCACATTCGGATGGGCAGTGGTCCGGCGGATCGTCATCGGCAGATCGAGCTCGACCGTGTCGCCCGTCCGCCACGCGCGTGCGAGCACGATATAGCCCTTTTCGACTTTAGGATCATTTATCCTGCTCCCGTTCAGCGAGACTGTCGCACCGGTGCACCAGCCCGGCACGCGCAGGCGCAAATCGAATTGCGCCGGACGAGAGAGTTGCGGGCGCAGGATCACCTTGCCGTCCCAAGGATAGTCAGTAGTGACGTTCAGCGTCACTTTCTCGCCCCCGGCCTCTACAGTCACCGATCCCTGGATGTGCAGATTCTCCCAGATTCCGCCACCGTCCCACGCGTACGCATACCCGCCGAGCGACGCGAGCGTGCGCGCCACGTTGGGCGGGCAGCAGGCGGTCCCGTACCAGGGCCTCCGGTGGTGCGCACCCCTGCTCTCGAGTGGATTCACGTAAAAGAAGAGCTTTCCGTCCTGGGAGACGCCGGCAAGGACGCCGTTGTAGAGAGCGCGCTCAACCGCGTCCGCGTAACGGGCGTCGCCATAAAGCAGCGCCAGGCGGTGGCTCCACTGTGCTAGCGCGACCGTAGCGCAGGTTTCCTGATACGCAGTGAGGTTCGGCAAGTCGTAGTCTACTGTGAATCCCTCGTTGTGTGCGCTCGGACCGATGCCGCCGGTCAGATATTGGTTTCTCTCTGTCGTGTTGCGCCAGACCCGGCCGATCATCCTGAGCAATCCTGCGTCGCCTGTTTCGGCAGCCACGTCCGTGACGCCGCTCATCAGATAACAGGCGCGCACGGCGTGGCCCTTGATGTTCCGGTGATCGTAAATGGGAACGTCGTCCTGCCAGTAACTGCCGTCGTACTTGTCGGGCGGCGTTCCGTGCTCGTCGGCGAAGAATTTCCTCCCGCGGTTCTCCACAAAGAAGCGCGCCAGACGAAAGTAACGCTGCTCTCCCGTCGCTTTCCAGAGTTTGACGAGCGCCAGCTCGATCTCGGGATGCCCGGGATACCCCATGCGCTTCCCGGGGCCGAATACGGAGTCGATGTTGTCTGCGAACTTCATCGCGATATCCAGCAGGCTGCGCTTGCCCGTGGCCTGATAATGGGCCACGGCCGCTTCAAACAGATGGCCCGCGCAGTAGAGTTCGTGCTGGTCGCGCAGGTTGACCCAGCGCCTGCCGGGCTCCTTGACCGTAAAGTAACTGTTCAGGTAGCCGTCGTCATGCTGCGCGGCCGCTATGACGGCGATAATCCCGTCGACACGCCGATCCAGCTCGGCATCCGGGTGCGTGGCCAGGGAGTAGGACGCCGCTTCAACGGCCTTGTATACGTCCGAGTCCATGTACACGGGGCCTTTGTAGCCGCTCGTGGCCCTGCGGCCGGCTAGTTCCAGGTTGCTCATGTTGCCGGCCTTGATCAGGTTGTCTAGGTTTACTGGAATCGTGACGGTCCGGTTGATCTCACGCCTGGGAGCCCAGAAGGAGTCGTTGATCCTGACATCCGTGAAAGGCACCGGCCGCAGTTTCGCGAGCTGCGGAGCGGGCGCGGAAGATATCGATCCAGCCAGTAAGGTCGATGACACGATGAGCCAGAATCTGAGTGTGCGCATGGAAGCCTCATCCAGTCATGTTTGTGATCCCATCATACTCCAGTATGCTTAGCCGTTCCTGCTGATCTATGGAGGCTCAATTCGGCCTCGTCTGGCATACTATGAAACAGCGGTGGGAGATGCACTGTCGCCCGCCGTCATGATGGATCGACATTTGGAGGAGTCCCACTTGCGCCGGGGCGGCATCCGGGTTCATGAGGACTGAAAGGATGAGCAGGCAGCCCGTGGCCGCGAATCCTGGGCAGGGCTGCCGGTCCGGCAGCGACGTGTGTATCGACGGACGCGCCGTCCCCTGTACCGGACGCAGATCACGCCCGCGGCGCGCTCCTCCCATCGGCGCTCCAGGTTTGCCGCAGCCCGGAGAAAGGACCAGACGGTGAGTATTCTTCGTTTCCTTGGACTGGAAGAGAAGGCAGCCTCGGCAACAGCCGCGGAGACTGAGACCATCCGAAAGATTGCAGACGCTCTGGATCATCTCTATCCGGAGCGTGCCAAGCTCATCGCAGGCTTTGCGTACCTGCTCGGCCGGGTTGCCCGGGCTGACCTGAGGATCAGCCCCGAGGAAACGCAGGTCATGGAGCGCCTGGTGGTCGAGCATGGCGGCCTCCCCGAAGATCAGGCCATCATTGTCGTTCAGATGGCGAAGTCGCGGAACGTGCTTTTCGGTTCGACCGAGAACTTCCTTGTCACGAGGGAGTTCGGCAGGATCGCCAACAGGGAGCAGAAGCTCACGGTCCTCGAGTGTCTCTTCGCCGTCTCGGCCGCCGACGAGTCCATCTCCGTGATCGAGGACAACGAGATCAGCCAGATCGCGCATGAATTGCGGCTGGAGCGCTCCGATATCGTGGCCGCACGATCGCGGTTTCGCGAATACCTGGCCGTCCTGAAGAAGAGAGCGCTAGGAAAACAGACCGCAGTCTGACTGCGGAGACGGCTGCAGGCGCGGGACTCCACTTCGCCTTGGCCACTGCTGTTGCGAAAGCTGAAACCGAGCCGCTTCCTCCCCGATTGTCTGGGCACACCTCAATGCTGCCGCTCGTTCCCATTCTCCAGGCGGGCGGCGGCTTCCGGGACGCCGGGACTCTGATATAATCGCGAAATCCGAAATCACCTGCTTAGAGAAAGCCATGATAGAAACCATCCGCTTCAGACTCAACGGCAAGCCGACGACCCTCAGGATCGAAGGTGACCGGAAACTTCTCTGGGTCCTGCGCACGGATCTGGGCCTGACGGGCACCAAGTTTGGGTGCGGGGAAAACCTCTGCGGTGCCTGCACCGTGATTGTCGACAGGGAACCGGTGCGCTCCTGCCAGCTGCCGGTCAATGAGGTGCGGGGCAAGGAGGTCATCACCATCGAGGGACTGGAAAAGGACGGCAAGCTGCATCCCCTGCAGGAAAAGTTTGCCGAACATGGGGCGCTGCAGTGCGGATTCTGCACTCCGGGAATGATCATGAATGCCTACGGCTTGCTGCTGAAAAATCCGAAACCGACACGCGACCAGATCATATCCGCCATGGATGACAACCTGTGCCGTTGCGGTTGCCACAAGCGCATCATCCGGGCGATCGAAGGCGCATCAGCACAGATGTGAGGCCCACATGAAACAGAGACAATACAAAGTGATGGACCAGCATCGCCCTGGTAACACGCTCTCTCTCGGGCGCCGGGACTTCATCAAACTCGTCGGCGGGGGCATTGTCGTTCTCTTCCATGCAGGCGATACCGCATTCCTGGAAGCGCAGGGGCGCGGCGGATACCCGACGGACTTCAACGCATATCTCCGGATCGGCGAGGACGGCAGGGTGACCGTCTACACCGGAAAGGTCGAGCTGGGACAGGACGTCGTGACCTCGCTGGCGCAGATGGCTGCTGACGAACTGGATGTCTCGCTCGAATCCATTGACATGGTCATGGGGGACACGGATCTCTGCCCCTACGACATGGGGACCTTCGGCTCCATGTCGATACGCTTCTTCGGTCCCGCGCTCAGGTCGGCGGCAGCGGAAGCCCGCGCGACTCTTGTGCAACTGGCCGCGGCGCGTCTCAGTACCCCCGCGGACAGATTGAGCGTCGAAGACGGCGTGGTTTTCGCCGCGTCCGATAAGAGCAGGCGTGTGACTTACGGCCAGCTGGCCAAGGGCCGGAAAATCACGCGCACCCTCGAGGGAAAAGCAGCGACAAAACCCGTGTCCCGGTTTGCCGTCATGGGAAAGCCGGCGAAACGCCGGGATGCGCGATTGAAGGTGACGGGCCGGGCGCAGTACGCGGGAGATATCCGCTTGCCCGGAATGCTCTACGCGCGCATCCTGCGGCCTCCGGCGCACGGAGCGACAGCGAAGCAGATTGACACCTCAGGAGCTGAAAAGATCCCGGGAGTAACGGTGGTCAGGGAGGAGGATCTCGTCGCCGTCCTTCACACGGACCCCGAGGCGGCTGAAAAGGCGCTGGAGACCATCAAGACCGAATTCGATCTTCCGAAGGCCGCAGTCGATGAGGAGACTGTCTTCGACTACCTCGTAAAGGCGGCCCCTCCGGCCCAGGAAACGGAACGTAAGGGCGACCTGGCGCAGGGAGAGAAGACCGCCGCCGATGTGTTCGAAGCCAGGTATGTCAACGGCTACGGTGCCCACGCCACCATCGAAACGCACACGGCTGCGGCGAAAGTGGAGGGAGGCAGAGTCACCGTCTGGACGTCTACTCAGACGCCGTTCCCAAACCGCCAGGAGGTCGCACAGGCTTTGGGATTCGCGCCTGAAAATGTCCACATCATAACCCCGTTTGTGGGCGGCGGATTCGGGGGCAAGAGCAGTTCCGGACGGCAGGCCGTCGAGGCGGCCAGGCTGGCCAAGGCGGTCGGGAAACCCGTCCAGGTCTGTTGGAGCCGCGCTGAGGAGTTCTTTTACGACACATTCAGGCCGGCAGCTGTGGTCACCATCAAGTCGGGCATCGACAGCGCTGCACGCATCTGCCTTTGGGACTACCGGGTCTATTTCGCCGGCTCGCGAAGCGCCGAGCAGTTCTACGATGTGGCGAACAATCTGATCAGGGTTTACGGCCAGTGGAGGGGCGAAACGACGAAGGCACACCCGTTCGGCGTCGGCCCCTGGCGCGCCCCCGGCGCCAACATCAACGTGTTTGCCAGGGAGTCGCAGATCGACATCATGGCGGCAAAAGCCAAGGCCGATCCGCTCGAATTCCGGCTGAACAACACCTCCGACAAGCGGATGCGCAGCGTTCTGCAGGCGGTGGCGGATCGGTTCGGATGGAAGAAGGCGCCGGCACCCAGCGGTCGCGGTTACGGTATTGCCTGCGCCATCGACGCGGGGACATATGTAGCTCAGATCGCGGAGGCGTCAGTCGACAAGAGCAGCGGAAGTGCGAAGATCAAACGGATCGTGTGCGCCCAGGAGATGGGTATCGTCATCAATCCCGAAGGGGCACAGATGCAGATCGAGGGCTGCATCACCATGGGGCTGGGATATACGCTGGCTGAGGATGTCCGCTTCAAGGGGGGGCAGATCCTCACAAAGAACTTCGATGATTACGACGTGCCCCGGTTTTCGTGGCTGCCTGAAATCGAGACTATCCTGGTCAAGAATGACGAACTCACGCCGCAGGGCGGCGGCGAGCCCGCGATCGTCCCCGTGGGAGCGGCAGTCGCCAACGCGATTTTCGACGCGACCGGCGCCCGGCTCTTCCGCATGCCCATGACCCCCGAGAGGGTCAGGCAATCGATCCGGAGCATCTGAGAGCTTGCGCCTCCCGGCAAGGTCCGCCCGACCCGACACACCTACACAGTTGCACCGGGATTGCGATGATGCTAATATTGCATCACCGCGATGCATATTTTGCATCATATGAGGGCGGTTGTGAAAATCATAACCCTACGGAATTTGCCGCCCGAGGTGGAACGCCGCATCCGGAAGCGGGCCAGGGAGAGAGGCATTAGTGCGAATCGTGCGGTCATCAGCCTCATAGAACAGCAGCTCGGCATCGCGCAAACAGCGAAAAAGAGGAGATATCACGACCTGGACTGTTTGTTCGGGGCCTGGACCAGGAAACAGGCTGATGAGTTCGATAGAGGCTTGGCTGAACAACGGCAGATCGACCCCGAGCTGTGGCGGTAGACGACGTGCGCATCCTGCTCGACACATCCGCCTATTCCGAGTTCATGCGCGGCAACCCGGAGGTGCGAGACATTCTGCAGCTCGCGGACCTTGTCTGCCTCAATCCTGTCATCCTGGGAGAACTCAAATCCGGATTCCTGCGCGGACGCAGGCGGAAAGAGAACGAGCGACTGCTTGCACAGTTTCGCGAATCCCCGAGAGTCGCGTTGGTGCCCATAGACGAAGAGACTTCCGATCGCTATGCGGTGATCCGCAACTCACTTCGCGATGCCGGCACCCCTATTCCCACCAGCGACATCTGGATCGCCGCAACGGCCATGCAACACGGTTTGGTCGTCGTTACTACAGATCCTCATTTTCAGAAGTCAAGCCAGATCCTGGTTGAGCTGATACCGGCTCTCTAACCGAGGGCTCTCGGGCCCTGAGTCCCCCGTGCGGCTCCCGCTGCAAGGGAGGGGCGGTTCATTCCGCTCGCCGTAATCGGAGGATGCGGCATTGTCCTAACGCCGACGAGCCGGAACCAAACTAAATTCTGCCGTCTGGTAATGGCGTTGAAGTATGTGAGTGTCGCCGGCGTTCAGCTTCTGGATCAGCAACGTCAGCATGCGCTTGACCTCCGTTACGCCCCCGTCGATTCGTCCGTAATCCGCTTTGGCCCTGGCCGCCAGCGATCGCCAGGTGCTTCGAATTCTCCCCTGCCTGGAACAGAGGAGGCGGATGAGGGGGTTGCTGCCTACACGGAGGGTCTACGGGTTCGACTCAGACACAGCCGGCCAGGGAGAGCGGGACCCCCCGCCGGACAGGAGGATGATTAGAGCGAGGGGATAGAGCACGCCGGACACGGCGAAGACGGGCACGAAGGAATAGCGGTCGACGACCGCCCCCACGGCCAGGCTCGACAGCATCCCGGCGATTCCGCCCGCGGTTCCGCTGAGTCCCGTGACCGTGGCGATAGCCTGGGAAGGAAACTCGTCACTCAGAAATGCCAGGAAATTGCTGATCCACAGACCATGCGCCAGCATCAGGCCCGACATGAGCCCGATCGCCCATCCGGGCGTCGGAGCCAGCACGGCCAGCCAGGACACCGGTGTCAGAAAGGCGGCGATGCCCAGCAACGTTGACCTCGCCCTGCGGGGCGCCCAGCCCCTCCGCACCAGGATGTCCGAGAGCCGGCCGCTCCCGATGTTGCTCACTCCGAGCGCCAGGAAGGGTATCCAGAACCGGCTCCCGATCTCATCGAGCGAGAAGCCCCGTTCGCGCGCCAGGTACTGCGGAATCCAGAACATGTAGAAATAGAAGACCGGATCGAAGAAGAACCGGGCAGCGAGGACATGCCAGAGCTGCCGCCGCACGAGGAGCTGCCGGAGCGGGACTGAGCGTCCTCGAGCGGAATATCCCCCCGACAGACTCCCACGAGCGGCTCGCAGAGAAATGACCCAGGCTGCCAGCCAGGTCAGGCCGAGCGCTCCGGTGGCGAGGAACGCGCCACGCCAGCCGAAACGGCCTGCGACCCAGGCGGTCAGCGGCGGGGCCAGCACAGCGCCGAAAGCCGATCCTCCGTTTGCGATGCCGATGGCGAGAGCGCGTTTCTCAAGTGGGAACCATTCGGTGGCCCCCTTGGTCGCCGCGGGGAAGCAGGCGCCCTCGCCGAAGCCGAGGAAGAAGCGCGCAATTCCCAACCCCAGGGCGCCGGCCGCCAGCGCGTGCGCTGCGCTTGCCGCGGACCACACTCCGAGCGCGAACGCCATGCCCAGGGGCACGCCCAGCCGGTCCATGAGCCTGCCGCCGACGGAAAACATGATCGTGTAGCTGAGCACAAAGGCGAAAACCACGCGCGAGTAGACCGCGTTGCTCATGCCGAACTCGGCCGTCAGCACGGGGGCCAGAACCGAGAGCACCTGGCGGTCCAGGAAACTCAAGGCCGTCGCCACAAACAAGAGGCCGCAAAGCACCCAGCCGATCCGAGGGGTCCGGTTCATTGAGCAATCACTTCGAGATCCACATTCAGCAACGAGGCGAGGTTTCGGATGCGGCGAAGCTGGCGGCCAGTTCCCAGCGCGAAGTGATGGGTCGGACCGGCAGCGCTCCAGCGTTCGACGAACGTGGGCATGTCCGGTTTGAAGCGGCACCGGGTGTTCGTGTTGCCGGTTGCGGGGATCGGTCCCGGGACAGACTCTCCCTCGGCGGCCACGAACTTGAACCGCCCGTTCGAATCGAGGGTCAGTCCGAGAATGGTGATGGGCCCGTTCTTCACTTTGAACTCGACCGAGACGCCGCTGCCGTACTTGCCGTGATACAGACTCAAGCCCCTCAGGGCGGGCTTCTCGTTGCTGATCGCGATGTGCCCGGGACCGTCGTGCCCGATGAAGACAAAGTCCTCCCGGAAATCCGCCGGGTGAAGCTCGCTGAACGAACCCCCCGCCCCGAGGCGGTCCATGACCAGCATGGCCACGCAGTTCTTCAGGTCCCCTTCTCCCGCCACCGGCACTCCCCTGGCGGTCAACAGGGACGCGCCGACGATGAGCCCCGCGATGATGCGCTCGTATTCGTTCCCCTCAAGGCCGCGGTAGTAATGGGCAAGTCCATCCAGGCGCAGATCGTTTACCAGCTTCTCCAGGCCCACAGCCACTCGCGCCGACCACTCGAGCGCTTCCGGAGTCGCGCGGCCCGCGATCGCGTCGGCGCTAGGCTCTGGAAAGACGAAGAACTCTTCGATCCTCGCCTTCATGTCCTGCACCTCAGCGGCCGACGCCAGGCGGACCCTGTGGGCGATGTCGCACATCTCCACCATGTCGACGTGCATGCCTGAGAGTGCGCTGAATGCCGTCGGATCGGCGTTCATGTCCAACATGCCCTCGAAGGGATGGCCGAGCAACCCGATCCGGGCGTCGCGGAGCGCGCGGAAGGCCCGCGCGGCGGCGACCCAGTCCTCGATCCTGGCCCAGGCGCGGTCATCCCCGTGAAGCATGCCGAAGATGACGTCGGTCTCAAGGCCGGCGCGCGTGAGCGCGTAACAGATCTCCGGCAACGAGGTGCAATTGTCGTGCGCCAGCTGTTCGAATGTGGTGGCTGTCGCAGGGTCCATGCCCGGGGTCGGCTGCAGTCCGACGAGGACCATGCGGGCGTTTCCCCGCTGCGCGACTGGAAGTACGAAGGCGGATTGCACATAGGTCGTCACATCGCAGAATATGAGATCGACGCCCTGGGCCGCGAAATACTCACCCGCCCGGCGGCCCGCGTCCACCGTGTCGACCAGCCCGGCCGAGATCACCCGTACGCCCGGAGCGGCAATCCGGGCCTCGAACTCCCGGCGGTAACCATCCAATCGCTCGCGGAGCCCCGGAAACTGGGGCCAGTAGCGGTGGAAACCCACGTTGAATACGCCGATCTTTGTCATCCCTGTCCCCCGAATGGCAGCGCCCGCATTTCGCGACGAAGCACGCGCCTGGTATACGCCTGGTCCGCCCGGCTGAGCCCCGCCGAGTCCGTTGCGCGGGTCGCCGTGCCCCGCAGATTCTCGTCAACCCACCCTCGATTCATCGAGATGATTCAACTCTTGATGAGGACGTAGTAGATCACATAGAACCACGATAGCAGTCCGTGAATGACTGCCCATAGCACCGAGTGGTTTGCCGTCCAGCTGATGGCGATGGCGAGCGCCGTGCCGAAGCTGATGCCGCCCCGGACAACTTCAGTACGCATGTTCACGCTTCCCATCGGAGTCCTCCCTGAAGCCTGCGCCAGCTTACACCAAAAAAGGGACGCTTCCCTATATCCCGATCTCCAGGGGCGGGATGCCGCGGAACGGATTCCTCCAGAAAACGGGATTACCAAGATCGTGTGCGGCCGGCTCCAGCATGTGGATGGGTTGCGCATGCGTTGGGCTTCCTGCGTCTGGCTCCGCACCACGCTCACAAGGGTTCATCCAAGAGCAGGATAAAAAGCGGAGATGCGCGGCCAAGTAGACAGCCCGGCAGTGAAAGGATTCCGGCTGCCAGACGGAGCGGGAAAACAGATCAGCAAGGCCAGATTGGCCGCCCCCTGCAATGGCGGCCTACCCCGCCCCGGTGTGTTCTTCTGCGTCACCGCATGAACCTTGCACTCGCGGCGTACTCCACCCGGGCATGTTTTCATGCTTCATCGGCGTGCTCTGGCGCATGAGCTGCTCTTGAAACACGATGCCAAGGGCATCAGTCATCCCGCGCAGCGGGACGGCACGGCGGAGCAAGGGGGTTAAGTCCTCAGTTCTGCTATGCCTGGCCGCGGCCTGCTCCGCCCGAGCGCATCTTCATGCGTCACCAGGTGTATCCTGACGCATGGGCGACTCTTCCGAAAACAGGATGCCCTGTGGCTGCCGGACCGGCGGTCCCCGTTGTGCGGGATGGCTGGAAAGCACCACCGGCCCACGATTCGCGGCCATGAGCCACCTGCGACCTCACAACCCCATCTGCCGCTTGACGCTTGCGATGCTGTCCCGCAGGTACTCGGCAGCCAGCTGGACGTTTCGGTCCACGTAATCGATCCCCGGCAGGCGCCCGTCAACGAGAGGCAGCGGATGGCAGAGTTCGTAGCCGAGATAGCCGCGGTATCCTATGTCAAGCAGACCGCGCACCTGGTCGGCGAGGAATTCATCTTCCTTGGGGACAATCTTGCCGTCCACGCGATCGAATTCGTCGCCGAAGTGCGAAAGCACCTGCAGCGGACCGAACTCCCGCGTCGCCTGGAGCAGGTAGTCGCCCTTCTTGCCGGTCTCGAGCCGCGTGTCGAAACAGGCCTTCAGGTGCGGCGAACCGACTTCGCGGATCATGCGCAGCGCGTCGCGGTAGTCCCTGATGACCGGCGCGTGGTTCTGGAGCGCCAGGGTGACGCCATGGTCCCCGGCATACCGAGCAACCTCCTTCAGGCCGTCCCGGCACCATTCCCAGGTCTGCTCGGCCGTGAACTCTCTGTGCGTGAATTGCCACACCCCTCTGGCGATGTCGTAGCGCGCGCCCCCTTCCGGCCGCTTCGTCACGCCCGGCCATGCAAGGAAGACGCGCAGGAGTTTCGCGCCCAGATCGGCGGTCATGCGGACCAGTTCGCGCACGTAAAGCAGCTGCGACTCGCGGAACTCGGGGATGGGGCTGCTGAAGTCGTTGTTCGCGGCCACGGCGTAGATTTCGATGCCGCGATCTGCCGCGTACCTGCGTAACTCCCGGCACCGCACTTTCGGCATGTCGAGCGGATTGCCGTGCGGCCGCTTTCCGTCGATCTCGACCCCCTGATAGCCGTACTTCTTCGCGCGCTCGACAACCTGCTCGAGCGTCAGGGCATCGCCTCCGTACCAGACGCCCAGGTAAGTGATGCTGTAGAGGCCAATTCTCAAATCACCGCCGGACCGGGCCCCGGCGATCCGCCGGCCGCTGAGCGCGCCGGCAGCGAGCACGGCGTTGCGCACAAACTCGCGACGGCTCATCACAAAGCGTTGATCAACCATGGTCGGCTCCTTTCGGGCTCTACTCTACTACCAAAATCCGCACGGTGGGGAGCCTCGCACAGCGGGAGCCGGATTGTGCCTCCAGGACATCGAAACCGGGCCGGCGTCAGGCACCGGAACTGCCGTCTGCGGCGTCGGCCGGCAGGCCCATGCTCTCGAGCGCGGCGATCGCGTCGAGCGCCGCCCGGATCTCGGGGCTGCGGTCGCGCGTCTCGATGACGAGACGCGACACCACGGCCAGCTCGTTGCGGATGAACTCCTGGGCCTGACGCGCCAGGTCGTCTAGGCACAGGTTCGAGGCGTCGGCCCACTGGGCGCTGAGCCGCGACAGGTTCTTCTCGACCTCCCACGGGATTTTGGCCAGGATGTGCCGGTTCACGAGCGGACGGAAAATCGTCATCGGAATGACGAACCACAGCATGTCGATCGGAATATCGAAGGTCTTGCTGATGCGGACGTCGGGGGACGACGGTTCCTCCATGTCGCCCTGAAACTGCGCGCCGGCGAATTCGATGCGCAGGGCTTTGTTGATCGCTTGCTCCAGGCGGTCCTGGAACGCACGCACGGCCCTGGCGATCGCCGCCTGCGCCTG
>JACADW010000282.1 GCA_013388445.1 Acidobacteriota bacterium | reverse complement strand
CGAGATCATCTCCCGCACCGAACACAAGGGTTTCTGATGCCGGGGCGGTGAACCTTCCCGGCCGAACTTGCCCGTGCGGGGCTTCGGCGCCTGCCCGGCCGCCGGCACCCCTCGAGATACGATCGGGCGGACCGGGCCGCGGAAGCGGGTCCTCAGCGCACGAACGCGGTGCCGTCGAAGCGGAAGGCGTCCCGGATCCGGATGGGGTGTGAAACCAGCATCGGACTGGGCAGGTCGTCCGCCGAAAACCAGCCCCACTCACAGACCTCCGCGTTCGGAGCCACCTCCCCTTCGTACGACCGGACCAGGAAGCATGCGACCACGTACTGGCCATGCCAGCCGTCGGCGGAAGGTTCGGTGGAGACGGTAAGTTCCGGATCGGAATAGATGCCGATGAGTTCCTCGCGCAATACGCTAAGCCCGGTTTCTTCGCGGACCTCGCGGCGCAGTGCGGCGATCCAGTCCTCGCCTCCATCGAGATGTCCGCCCGGAAGGCACCACTTGCCGGGCTCGCGCACGCGGCTCGACCTCCTGGTCAGCAGGACCTTCGACTCGCCGTTCACGATCACCGCATTCACGGCCGGGATCGGCCTGATCCGCCGGGTCGCAGAAAGCTGTCGCATGATTGTCCTCCACCTCGCGCAGGAATTGTCCCGCGGCTGGCACGCCCTGTAAAGCGTGGCCGCTGGGCTGACCTCCCGGCGGAGCCCGCGCCTCCCATCCATCCGGCAAAGCGTGCCCGGCCGGTGCGCGCGGAAACCCGACGATCCGGAACTCAGGGTGAGCGGCCCTCCCGCTGAATCGCAGCCGGTGCCTTTCAGCCCTGGCGCGCCTATCGAGGGGGTGCCTGCCTGCCGGGGTTCGACTCCGGCTTGTGGTAGTTCGGGAACGGCGGCCGTTCATGCCTCGGCAACGGTTTCTTTTCCAGTTCCGCCAGGAGGACTTCGACCGCCTTTTCCAGCTGGGGGTCCCGGCCCTCGCGTACGGCTTTGGGATCCTGCTCGACCTCGATGTCCGGAGCGATCCCGACGTTTTCGGCGACCCATTCCCGCTTTTCGGGATCCCAGAATCCCACCATGGGGACTGAAACAGAGCCGCCGTCCATGAGCTGCGGGTACCCCCCCAGGCCGCCGACCAGACCTCCCCACGTCCTCTTGCCGATCAAGGGGCCGATGCCGGTCTGCCGGAAATACCAGGGCATGGTGTCACCCCCTGAGCCCGCGTACTCGTTGATGAGCATGGCCTTCGGTCCGAATATCGCGCCCTGGGGCCCCGTGAAATCCTCGCCGTCACGCGTGGTCCGATAGTGCAGCAGCGGCCGGCGGAGGTAGTCGATGATGTAGTCCGGCTGCGCGCCGCCGCCGTTGTACCTCTCATCGAGGACGGCTCCTTCCTTCCCCACCTGCGCGAAGTAATAGCGGTTAAAGCTGGCATACCCGCCGAACGACGTATCGGGCAGATAGACGTAGGCGAGCCTGCCGCCGCTCAGCCTGTCCACCATGCGGCGGTTCCCCTCGATCCATGCGAGATTTCGGAGTGCCGTTTCGCCGGCGACCGGGACCACCGTCACCGACCGCGCTCCCGTCCCGTCGGGATCGGGGCCGACGCTGATGAGGACCTGTTTGTCCGCTGTGCCCTCGAATATGCGGAAGATATTGTCCGAGGCGGAGACTTGCCGCCCGTTCACCGCCAGGAGGTACTCTCCCTCGAGCACGCTGACGCCGGGCTGCGCGAGGGGAGCCCTCAGGGCGGGGTTCCAGCTTTCGCCGGTGTATACGCGCGCGAAGCGGTAGCGGCCGTTCTCGATCTTGTAGTCGGCCCCGAGAAGGCCTCCGGGAACGCGCCTGACATCCGGCATGGCCCCTCCTCCGACACGGAGGTGGCTGACCGTGAACTCGCCCATCATCTCCTGCATCAGATAGTTGAGGTCCGAGCGGCTGTATACCGAGTCGAGGAAGGGCTCGTAACGCTGCATCATCTTCTTCAGGTCGAGCCCGTGCAGGTTGGGGTCGTAAAAGAAGTCGCGCTGCAGGCGCCAGGCCTCTCGATACATCTGCCGCCACTCCACGAGCGGCTCGACGCGCGCCTCCATGCCGTCGACGTTCAGGACACCTTCGCCGGGTTTTGCCGGCTGCGATGTCGAAGCGATCGTCCAGCGCTGTCCTTGGCGGAAGAGCATCTTCTCACCGTTCGCCGAAAGCTCGAACAGGGCGAGGCCATCGAGCACCTTGTCGGTCTTGCGCGTCTTCATTTCGAACTTGTAGAGCGTCGATCCCGGTGTTTCGGCCGCGGGGGCGTAGATAAAGGGTTGCTCGAGGAGAAAGAGGACGCCCGGCTTCCGGCTCTCGATCCTCGAGTAGCTACGCGCGGGTACCGGCAGCGGCAGGATGCGGTGCTCGATGCCCTCGAAGTCGATCCGGACTTCGGCGGGCTTCTTTTCCCCGAGCTTCTCGGAAGGCTGCTCCGGTTTCTCCTTCGCGGAGGCTGCCTCGGCCTCGGTCGGTTTCTCCTCGTCGCTCTCGGGGGGAACGGGGGAGGGGAGGCCCTTGCGCAGCACCGCCACGTACACGCTCCGGGTGACCGGCCGGAAAAAGCCCGACATGTCGCGCCAGCCGACGGTCAGGCCGAGATCGGTGCTGGCGAGGAAATAGAGGTGCTTGCCGTCCGCGTCGAATACCGGTGAGATCGTGTCCGACATCCCGTCCGTCAGCTGGCGGGCGTCGCCTTTCTCGAGCGAGTAGACAAATACGGCGCGGAGCGTGTTGCGCAGCTGCTTTGTGTAGGCGATCCACCTGCTGTCGGGCGACCAGGCGATATCCCGAACGCGGCGGGGACTGTTGAATCGGTCCGTGTCGACCCGAATCACCTTTTCCGTTTCAAGGTCGAGGTAAGAGAGATTGAGGCTCTTGTCTATAAAGCCGATCTTCTTGGAGTCCGGCGACCACCTCGGCGTGTAGTAGAAAGTCGGAGGCTCGCCGAGGCGGAACTTGCGCGCCTCGCCGCTTCCGCTGTGTTCCCGGACGTGGAGCTCGTACTCGCCGGAAGCGTCCGAGAAATAGGCGATCCATTTGCCGTCCGGAGACCATGCCGGGTCGCGCTCGGCGGCCCCGGGAGTGTTCGTGAGGTTGCGCGCATCGCCTTTCTCCGCCGGAACCGTGAAGATCTCCCCGCGCGCCTCGAAGAGCGCGCGCGCT
>JACADW010000237.1 GCA_013388445.1 Acidobacteriota bacterium | reverse complement strand
TGTGGATGGCCGCGGCCTCGGCTACGCTCAGTTCCTCATCAAGTGCCTGTCTTTCAGTGTCGGTGAGCGGTCTCCCGATTCTGGCCGCGGCGGCTCTGAGCTCCTTCAGGGCCCTCGCGATCCCGCCGCTGACCTTTTCCAGCTGGCTGATGAACACCTCCAGCGGATAGATCGAACGCCACCTGTCCAGATCGTCATAGGGGAAGCCGGTCATTGTGGCCCGGTAGCCCGTGGGCTCCGCCCATAACAGGTTGGCGGGCCCGAGTTGTTGCGGGGCCGAGTAGACCACGCCGACGTGGTACGGGAGCTCGCGAAAGGCCGCGCAGCCGGTGACAACACCGGCAGACTTCAGGAAGCTTCGCCGGGACTAATGTTGTGGCGACTCTACAGGATTCACCGTCGACGGTCCAGCCCGGGCGATCCACCACCACGTTTGCCCGGGGGCCGCGGGGAAGGCCCGGAACTGGGCAGGCAAGAGGGGGAAGCATTCGGAGCGCGCAGCGGATTGCCAGGTGCCGAAAGTCCTTCAACGTGCAGGATTCCTCGGTCACGACCGCTTTCACCATCCTGGCTTTTTCAACTGCGAGGGGGAAGGCGTGGGTGCAGGAGACGGCTGCTCCTTGACCGGCCCTTTGGGAGGATTCCGGGGTATTTCCGCGCGCGCCCATGCTATCCTGCTCCCACTGCGGAAAATCGAATTATGATTAGCCGCCGGGGCGAGGATCAGGTTCGCAAAGTGGATGTGCATGGCCCGAGGGAGACCCGTGTGCGAAACATCCGGCTGAGACCTGCTCCGGGCTCTGGACTCCAATGATTCAGGAGGTTACCGATGAACCGCCGTAGATTCCTGAAGGCTGCAGTTGCCGGCCCCTTTCCCATGATCGTGTCGTCGCGCGTGTTCGGCCGGCCCGGGCGGCCGGGCGCCAACGACCGGATCCAAGTCGGCGTCATCGGCGTGGGCGGACGCGCACGCTGGTTGATGCGGTACATGGGCAACGAGGTCCCGGAAGCGGAGATCGTGGCGGTGGCGGACTGCTACCTTCCGCGGTGTTACGGAGAGGATCCGCAGTCGAGGCACACTCCGCTGTCCGAGGAGCAGATGCGCTGGGGAAAATACCAGAACTATCACCGCATGTTCGAGAAGGAGAAGCTGGACGCGGTCTTCGTCCAAACCACGACGCACGCCCGCGTGCTGATTGCGATACACGCGATGCAGGCGGGCCTGGACGTGTACGCCGAGAAACCGATCACTTTGACCATCAGCGAGGGGCGGACGCTGGTCAATGCCGTTCGCAAGTACAACCGGGTCCTCCAGGCGGGCAGCCAGCAACGGTCGATTCCCATCAACCGATATGCCAGCGAGCTGGTGCGGACGGGCAAGATCGGCAAGATCGAGTCGGTCATCGTCTGCAACTATCTGCCCGGGCTGCAATGGACTCCCCAGCCGGAGCAACCGATTCCTGAAGGCATGGATTGGGACATGTGGTGCAATCAGACGGAATTGCGCCCCTTCCACCAGTCGCTTTTCCGCGGCTGGGCCAACTACGTCGACTACGACGGAGGCGGGCAGTCCTGGGGGGTGACGGGCTGGGGGACGCACGGTCTCGATCAGGTGCAGTGCGCGCTGGGCACCGACGACACGGGGCCGGTGGAGATGTGGACGGAGAACCGGCTGACGCAGGATGAGCCCAGTTTCTCCCTTGCCAAAGACCCGAAATGGCAGCCCGTGATCGGCCGCAAGCCCGTCATCCTGCGGTTCGCGAGCGGGACGCTGGTCAAGCTCGAGGAGCCCTGCCGGGGAGGCAGGATCGAGGAGGGGGGCCACGACCAGTTGGGGGCGGTCTTCGTCGGCGAAAGCGGCCGCATCAAGATCATCCGCGGCAACTACACCGCGGATCCGCAGGAACTCCTGAAAGGCGCGCCGGAACCGACGAAGGAGGGGCGGGGTGAGGACACGTTCCACCTGAAGAACTTCTTCGAGTGCATGCGCACACGCCGGAGGCCCAATGCGGACGTGGAGACCGCCCATCGCGCCACCAGCCTGTGCCACCTCGTAAACATCTGCCGCCAACTGGATCGGAAGCTGCGCTGGGATCCGAAGGCTGAGAAGTTCATCGGCGACGAGGAAGCGAACAAGCTGACGTCGCGTCCGCGGCGGAAAGGCTTCGAGCTGCATCAGGGGGTCGCACCGGAGCAATCCCAATAGCCACAATCGAATGGCCGGAAAATAGGCAGGATTTCAGGGCTCAGTTCCGATTCTTGACCACTTTTTTCGAGTTCAAGCACACCATGCAGGAAGGCCGAGGAGAATGAAGACCCGGTGTTTGCGAAAAAGCGGGCCTAAAATTGAGATTGAGGAGCCTGCCGATACCCCAGGCACCCGTAAATCCCTCCGTATGCAAGGTATCCGTTGGTGCGTCCCCCATTCCCACGGCCATGTGTCCCATGCGCCCCCATGCGCCCCGTGCGGTCCCATGCTGGCAACCGGGCCCCGGCTAGTGTGCGGTCGTCTTGCCCGGCTTGAATTCGATCGCAGCTGAGACGACCGGTCCTACGATGCCCGCAAGGTTTCGTGTCCGAATCTCCAGCCGGTTCTCTCCGGTTCGGAGGGGCCACCGCATCCGGTCGCCGGGCACGGGCTTCCATGAGCCGTTATCCAGACGAGCGAGGTAAGTGTCGAAATTCGGGGTGGCGCTGCGGAACGCAACCTCGAGTTCTGCCGGCGCAACCTGCCGGGCTCGCAGATCGGGTACCCCCGGCGTCCACTCGATTTCATGACGTTCGCGGGCGGGGACGAAGGCTTGCGCGCCATAGGCCCAGTGTTTCACGAGCTTTTCGTCTCTGCCGCCGCGGTACCAGGTTACGTTCCGGAAGGCGTCGTTGTCTAAGACGAGCAGTCGGCTGCCTCCGCTCCAGTGCGGGATGGTGAAGGGAGCGGGGCGCAGATAATAGGATACCCACCAGTAGCCCCGCACGGTGGCTTCGGGTGCGTCGGGCGTGTCCATGGGAACCGGGCGGCGTTTGATACCCTGAACCTTCACGATCCCTTTCCCGCCGTCCGCCCGGACGGCCTCGTGGAGCTCCATCGCCGAGAGCGGGGCGCCGTCACGCTCGAAGTGGATATCGTACTTCGCGTCCAGGAGCACCCACTTCGCTTGGTCGTTTGACCAGACCTCATTGACTCCGTGGTGCGCGCTGCGCCCCAGGTCCTGGTGGCTCCGGTCGACGCCGAGGTCGCGAACGACATAGCCCATCGCAACCATCACCGCATGCTGCACGGTCAGGGAATGCGAGCAGTGGAAGCCGGCCCCGGTCTTGGCCTTCTCCAGGATGGCAAAAGCATCCCCACCCTCCTTCTGGTCGTTATCGATCGGCCACCGGGTGTGGACCCAGTGCCTCAGCTTCAGCAGTTTTCGGAACTCGCTCGGCTCCCCCGCAGTGACTTTTTCAAGGCCGTACTCGTCACGAAGTCGCTTCAGCCGTGGATTGTGGTAATCCTCGACGGCGGCGATTAGTTCCGGGGCGTGAAATCGTGGCCCGCTCAGGGTCGCCCGTACGATCGCGTCCGATGCTTCATCGACAGGCATCGACCTCCGGTCGTCAGGCAGGCTGCCCGCGACCGCCTGGGAATGCGCGGGGCTGGGAAGATAGCTGCGAGGAGCTGCCAAGCCCGCCAGCGCCAGGGCGCTCACCAGCGCCACGATCTTTGCAGGAAACCAACGCTTCATACACCCACCTCCGCAAAGTGGCCCGACTGCGGGCGCGCGAGCGTCTTACCCGGCGATCCGCATCCGCGCACGATCCGGGCGCATTCTATATCGACCGATCCCCAGGAGCCACGGGAACAACATCGCGATCTTCATAGCCGGCCGGATATGAAGGTTCGCCGTTACAGGCATCGTCGGTAACACCCACGCCGTCGGGCCACCAGCCCCCACTTATCGACATGCTTCATGCACCATGCCCCGTGCTGGTATAGTCGCGCGTGCTATTCTAAAGGCAGTCGCCTATGCGCCAGGGCGTACCCGATGACGCGAGGAATTGCCGCGCTTCTCCTAAGTCTTGGAGTTGCATGAGCGCTGAGACTCGAGGGCGCGAAGGGTCGAGGGATCCAGAATTCGAGTTCATTTTCGGAGGAGTCGTTTCAAACCAAGCCCGTCTTCCTCTCGGGAATGCGAGGGGGGCGCCACAACCGCAAGCTGCCGGATGAGGAGAAGACGGCAGCCAGGAGGAAATGTATGCTCAGCAAGTCTTTAAGCTGGTCTCGTCGTAACGTCCTCAAGACCGGGGGCGTCGCCGGCGTCGCGGTGGCCGCTGGAATCCAGGGAGGCGCTAGCGCCCAGTCGGCGCGCCCGGCGCGCGGCAGCCCCAAGTCAATCATCGAACAGCTGGTGGAGTCGACCGCGATAATCGACACGCACGAGCACCTGATCGAGGAGGATCTGCGTCTTGCGGGCAAGCATCGCTTGATCAAGGCAAATGATTGGTCCTGCCTCTTGAGCCACTACCTGAATTCCGACCTCACCACCTGCGGCATGCCGCGGAAGGAACTGGAGGCGTTTTTCGCGCCCGGGACAGATCCACTGCGGAAATGGTCTCTCCTCGAACCCTATTGGCAGAGAGTCCGCCATACGGGATACGGTCAGGCAGTGGAAATCGCCATGATGCGCCTCTATGACATAGAGCGGTTGTCAGGCGACACGGTGAATAAGGTTCAGCAGGGATACGAGCGGACCCTGCAGCCGGGCATATACAAGAAAGTGCTGCAGGACATGGGGCGGATCGAGTCCTGCCAGGTGAACTCGCTGGACACTCCGTTCAGCGAGTCCAGGCAGCCGCTGCTCCTCATGCAAGACCTCAGTTTCCGAGGCATGCACATAGGACCGGACATCGAGAGCTGTGCCGGAAAGGCCGGTATTGCGGTGAAGGACCTCCAGGACTGGCATCGAGTGATCGACTGGTGGTTCCGGACGTACGGTCCCTATGCCGTTGCCGTAAAGTCCCAGGCAGCCTACAGCAGGAACATCGATTACGAGGACGTCCCTGCGGAGCAAGTCCAGACAGTCTTCAAGTCCAGGCTGAATGGCGATCCCATCGGAAACGCAGACAGGAAGCGCCTTGAGGATCACCTTTTCTGGTATTGCGTTCGCAAAGCAACGGAGTACGAGCTTCCGGTGAAGATCCACACGGGCTATTACGCCGGATCGGATTCCATGCCGCTTTCCCGCGTCGAGCGGAACGCCGCGGCCGCCTCGGACCTGTGCAAGGCGGCGCCCGATACCCGTTTTGTCTTCATGCATATTGACTATCCCTACTATGAGCCGATGATTGCGCTCGCCAAGCACTATACGAACTGCTACATCGACATGTGTTGGGCCTGGATCGTCAGCCCGGTCGCGAGCGTGAACTTCCTCAAGCAATTCCTCGTTACGGCGCCGGCAAACAAGGTGCTCACTTTCGGCGGGGATTACATCCCTGTCGAGCCTGTGCTGGGACATGTGGTGCTGGCGCGCCGGGGGATCGCGCGCGTGCTCGTCGATCTGGTCGAGGAGGGATGGCTAAACCTGGAATCGGCTTCGAGCCTGGCAGAGCCCATCATGCGCGGCAACGCGCGCGCCTTGTTCAATCTTGAGCACAAGGCCAGGAAACTGCAGGCTGCGCCGTGGATATCTTCAAATGGGGTCGGACCGACGCAACACATTATAAATCAAGCGCTTTAGGATGCATATCAGGCTGATGGTGGCCCTCAGGGCCACTTTTTAGCACTGTTTTTGGGCTTTAGCGGTTTGAATGCTATCCCTGCTGTCCTGAGGGGATCTGTATTGATCCGGTCCCCAGCTCCCCTCGCACGCCTTTCCGGCGAGCGTACCGCGCCGTCCAATCCCGAGGTTTGAGCGGCGATGTTTCGGATTCACCGCTACGCGGTCTCTCCGCGACATTTCGTGAGGAATGCGGGTCAGACGAGCGAGGTAAGCCTGAGACTCTCGAGCAGGTTGTATGGGATGACGATGTCAAAGCGGGTGCGTTCTCGATCGAAAAACCGGTCTTGACGGCTTGCGTCGCAAATGCCGATTTGGTCAATTTGGGGAAAAGGGCGAAGGAGACGGTGGCGAATGTCGAAGCCTCGCGGCCTAATGTTCGCAATATAGTCCTCGAGAGCACAATGGTTTGCCGCCATCATGGTCGGCTGGCACACCCCAGGTATTGATGATTCCGCACAAGCCGCGGCCAACGGCGGCTGAGCCGGAACTACTGATCTGTCGTCCCGGGAAGTCGCTGCGCGCCAGTTCCGGCTCCTGAAGTCGACTTTGGCATACAATATCGCCTGAGCTGCGATCGCAGGGACGTAATGTGCCTAACATCGAACGTCGCTACCGTTCTCGGCGACAGGATAACAAACCCGGACGCCGGGGCGGCATGCTTTAGGCTGCCGCGGGCTGCTCGCGGACTTCATCCAGCAACAGCAGTCATGACCGGAGAGGTGTAAAAATGAGACAAGAATTTGTGACCCAAGCGCTGATCGCCTTGATCCTGCTCCCATCCTTACTGAATGCCCAAATCTCTCAGCAGCAGGCCAGGATCAAGATAGACACCGACCGCGTGATCGGCGAGGTGCATCCCCACATTTTCGGCAACTTCGCCGAACACCTGGGGCGCTGCATCTATGGGGGCATCTTCGACGACGGCAGTCCGCTTTCCGATGCGGACGGTTTCCGCAAGGATGTCATGCAGGCTGTGCGCAATCTCGGAGTCACCGTGCTGCGCTATCCAGGCGGCAATTTCGTCTCGGGATACGACTGGAGGGACGGCATCGGACCGAGGGCCCAACGCCCGGTCCGTCCGGATCAGGCCTGGGGCGATCTCGAGCCCAACCTCTTCGGCACGGATGAGTTCCTCCGATATTGCGAGCGTCTCGGCGTGGAGCCCTACCTCTGCATCAACGCCGGACTGGGCACCGTTGACGAGGCCCGGCAGTGGGTGGAGTACTGCAACGAATCGAGACGGACCTACTGGGCCGAAAAGCGCCGGCAAAACGGGCGCGAGCAGCCTTACGGCGTAAAGTACTGGGGCCTCGGCAACGAGATCGACGGACCGTGGCAGCTGGGCCACAAAAATGCCGAGGACTACTCGAAGTTCGCGCTCGAAGCGGCCAAGGCGATGCGCCGCGCGGACAGTTCGATCAAGCTGATTGCCTCCGGGTCCAGCAACTTCGGGCCGAATGCCGATTGGATCGCCTGGAACCGGACCGTCCTCGAGCACCTCAGGAACGATATCGACTACATATCGCTGCACACTTACATCGGCAACCGCGATAACAACTTCGAGAGATTCCTGGGAGCCTCTCAGGACATTGACCACCGCATCGAAATCGTGGCCGGGCTCATCCGGGCGGCGCAATCCGGCAGGCCCAACCCGCGGCCCATTCATATCGCCTACGACGAATGGAACGTCTGGTATCGCGCGCGCGGAGGCTCCGAGTTCGAGACCGGCCGCACGCGGCTGGAGGAGATCTACAACTTCGAGGACGCGCTGGCCATGGGGATGTTCTTCAATTCGTTCATCCGCCATGCCGATGTCGTCAAGATGGCCAACCTGGCACAACTCGTAAACGTGATCGCCCCGATCTTCACCAGCAAGGACGGCCTGTTCCTCCAGACGATCTACTTCCCGATCGCGGAGTACGGCAGGCAGAAAGGGAATGTCGCACTGGACCTCTGGGTATCCTCTCCCACATACAGCGTGGGCGGGCGCCCGCCGCTCAACTATCTGGACACTTCCTGCACCTATGACCGCAAGGGCAATGTCCTCTACCTCAATGTTCTCAACCGCAGCGAGAAGCTCAACATAACGGCGCAGATCGAGAACCAAACGGCCGAGTTGTTGCCGACGGCGCAGGTCTGGCAGCTGAATCACCCGGACCTGAAGGCCACGCATACGTTCGGCAACGACACGAAGGTCCGGCCGACGGTCAGGAGCCAGACACTACCTGCTGCAGGACGTGCTTTGAATTACACCTTCCCTGCACACTCGCTGACGATCTTGAAAATGAACCTCAGGTGACTGCTCACTTGAGGGAGAGGTGGCACGGCTGTCCAAGCATTCCCTTCAGTTGAAGCAATGAAGGCTGCGCCCCTCCAGGCGGCGCCGAGGGTCGCCTTCGAGCCTCTTGCACGCCACTGTTCCCCCTACCGAGCGATCGCGCCCCTACGCGCTCCTGCTCAAATTCCCGCCTGGAATCGTCTCGTTCGCGATCGTCGCGGTATATGTCGCCACGTCTCTTTCCTTCCTGGCATCTGCGCCGGCATTCCGTTTTGCGCCGGCGACATTCAGCATGTGGCACGCGGATGGGGATGACGCGGCGCTTATCATGCCGCCGCTGGGATTGCTGCTCGTCATCCTTTCGCTTCACGTCTTCAACCGCATGGCTGCGGTCTGGCGCGCGCCGGCCGCGACACCCGATCAATGAGGCCCGCTGGCTTCCGAGCTCCAGAGCCGGGTGGTGAGATAGAGGGTGAATCCCACGCCCAGAGCAATCCCGGCCGCCAGGGCATCGGAAGCTTTCCCCTGAGCCAGGAGCCAGAAGCAGAGCATTACTGCCGCCGCGGGAACGGAGTATCCGCCCCGCAGCCTGAACCGATCCGTCTCAGAGGGGAATTTTCGCCGCAGCACCGGAAGGGCGAGGCAGGTGAGCATGTAAGGGATGATTCGGGCGACAGCGCTCAGCTGGGCAAGGCCTGCGAAGGTGCCTGAGACAGCCAGTCCCAGGGTGAGAGCCCCAAATAGCAGAATCGAAGCATAGGGAGTCCTGTAACGTGCGTGCAGAGCCGCCAGAGGGGAGGGGAGCAGTCCGTCTTGGGCGAGAGCGTAGGTCAGGCGCGGAGATACGAGCATCATTCCACTCAGATTGCCTCCGATGGAGGCCAGTGCCGCAAGCGCGATGATGCCGCCGCCCGCGGCACCGAGGAAGTGCGCGCCTGCGTCACTCAAGGCCGTCTGCGAGTGGGTATAGCCGGACATTGTGCCCACGTAAACAGCCTGAATGCCGGTGTAGAGCAGCGCGGCAATTCCAAGAGCGGTGAGAAGAGCCCCGGGGAGGTGCTTTTTGGGAGATACCGCCTCACCGGCCGGGATTGCTGCGTACTCGAATCCTGTGAAGGCATAGACATAGAGCAGGATCGCCTGGCCCATGTTCGCAAAGGCCGGCCGGGGCCCCAACTCCAGGCGATTCCAGTCCACGAAGAAAAATCCGACAACGACGAAGAAGAGGAGTGGGACAATCTTCGCGATTGCCAGAATGTCCCCCACAGCCGCCCCCTGCCGTACTCCACGCACATTGATCCAGGCGAGGAAAGCCGCGATCAGCGTGAGGCCGATTGCGCGGGGCCAGACGTTGTTGACGACCGGAAGAAAGTAACCCAGGAAGGAGATCATCAGGTTCGAGTTGGCGGCAAACGCCGTCACGCGGGCCAGCCATATCATCCACCCGCTTACGAGCCCCAGGGGATCGCCGAAGGCCTCCCTTGCATAAAGATAGGGGCCGCCTGTGCCGGCAAAGAGGCTCCCGACCTCGGCAAAACAGAGAACGATCATCAGCACGATGCAGGCGCACAGGAAGCAGGCGAGCGGACTCCAGGATCCGGTGAGGATGGCCGCGTTGGCGGGCAGTCCGAAGATCCCGGCGCCGATGATGCCGTTGACGGCCAACGCCGTCAGGTCCCAGCGGCCCACTGCACGAACAAGACGGTTTCCTTCCGCCAAAGCGCGTCACACCTCTTGGGAACCGGGTTTGAGGGAGGCCTGCGCCGATGGCTGTTTCAACCCCTCGGGCAGAGACCGGGGACACCGACGGAGGCTGCACATTAATCGGACGAAGTTGCGGTTTCCGGCAGGGTGTCCCTGGGTCTGGCCGAAACCGAAGGGACGATTACGTGTCGCCATCGCATAGATCCTTGCCGGGCCCGCCGGAGCGCTTCGCTCCGGAAACTCGCGACGGCCCGTCGATCCCTCCCCGCGGCGAACCGGCGAGCATCTTTCTATCAGGTGCCGGGACGGGCAGGACATCTCACAGGCGTCACTCCGGGTAGCGTCCGTCTGCTTCGGGTTGCTGCGCGGCACGCACTCCGCTCCTCGACAGGGAGTCTATTTATAGCACGGTTGATGCATCTCCAATAAGCGGACCCGTTCATGACTGGAAGTCAGACGCCGTCGTGGTGCTTGCAGGTGAGGATCACTCCGGCCATGCGGGTGTCGGGCATCGCGCCGATAATCTGGTCGGCGCTGAAGTCGGTCGGATCGAAGAGCGCGGGCGATTCGTCGTTGTAGCCCCACTCCTTGTCGGTGAAGGTTTTGATCGTGAAGTGAACGAACCCATAGGACTCGAGCTCATGCCGGGCCAGTTGTCCCGCACCGGCCTCCACGAAAACTCGAACGTGGCTATGCAGATGTATGGTCCCGGTGGTGTACTCACCCGGAGGGAAGTAGACCATTCCGCCCCCTGCCAGGCCGCAGGCATCAACGGCAGTCTGGATTGCCGGTCGCGCGTTATCTGCCTTCCGCCCTGTAGCCCCGTAACTCCTCACGTCGAAGGTCGAACCCCGTGAAGCGGCATCCGGCACGACAAGAACAGGCAGAATCATTGCGGCCCGGAAAAGGGGCCGGGCTGCGAGCAAGCGTTCAAACACGGTCGGTCACCTCACTTCGTCTTTGTCCGATGCAGGATTATACGATGCCGGCAGTTGCGGAAGATGATGAGTGTCCAGCGTGCGCTCGGGATGGGCCTGCCGATAGACGCGAAGAGACGCCGTTGGGACTGCTGAGGGCGAAGATCGCGGCTGGCCTTTCTGAGTCAGAGTGCGGTTTTCACCGGCTTTGAATTCCCGGAGTGACCGCGGACGGGTCAATAGAGACAAGCGACTCCGCACCTGGACACCGGTGCAGGCCAGTGCGGCGGGCGCGCCGCGGCCGTTGCTGGACGGAGGCTCGTGCCTCGGGATTCCTCCTGCGCCCGCCTCCTGGAGGCGAAATATAGGGCGGGCGTGCCGGATGGCATGAGTCTTCCAGAAGTGTCAAGGATTGTTCCAAACTGCTATACTAATTGCCTTGAGACCATCGTTTGGCAGGGCCATGTTTTTTAGGAGCTCCTGAAAGCACGGAGGTGAACATGAGGGCAAGATTGCTCGTCTTCATGGGTTACCTGATTGCTTCCGTTTTTCCCTGCCTGGCTCAGATGATTTCACAACCCGGATTGCCGGTCGAGATCGGGGATGCCAGTCTCGACATGTCTGCCACGACGAAGGAAGCCTATCTCCAGTTCATGGTGACCAATTTCGCCCGCGATCCGTTACGGAGGATAGGCATGGGCGTGCTTGTCCGAAACAGGCAAGATCACCCAATTGCTTTCCAAATTGCGCCCTTTGAGGTAAACATCGCTCCTGGAAGTTGCGAGACTGTGAGGTTGCGGCTGGGCAACCAACTCTATGTCGAGGACAGACTATTCAACTTCACGTCTGCTGTCACAGAAGTCCAGACAGACAGTGAAGCCTGGCAGCAAACACTGTCTCCATTGCAGCTTGCCTTGGCTCTCAAGCGGGCGGATCCCATCCCGATTGCTGCCGCTCCAACCGCCACGGCTTTGGCAAGTCAATGCCCCGGGCTGTGCTGGGATTGCAGACAAATGGCGGCGTGTATCTGCGGACAACAGACTGGCTGCGTAAAAGACTTCAAATGCAGTCTTTCGACCTGTGAATGCTCATTCACATGCAATTCACAGCCAGGTTGCACGCCACCGAGTGGTTGTCCCTGATATCGCCTCTCCTTGCTGGAAGTGCCTCCACACCAAACCGGCTGCAGGAGCCGGCTGGATGCGGAACGTGAGCCGATAAGACCCTGACCCATGCCGTGCGGCCGGACTGCCAGACGGCGCCAGGAACTGAGCCAAGACCACACCGTGTTGCCCAGTTGCTTGCTCAGTATTGTGGTACGGCTCAGGGTTGAGCCCGGCAGCCGTGACCTGCCCTGCTCAGTCATGTCTTGTCGCCCGCGGGCGCGCGGTGCGTGCATCAGAAGCCGTTCAGTGAACGAGCCTTCCGTCAATCCGTTTGCCTGCTCCAGACGGACTCGCGGTGGAGGGCGGACTCGCTGATGGCGGGCCAGACGGGACCTCTTAGATGCGGGCAGACCTTCATCGTTGTCTGCTGTTCGGCGCCACAGGGCCGGTGCGAGCCGGTCGTCATGCATGTTGCCGCAACGGCCCTCCTTCCCGTCAATCTCATTCTCCTGTCGACGCCCGGGGAGGGACGCAAGTACGCGCCTCTACCGCAGGGGTGAGGCTCCCGGCGCGATCTTCTGGGTTACAATCCCCTCTGCGGTCAGCATCATGTTTCGTGCAGCGACCGTACACAGACGCGAAGAAACATGACAATCTGCAATGAAATCCGGAGGCGATACATCCTGGGGTGCCCGGGACCTCCGTTTTCCGATCCAATGAGGTGTAGCGATGCGAAGAGCGACGTTGCCTGCATTTCTATCTCTGCTCATAGCCTTCACCGGATGGCCGACTGAGGGGCGTTCCCCGCGGAGAGCCGGATCCATTTCACAGGAACCGTCAGCGACTGCGATGCGCCCGAACATGACCGGCGTGTACGGCCCCTGGCTGGCCGACCGCGTACTCGGGAACGGACCCGCGCAGCTCTCCTTCGGGACCGGAAAATGGAAGAGCCTGAACGAGTGGCGGAAGGTCGCGCGTCAAAGAGCGCTCGAGAGGATCGCGCCGGTGGTGCTGAACAGGATAGGGGAGGTTCGCGTGGAGTCAGAGGCCGTGTACGACGGGCTTCACGTCGAGCGGCTCTCCTGGCAGCTCGAAGCGGGCCCGAGGACCGAGGCCGTGTTTCTCAAGCCGGCGGGATCCACGGGACGCCTCCCGGGCATCCTGGCGCTCCACGACCACGGAGGCAACAAGTTCCTCGGCTGGCGGAAGATCACGCGAGCGGACGAAAACACCTGGGCCATTCAAGTCAAACATCAGGAACACTACTATGGCGGCGTGGCCTGGGCCAACGAGATCGCCAAGAGGGGCTACGCCGTACTCGTTCACGACACCTTCCCCTTCGGCAGCCGCCGCGTCCGTGTGGCTGACGTCCCCGAACGCATCCGCGAGGAAGGGATCGACCCGGAGCCCGGTGACGAGGAAGGGATACGCAGGTACAATGCGTTTGCCGCCGCCCATGAGCACATCATGGAGAAGAGCCTGATCAGTGCGGGGACGACCTGGCCGGGCATCTACCTGCCGGAAGACCAGCGAGCCCTGGAAGTGCTCGCCTCGCGGGCCGATGTGGATCCGGGGCGCCTGGGGTGCGCCGGCCTGTCGGGCGGCGGAATGCGGACCGTGTTCCTCGGCGGACTCGACAGCCGCATACGCTGTGCGGTCGCGGTCGGTTTCATGACCACATGGCGCGATTTTCTGCTCGACAAGTGCTTCACTCACACTTGGATGACATATGTGCCCCTGCTCCCCAGGGAACTGGATTTCCCGGAGATACTGGCGCTGCGTGCTCCCGCCGCGACCATGGTACTTAACTGCACCGAGGATGCTCTTTACACCATGCCGGAAATGAAACGGGCGGACGAGATCCTGCGCCAGACATTCTCGCGCGGCGGCGCGGCGGCGATGTACACGTCGAAATTCTATCCGGGCGGGCACAAGTTCGACCTCGAGATGCAGGCGGATGCATTCGCCTGGTTCGACAAGCACCTCAAGGGCGCGACAAAGTAGAAAATAGGGACGCTTCCCACTGCTGTCCCACTAAGGACTCCGTGAAATCGTAGAACTGGCCTCAAACCAAGAGTTTACCG
>JACADW010000281.1 GCA_013388445.1 Acidobacteriota bacterium | reverse complement strand
TGCGGCGCATGATGGCCCATACGCCGGTCCGATTCGGGCGCGATCCGGAGCCGGGAGTGGCCGTGAGAACGTGCATCGGTGACTATGCGCGCTTCAGATTTGCCAGCGCCTCCTTCGTCCATGCCATGTATTCGGGGCGCTGCCGCAGATTCTCGGCGCGAAAGATCCTCAGGCCGCACAACTTGCCTTCATTGATTCCCTGAACGAAGAAGTTCAGCAACTGCTTGACCTCCTCCTGGCTCAGCCAGCGGCGTTCGCTGCCGGCATTCAAATAGAGCGACCCCATGAGCGGCTTCCCCTGGAACTTCTTCAGTGCCTGGTCCAGCAGTCTCGCGTGGTCCTGAAGGACTTGCGTGTTGTAAAAACTGAAGATGATCGCGTCGATGTCGAAGTCATATGCTTTTTCCAATTCGTGCGGCGGGTAGCAGGGAACCCAGATGGGCAGCCCGGGATTGATGCATTTGGCCTTGGCGATGATTTGACGGAATTCCTTTTCAGAATGGCCTCCCTTCCCGACTTCTTCCATTTCCTCCATGAAGTCGTTCAGGTACAAGCCGATGATCTCCTCCCGGGTGAGCGACAGGCCCGCAATCCATTCCGCATGCGCCATCGCTTGATCGAACTTCCATCCCCAGATGCCTCTCTCGATCTTGGCAATGACATACTTGATCCCCGGGGTACGCATGTGGGTGTACATCAGGGTTTCTTCAAGCTTCTGCCCTGAATAGGGCTTGTCATGGGTCCACACCGTGTTGAACCCGACTTCTTTCACAATAGGTGCGATGTCGACCTGGGCGCTGTGTTCCCAGACGGAAATCAGAGGTTCGGAGGGGATTGCGGCTGATTCGGGCGCAGCCGGGGCAGTCGCGCGCACAAACGGAGAGGCCGCCGTCAGAAACGCGCTGCCTGCAAGCCGCTGCAATACGGCTCGGCGGCTCAGCGATCCCGCCCCATGATTGGATGAGTTGGCCATAAAGAACTCCTTTCTCTTCTGTTGATTCAAGTTGCAGGTCAGGCAGGCCGAGTGGCTGCATCGATGCCTGCGCGTAACAGCACATCGATCGAGCTGCCGGCCCATTCGCCGGAATCGACGGAATCCATATCACAACTCCCGTCGCATCAGTATGCACGGTCGCCGCGCGCGGTTCGCGCGGTAATAAGGCGGGCGCCCTACGCGCGTCGTCCCCGGAAGACCCGCCCTTTCCACTCCGCCGTGCCGGTGAGGTGCCCCCACATCGACCGGAACGCCAGCGCCGCGTACAGCACCACCTTGACCGGGTAGAGCAGGGCGAGCCAGAGGGGCAGGCCGAAACGCGCGTACGCGATGAGCCAGAGGGCCAGGCCGAGGGCCGCGGCGACGGCCGCCGGCTGCGGGCGCAGCGGCACGATGTTGCCGCCGCCCGTCCACACGGCGAGCACCACCAGCGGCTCGATGAAGACGAGTGTGACCCACACCCAGACGAACACCGTGAGGGGGACGCTGTAGCCGAAGATGGCGAAGAGGTTCTTGGTGAACCCCGCCCACGCCTCGCGGAAGCCGCGGTACATGCGGCAGCGGAACAGGCGCCGGCCGTCGTGGAGCCGCACGGGGAACCCTGCGGCGACCGCCCTCTTCGCGAGAGCGACGTCGTCGACGACGTCTGTTCGCACCGCCTCGTGGCCGCCGATGCGTTCATACGCGCTGCGCTCGAAGAGCAGGAACTGTCCGTTGGCGACGGCGAGGGCCGGCAACCGCAGCTTCGAGGCGAGCGGCAGCGGGAAGAAGGACATCACCGCCCAGAGCAGCGGCGGTACCAGGAGCTTCTCGCCGAACGTCCGCACGTCCTGCTCGGGGATGGCGGTAAGAAGGGCGATGCCGTCGGCACGCAACGTCGTCGCGGCGTCGCCCACACTGGCGCGGGCGTGCACGGTGTCCGCGTCCGTGAAGAGGAGCAGGTCGCCGTCGGCGGCACGGGCCAGCTGATGGCAGGCCCAGTGCTTGCCGAGCCACCCGCCGGGTCTCGGCGCGCCGGCGAGAATACGCAGACGGGGCCATGCGCGGGCGAGGCGGGCGAGGACCTCGCCTGTCCCGTCGCTGCTCTCGTCGTCCAGCACCAGCACCTCGCAGTCCGGGTAGTCCTGGTCGAGCAGGCTGGTCAGGCAGGCCTCGATGCAGTCCGCCTCGTTGCGCGCGGGCACGAGCACCGAAACGCGGGGTGGGCTGTCGAGAGAGCGACGGCGCGGGCGGCGGACCGTCACGGCATTGCTCACCGCGATCGCCAACAGGACGGCGAGAAAGATGATGAGGCTGGTCTGGTGATCCGGCAGCGGGATGGACATCGCCTCACCCATGCGCGGGCGGCCGTCGCCTGCGGCGGGGCGGCGTCGCCAGCAGGCGCCCCTGCTTGAAGGCGATCAGGAGAGTGGCGAGGGCGCCGGCGGCCACGACGGGCGCCGGCTGGCCGGCGGCGGCCATGACCACGGTTACGGCGGCGGCTCCGAGCACCGCAGCCCACGCGTCCGAGTCCAAGGTGCGCCAGAGCACGGTGAGCGCGGACCCGAGGAACACGGGACCCATCCACAAAGTCAGCCCGGTCCACATCCCCAAGGTGGCGGTGACCGCCTTGCCGCCCCGTCCCCGAAGGAACGGCGAGAAGGCGTGGCCGCACACCGGGGCCGCGGCGACGAAGGCGAGCCACCAGCCGGCGACGCCGTCGCCGTAGTGCGCCGCGGTCACCGGTACGGCCGCTTTGGCGAAGTCGAGAAGCAGCGCCGGCGCGCCCACCGGCCAGCCACCCGCCTTGAAGGCGTTGGCGGCTCCCGGGTTGCCGTCGCCGACGGTGGCGATGCTCCTCCCGCAGAACAGGCGCACGAGGATGGCCGAGAACGGCACGGAGCCGGAGAGGAAGCCGATGGCGGCCCAGACCGGAGCGGGAATCCCGTTCATCCGCGGCTCTCTCCCGCGGTCGTTGAGAGGCGCACGACCCTCTTCCAGAAGTTGGGTTTGTCACTCAGAAGCGCGTCCGGCATGCCGTCCTCGGGCGCTTGTCGCCGCGATGGACAGGCGGAATGAGCTGCGGAAACCGGCCCGATGCCGTCTCCCTCAGGAAGGCAGCCGGCTTCTGACACGGGTGGCATCATGTAACCTTCCATGTCTGGCGGGAATCGAAAACCGGTCACGGTCGCGATTTTACGCCGAAACCTTCCGCAGGAGCTGAGTTTTCGCACACCACGGCAGCCGGTCGGACCGACAGCCCCGGCCGGCAGGGGGCCCGGCGTGATCGGCGGCCGGTCCGGCGTATAATGGCCATACACCGGTCCGATTCGGGCGCAAAACCGGGGCCGGGATTGGTCATGAGAAAAACGTCCGCATCCCTCGCGGTTTTCCTTTGTCTGGCGACTGTCGGAGCTGCGCATCGGCCTGAGCATCACCAGGAGGCTTCCGGCGGGTTCACGCGTGTTTTTCCGCAAACAGCCAACGGGACTGCAAACGGCGTCGTCATCCGGTCGGGCGTCACCATCACAAATAACACCAACCGCGAGGGCTCGGGAAGCCTGCGCTTCTTCGGCGATGACGGCGCCCCTCTGACAATCAACACGAGCCTCGGGCGAGGTGAATCCTTCAACTTCTCGCTTCAGGCAGGAGAAATTCTCAGGCTGGAAACCGACGGGCAGGGTCCGCTGCAGGAGGGCTGGACCGGAGTGATTTCCGATGCGGAGCTGAGCGGCTCCTTGACCTTCACCATGACGCGCATCGACGGATCCTTCCTGTCGGAGATCGCAGTCGGCGATTCCGCTCCCGCCGGCCGGCAGATGATCTTCGCAGAGAGCCGGCAGGGCAGGTATTCCGCCTTCGCCGTGTGCAATCCGGACGCCGGTGCCGACGCACATCTGTCGCTGGAGCTCAGGGGCTTGAAAGGAATGCCGCTGGCCTCGAAGGCCGTCTCGCTGGGACCGCTGGCCCACAGGGCGGAATATGTGACCGAGACACTTAACGAAGCGGGCCTCCGCGATTTCGCGGGCGTCCTGCTCGTGACGAGCGGCCTGCCGGTCTCGCTGGTCACGTTGCGCGAATCCGGGTCCAACTACACCTCGCTCCCGAGCGTCTGCGATGCGGTTTCAGTGCAGACTGCGCGAGACATCGTCTTCCCGCGGGTCGCCGACGGGGTGTTTGGCGACCTGCGCTACCGGACGGCCTTCCTGCTGCTGAACAATTCCGACGCGCCGCGGGAGGCGACGCTGGAAATCTTCAACCTCGACGGGGATGTCATGCCGGTGACTATCGGCGCGACCTCTGCCGCCCGTTTCCGGGTGAACGTCCCGGCGCGCGGGGCGCTGGAGCTGGAAACCGACGGCCGGTCCGACCCGGGCGTCGCGGGGTGGGCGCGGGTCGCGTGCGAACAGCCGTTGGGCGGCGCGGGGATCCCTCGCGGAGGGCGATATTGAAAGGGTCTTCCTCGGGGCGGGCCTCAGCGGCGGCGGGTCCGGGCCGGCGGTCAACACCGTGGAGGCCTGGGCGGACATGGTCGACGGTTTTCAGTCGCGCGCCCTGCGGACGCGGCTCAGGATCCCGCTGC
>JACADW010000280.1 GCA_013388445.1 Acidobacteriota bacterium | reverse complement strand
GGTTTGAACGCAATTGAAATCGATTACGCCAATACTCGCCGGTAAACTCTTGGTTTGAGGCCAGTTCTACGATTTCACGGAGTCCTTAGTGGGACAGCAGTGGGACGCTTCCCTATTTTTCAGACAGCACCTGATCGAGTACTGCTATCCGGCGGGCGAAATAGGGAAGCGTCCCCGTTTTCCGGGGAGAAGCTGGTGCGGAGCGCTTCTGGAAGGTTGAGCTACTCGACTGCCGAGTTTTCCGCTTTCAGAAGTGTGCGGTAATGTGCGCGATGGGTGAGCACCTGTCTGAGATAGTCGCGCGTTTCGGTGAACGGCACCTGTTCGACAAACAACGGCATGTCGGCATCGCCGAATTGCGTCCGCCATCTCTGGACACGATTCTCGCCTGCGTTGTAGGCTGCCAGCGCCAATTCTATCTTCCCGCCGAACATCCGCAGAAGGTCGGACAGGTAGCGTGTGCCGAGATCGATGTTGGTGGCGGCCTCATAGAGCTTTCGCACTGAGTAGCCGCGGAGAGCTGCCTGCCTTGCGAGCCTTCTTCCCGTGGATGGCAGGATCTGCATGAGGCCCCGGGCATTGGCCGTCGACCTCGCATCTTCCTTGAACGCAGACTCCTGGCGGATGATTGCAAGCACGAGGCTCGGTTCCAGGCCTCTGGCGGTTGAGTGTACGTGCACGATGTCGAGGTATCGGAGCGGAAAGAGTATTTCCCGGATCTCATGGGGCAAGCAGCCGACGGGTGACAGCGCGTAGCCGGGAAGCACACTATAGAGCGCCCCGATTGCGGAAGGAGAGTCGCCTCGCCTCTCATGAATGCGTGCGGCCACATAGGGAACCGACTTTTCCTCCGGGAAGCGCTCGGCGGCGATTCGGAGTTCTTCGAGTGCTTCCTCGGGCAGCCCGGCCATAACGAGCTGGCGGGCGCGCTCAATCGCGGCGGCCGCCGGACCTGCCGGTTCCGCGACGAGGACCGGCCGTGCCTGGAGAGCTTCCATGATGCGCAGGGCCTTTTGCAGGTCCGGCTCGGGGGCCGCCGTTCCGGCAATCCCTCCCTCCGGACGCGCGCTGGCTGCGGCCTGTTGCGCCAGTTGGCCGTAATAATTGAGGTTGGCCAGAGCGGCGACGCGCCGGTAGATCAACAACGCGCTGCGGGGGTCATTCAGCCGCTCGTAGCACCGTGCCATCCAGTAACCGGCAGCTGCAGCGCCGGCAGGTGAAGGAGAGGAGACCAGGTGCCTGCCAAAGCGTCCTAACGCTTCCTCATATCGCCCGTCTTCATAGGCGCACAGAGCGACTCTCCACGATGCTCGCCTTGCGTGCGCGCCCTTAGGGAAGGCTCTCAGGAGAGCCTCATAGGCTTGCTCGATCGACTCCCGGCGGTTTTCGACCTCGTAGTATGTGGCGACCGAGTACAGGATCCTTTCGGTCCATGGCGACTCGGGGTAGAGCCCGGCGGCTTGGTCTCGCGCCTCGATGAATGCCGCCTCCCTCCTCAGGGCACGGTTGCAGACCGCCTGCAGGTAGAGCGCTCTCGCGTGTATCTCGGGGTCGGCGGCAGTCACTCCACGTAGCAGGGCGAGGGCTCTCGAGTTCCTCCCCTGCCGGCGCTCCGCGTCTGCAAGAAGAACCGCGCGACGCTGGAGCGCCGCCTTGTCGGTCGTTCTCACAGACCTGAGCCGAAGGAGAAGGGATCGAGCATCGGCGCTGCGTCCCGTGCGCAGGAGGTTGTCGCTCCTCTGAAGCAGGAAGCCGAGATGCTCGGGCCTTGATGCGTAAGCCGGCGCGAGGGCAGCGAGGCGTGCCTCCGCCGGAGCCGCCTCGGAGGCATTCACATACTCGGCACTGACGCGCAGATAGAGACTCAGTGCCGTCTTCCGGTTGCCGAGTGCCTCCTCGATCCGAGCCCGGTGGTACAGCGTGCCGGAATCGATGCCCAGGCCGGAACCATCGAGCAGGGCGATGGCTTCCTTCGGCCTTCCGTCTTCCAGGAGGGCGGCGCACTCCCCCAGGATCGACTCCCGGTGAAGCCGGGATTGCGGCCATCGCTCCCTCAGCATTCTGTAAGCCCGAGCCGCTTCCGCGGGCCGGCCGAGTTTGGACCATGCCTGGGCGCGCAGATTGACCGCGTAATCTGCAACCAGGAATCCGCTCACGGTTTCGATGCCCGTCAGCCCCTCGAGGGCTTTGCCGTACCTCTGCTGGGCAAAATCTGCGGCGCTGCGCTCGAGGGATCTGAGCGCGGCGGCGACGGGCGCTGAATAATCGCGCTCGAGTGGATCCAGGGAGGCCGGGATTCTTGGAGCGACCGCCGCGGGCGACTGGCCGGAACCTCTCCCCGGATGCGGGGCGGAGAGCAGCAGCGCAACCAGGAACAGGGCTGATCTGCCCAGGGGGCTGTGATCCGGGGCTTTGCGTTTCACGGGCACTTCGCCAGATCAGTTCTCTATCAGGGGCCCTGGATAGTCGCTCCCGAGCAGTGAGGGATCGTTCTCGCCGAGGATTCGGACGATCTCATCATGAAAATAATCGACCTTGCGCGAAACCTGGGGGGAGACCCTCTTTCTGTACATCTCGCGGCTGCGATCGATGTCCTTCTTCAGTCGGACATAGATGTCGCGATTGGCACGCCCCTCGACAACTCGCTCCTCGTTGTAAAGCTTGATTTCCGAGATAAGCAGACGCGCGAACCGCTTGGCTTCCGTGTGGAGCCTCTCCTCTTCGGTCAGACGCTGTGGCTCCTCCGCAGCATCCCTCCTCACGAACGGCGGCGCATATTGCGGTTGAGCGCCCGTCTCCTGAATCGGTGAGGGAGGTAGGGGCATCTCAGACGGCACCGCTTGCTCTACCGCTTCCACGCCTGCAGGCTCTTCGGCGAGTGATGGTGCAGTCGGCTCGGCGGTCAGCGGGAAAGGGCCGGCGGTGCCGGTTTCCGGAACCAACTCCTGAGGGGGTGTTGCCACCTCCGCCCCGATTCCCTCAGTCTGCCCAGCAGCGCTGGCGCGCGGCTCACGCGCCGCAGGCATCTCCGCCTGAGGCACGCTCGCTTCGGCTGCGGGCGGCTCCTGCACCAGCAGAACCGGCTTTGCAACTGCGGGTGCAGCCGGCTCCCCCCGCGCTGTTGCAGCGATTTCGATTTCCTTAAGGATCCGCAGGGCGAGGTTCTCGATGCGCATCGCGCTGACGCTCACCAGCAGTCTGAGCGCCTCGAGGCACTCAGCGGGTCTTCCGGACGGCACGACTGCCAGAATGCCCACGGGCCGTCCCATCGTTTTCATGGGGAAGAGGTGCAGCCGCCCCGGGGCACCTCCCAGCAGGAGCTCAACGAGGCCAGGAGCTTCGGAAAGATCGTCGGTTGTGATGCCGGCTTCCGAACTCAGCGCCAACCTGAAAAGTGGATTCTCAGCGGAAGATTCGTAAGAGGTGATTCCGGTTGCGGCCTCGTCGTCATACCCACGCGAAGACCATCCGTGGATCCTTTTCCCTCTAACCGTAAACAGGGCAACTCTGTGTGCGCCCCGAGAGGCCCCGTCCAGCAGCGAGTTCAGGATCTCCTCCTGCGTTTCCAGGCACTGAATCGCTGCGGCGTCATCCATCAGGGCGCGGAGTTCCTGGAGTCGATGCTGCGCGAGTTCTTCAACCGCAGGTGACAATGCGTCAGCAGACGCTTCGAAATCCAACTCGCGGAGTCCCTGGAGTCTTTCCGCCGCCCGGGCCAGAGCTTGTGAGACCTGTAGCTGGATCTCTCTGAAATCGTTTCCCAGACTCTCGATTCGGGGTTCCAGGGACCGTCTGGCCAATTCCCGGAGCCGAGCACTAAGGTCATGATCGGGGGCCATGAGTATTCCCAATCCTTGATAACATTATAGATACGAGGCATCCCCGATATTACCGGATCTGCCTTTGGGATTCAATTGGTGCCGCAAGCCGGCACACCTCAGATCGGCAGGATAAGGGGAAAAGATGAGGGTTGCGAAACTGCCGGCTGCCGGTGGAGTGCTTAGCGGGCAAGCCAGCGAATGCACGCACTCCGCAAAGGGCAATCAGTACCTCATGTGCCAGCAGGAACTGGAACGCTCAGGATAGGCGCCGGGCCGAGTTCGAGATAACACGGCTCAGCTTGTCGATCCCTTTGGAAAGCGACATGAAGGAAGGCTGAGCCAGAGAATCGACCGAGACCGTTGATGTCGAACTCTGCTCGTAGAGTGACCGGATCTGGTTGTTCAGATCCAGCGCCATTTCTCTCAGTTGCGCAATGGCTTCCAGGCCAAGGCTATCGTACTGGGTGCCTTTTAGCAGATCCCGTTCCTTGCGCTGGTCGTAGTAACTCAAAGACTGATCCTGGCGCAGCTGTTTTGCCAGGTCTCGTACCTCTTTGGTCTTTTCGGCGATCTGCTGTTTGTCCGCCGGCTTGCCGGCCTGTGCGTCTCGTATGAGCGCTTCCAGTTCGTCAACCGCGATAAGCAAACGGTTGCTCAGAGCGAGCGGCTGGCGCAGTGTCAGCCTGGCCAGCTGGGGCGTGATCAACGGTTCGGTGTTTCGGTAGAAGCGGGAGAAGTAATACCTGTCAAGAAAATAGTTGCGACGGACCCAGTAGAAGAAGTCCAGCGACTGGAAGTAGCTGCCTGCTGAAACAAACGAAGTGTGCCTCAGGTCCGGCGTGTAGCTCTGGGTGACTCCTCCGGACGGCATCGCGAGAGAGGCATGGCCGCTGCCGGAATAATCGCGGGAAGTAGTCGTGGAGACGGTTGCGGAGCTGCTGCTTGCCGCAATACCCCTGCTCGAAATGGATGAGCTGCCGCTCGAAGAGTTCCCGGGCGTGTCGCGCCCACCCCGTTCCTGCGCCGGCAAAAGGATCGTCAATAAGCATACTGCAACTGCCGTTCCGATGATGCGGTATATGGTTTTCATGGCACAGGCTCCTTTGGGAGAATGCACCTAACCCCCAAAACACATTATAGCACGGATCTCTACCTGGTAATAACGCCCAGGCTCGAAATCTTTCTTGGGCTGCCCGGGAACGCAGCAAAGGGTTCTCCTCCTCAGTTCCATTAGATGCAGGTCATGGGTCCAGGGGTTCAGACCGCCTCGCTTAGTTCGCGAATGAAGATCGAGCGGCGGGGTCGCGATTTCGCTTTGACCCCCGCCGCTCTCGAAGGAGGTTATTGAATGGGTACTATTGATGACGTCGAAAAGAGGCGAAAAGTTTCGTTTTGTGCGCCCGGGATTTGACCGGGTCGCGCACGCCCCCGGTCCGCGTTGAGCCAGGCCGCTTGCGTTTGGACCTGTCTTTGGCCCTCACGATCATTCACCGCCGAGATGCCGGGCTCGCAGAAGTCGTGCTGCTCAGCCGGCACACTGGGGCTTGTAAGCCCATCAATCCAAGCGCGATTCGCACTGATGGGCACGGGACTGGCCAATCCCGGCACACGGCCGTGCTCACGGCTCCCCGCTTTCCATCCGCAGGTTCCATGCAGGGGCGTGATGATATTTCCGGCGGTTTCGCGCAATAATACATAATACATAGCCCGACCCGTGTTGCGGGACCGGGCCGACTGAGACGAGGGATATTTTGCAGGAAGCATTCAATCTGCCGGCCGCCCTTGCCGACCTGCTCATTGCATGCGCCTTTGTGGTCGTGCTATGGAGGCCCTTGGGTCGGACGCTGCTGTCTCGGATCGGAGCGGACCTTCAGTCGCGGGATTTCTGGACCTGTGCGGCCGTCGGGATGGGGTTGTGGGGGCTGTGCGTCCTTCTGCTTGGTTCCATCGGGCTCCTGTATCGGTGGATGCTACTGACGACGGCTGGCCTGCTCTGGGCAGCGGCATGGGTCTTGAGGCCCAAGAGTGATATTGACGGCATCTCCGAACTGCCGGATTTGCCGCTCGGGTTGCCAGACCGAATCCTCAGTTTCGGCATAGCGGGCCTGTCGGCCGTGTTCCTCGGCATCGGGCTTGCTTCGTCTCTGGCGCCTGAGCTCTCGTTCGACGCCTTGAACGTTCACCTCCCCTATGCGCGTGACTCTGCAGCGGCGCATCGCACGGCCTTTGAGCCCAACAACTGGAGTAGCGCGATGCCGGCTCTGCCGCTCATGGGGTACGTTACGGCGTTCGTCTTCTCCGGGGTGACGCTCGCCAAGCTTTTCAGTCTTACCTGCTATCTCGCCGCGGGGGGTGTGGTCTACTCCTTCGCTGCTCGCATGTGGGGGCGTTCGCATGCGGGCGTCGCGACTCTGCTCTTTCTCAGTTGTCCGGTGGCCATCTACGAGGCGACCACGGCTCTGATTGACCTTCCGCTCACGCTATACTCTGCAGTGGCTGTTCTAGCGCTTCTGGAATGGGTGATGTCCGGTCGCCAGGCGCCGTTGTGGCTGTCGGCTGTCGCTCTGGGACTGGGTCTGGGATGCAAGTATCACGCGGTGTTCTGGTTGCCTCCGATCCTCCTGGTCGTTTTCTGGCATGTGTGGATGGTTGAAAGGCCTCGCGCGAGCCACGCGATGTTGCGGGCCCTCGGTTACGCAATGATCGTGTTCGTTGTGGCCTCGCCCTGGTTATTGCGCGCGTGGTGGTACACCGGGAACCCGGTCTTTCCCCTTGCAAACGGCTGGTTTCAGAGTCCGTACTTCCCGCCCTCCATGGAGGCGGCCGCGAAAGCCATGTATGACAATGAGGGGGTCGGGCGATCTCCTGTCGCCCTTGCGCTGCTGCCGTGGACCGTGACTTTCAATCCTGCCCCTTTCCGGGGTACGCTCGGGATCCTGTTCCTCCCTGGATTAGTCCTGGCGATTTTCCGCACACGAGATCGCATGTTGCGTCATGCGCTATCGGTTGCGGGTTTCTATTTCTATGCCTGGGCGCTGAGCGCCCAGGAAATCCGTTATCTCTTGCCGCTTGTGCCGGTACTGGCTTTACTCGCTGCGGTGGGCTTCTTGGGGAAACCGAGATCTCTGTACCCCTTGCCGGCCGCGCCCGGGGCTCCAAGAGGTAACCTCGCAGCAAGATCGGGAACAGCCGTCGTGCTGGTGGGAGCCCTGATGTCTCTGCCCTCGATCTACCCCCTGTGGGCAAGGGGTTGGACCTACTGGCACGCCTACCAGTCGCCGCTCCGATATCTGCTTGGCAGGCAAACTGCCATGGACTACCTGGGGCGTGATATCCCTTCCATCCATGTGTATGACTACATCAACCGGAACCTGGCCTTGCCGAGCCGTGTGCTTCTGCTCAACGATGCTTCCCAGTTTTACTCCACGGTGCCAACCTTGTATTCGTTCACCGTTGAGGGCGAGCGGATCCTGCTCCAGGAGAAAGAGGAGGACGTGCTCGCGAAACTCAGGGAATCACGAATCTCCCATGTCCTTCTGAATTACAATGGAATCGCACCGTTGCCCGGGGTTGCGCAGCGGAAGGGAGTGTATTTCTTCCTGGACCCGGGTTTTCAGGAGCGTTTCCTTGAGACGGTCTTTTCGAGGAACAACGTTGCGCTGTACCGGTTTCGCCAGTGACCAGGAAGATCGCCCTCATACCAGTCTTCAACGAAGAATCGACCCTGGTGCCGGTTGCTGAATCCGTCGCGCCGATGGTTGATCTCGTTCTTCTGGTCGACGACGGATCCACAGACGCTTCCCTGGAGCGAGCTGTCTCCCTCTCCCGTCGCCGGGAAAACGTGGAGGTTCTTCGGTTGTCGAAGAACTGCGGGATGTCCGCAGCCCTGCGTGAGGGTTTTCTGCACCTGCTCTTGCGCATGCGGTCGGGGGAGCTGGACCCCGGAGACATATTGCTGACTCTGGATGCCGATGGTCAGCACGATTCGGCCGAAATCGAGGCTCTTTGCCGCCACCTGGATGCCCGGGGCCTGGACGTGGCGCTTACGAGACGCGATTTCTCTCTCTATCCTGGATACAAGCGGATCGGGAACCTGCTGATGACGTTGTGGGGCAGGATATGGAGCGGATATCGCTACTCAGACATCGAATCCGGTTTCCGGGCTTTGCGCCTGCGGGTGCTGCCGCCGCTTCTCGACTATTTCACAGGATACCGGTACAGTTGCGCACAAGAGATCGCGGTTCTGACGGCCCGGCTTGGATTCCGGGTCGATAACAGCTTCGTGACCGTGATTCGCCGGTATCGCTCGCAGACGGGCAGCCGGGATGTTTTCATCAATGCGTGGCTCGGCTTCAGGGCCTACACCCGCTGGCTCCTCGATCGCAAGGTTCCGCCACGACCGTCCATGGCTCGCATTGCGGCCCCTCCGGAGCCGTGCTGATGTCCGTACCGTTCAAGGCCCGAGCTTCAATCCTGCAGCGCGTCTATGACCACCTCCTCTTTCCGCTCAACATGTGGCTGGGGGAAGAGACTTCTCACCGGCTCGGTCTCACGCCGATAGATCATGAGCGGGTCCGGATGGCGCTGGCCCACTGTCGCGGGAGGCTGCTGGACGTTGCGTGCGGCAGCAATCTTCTCGTCCGCGCATACGGCGCGGGCATCGGCGCCGACATTCATCCCTACCCAGAAATCTCTGTTCGCTGCGACAGCGACCTGCTGCCTTTCAGGACGTCCTCGTTCGATACTGTCGCCATGCTTGCCTGTCTCAACCACATCACCCGGAGAAGTGAGACACTGGATGAATGCCATCGGGTGCTTGCCCCTGGAGGCAGGCTGATTCTCACCATGATCTCGCCCCGCGTCGGCTGGTTCAGTCACCGGATCCGCATGCGCCACGATCCGGATCAACTCGACCGGGGCCTCGGGCCTGGAGAGGTTCCGGGAATGTCGACACGGGAGATTGTGAAACTGCTGGAGGCGGCGCGCTTCAAGCTGGTCCTGCATCGGCGCTTCATGTGGGGGCTCAATAACCTCTACCTGGCTGAGATACGGCAGCCGTGGATTTGTGGATCTGCGGACGTCCGGTTCATCCAGGACCACCGGGGAGCTCCAGGTTCTGAATCGCGGCAGGTGCGAATGCGAGAAGGTCCGAAGACTGAATTGGGGCTCCGCCTCCGGAGATCTCGGTTGGCCGGGCCGGTGCCCGAGTCTGACCGGCGAACCTCCGCCGAGGAAAGACCCGGCTGTATAATCCTGCCATGAGTTTGCGCGCGATCCGGCTCCTCCCTGTCACAATTCTCGTGCTATTTGTGTCCTGCGAGCCAAGGGAACGTTCGCCGTTGTCTGACAAGACAACGAACCAGGCCGCGCCCGGGTATGGGGACGAATTGCTGCGCGAACGCAGGGAAAAGGACATGGCCTTCAGAAGCGGCAGCGGCTCACCCCTTTCGGGAAAGGACCGGCGCGGTTTTCGAGGCCTGGACTACTATCCGGTAGATCCCGCCCTGCGTTTCAGAGTCCGACTCCATCGCCACAGTATCGCCCGGCGGGTCCGGATGGCCACGAACACGGGCGAGATGCGGACCGGCCTGCGCTACGGCTATTTTGAGTTCGAGATTGAAGGAACAACCTGCAGGCTCCATGCGTACAGGATGGAAGGGGACGATGATCGCAGCGGCCCGACCCTCTTCGTACCTTTCCGCGACGCAACGTCCGGCAACGAAACTTACGCCGCCGGTCGCTATCTCGAAGTTCCGGAGAACACAACCGGAGTCTATGACCTCGATTTCAACCGAGCCTACAATCCGTATTGTGCTTACCGGGATGACTACAGCTGCCCTGTGCCGCCGGAGGAAAACGTCCTCAAGGTGGCAATTCGCGCGGGGGAGAAAGACTACCGGCGTTTCTGAAGCTGTGAGTGCGAGGCGTGACTCGGACTTTCGCGGGACTCGCGAGAGCAATTGGCATGCGTCCATACGCACCAAAACAGGGATGTAGGCAAGGCAAGGTTGCTTGCAGGCACGACCTGCCGCATGCATCGGCATTCCATTCCTGCATCCGGAGGTTGCGCAATGCGATGGATTGAGAGGGCCGGCTGCCTGGTCTTGTGCTGCCTGTTCGCCTCATGTGATTCGTCACGCAAACGCGCAGGTCTTCCCGACGGATCCTGGTATCCGGAGGAGATCGTGACTCTCGATGAGAGGCGGCAGGAGATCGCCGAAAAGGAGCGGCGGGTCCTGGAGTTGGCCCGGAAGGAGGGCCTGTCGGGCATCCTCCTTACCGATCCTGCCAATCTTGCCTGGGTCACGGCGGGGAGCTTCCTCGGTGAAACGCGAAACACATCCTTTGCGCCCGCAATCTTCCTGACCGGCGATGGAGGCCGCTTTGTCATCGGGCAGCCGCAGGAGATGGGGCGGGCGCTTGTGGAGGAGTTCGCAACTCTGGGATATGCCGGCAGATGGGTTGACTGGGTCGAGAGCCAGGAAGGGTCACCTATTTCTCTTCCTGCCGAGCTCTCAGTGGGGCGCCCGTACGGATGCGACAGCCAGCGGGAGTGCGGGAGAGTGCTGGCCGGAGAAATCGCCGCACTGCATCAACCCCTTACCCGCTGGGAGCTGCGCAAATACCGCTGGCTGGGAAAGAAGTGCGCCGAGGTGGTCCGGGCGGTAAGCTCACGGATCCGTCCTTGGGTGACCGACCGGGGTATCGAAGCGAGGATCCAGGAATTGCTGCAAAAGCAGGCTATCCATCCGCTCCAAGTGAGGGTTGCCGCCGACACTCTTGTGCACGGCGCATACGCGCGCAAGGTCGAGAAGTACGCGGTGATCCACTTGGTTGCCGAACGATGGGGACTGGTGGTCTCGATGGCGCGCGCAATTCACATCGGACGGCCTCCCGCGGAGCTCATGCGGCGGTACGAGGGAGTCGCCCGGGTCAACGCGGGCTTCTGGGCACGGACGGTTCCCCGGGTGAGAGCTGCGGACGTATTTGAGGGAGCTGTTGCCGATTACGCCGGCACTGGTTTCCCGCATGCGTGGAAGAGCGTCGCCCAGGGCGGCGGGACAGGCTACCGGCGGTGGGAGTGGCTCGCCACACCGGGCTCGCGTCAGACGATCGGCGAGAACCAGGCCTTCGCGTGGCGTCCTTGCATCGGGGATGCGGTCTCAGAAGACACGATCCTTCTTGATGGTGACCGCCTCGTGATTCTGACCGAGATTCCGGGCTGGCCGGTTGTGAAGCAAAAGGCGCTCGGACGCATCTACCGTGTCCCGGGGCTGCTCGTCATCGGGCGCCCATGACCCCGGCCTGGCAGCATTGAGGGCGGGGCTGCGCGATCTGTGAACTTCTTTCCCGAGCGGCTGCCCCGGCGTCTTGAACATGCCCTGCGCAGGGGTGTCCGCTATTCTGCTGCGCGGCAAGCGGCCGTGAGCATCCCCTGAACATCGATCGCGCTGTTTCCCTCCTCGACGTGGCGGATGACCCCCTTCGTGTCGATGACGAAGGTGGCGCGCCTTGCGAATCCCCTCTCTTCCACAAGAACGCCATAAGCGCGCGAGACCTCTCTCTTGAAGTCGCTCAAGGGCGGATACTCCACACCGTTCTGTTTGGCGAACTCCTTCTGGGAGGGTGACGAATCTACGCTGATGCCCAGGACCTGGATATTGCAGTCC
>JACADW010000300.1 GCA_013388445.1 Acidobacteriota bacterium | reverse complement strand
GACGATCTCGGCGCCGTCGGGCGAGAAATCATATTGCTGCGGGCCGCCCAGCTGAAAACCCGGGGAGTCGAAATCACCGGGAGTCAGATCTGTGACCTCGCCCGTGGCAACGGACGCGAGGAAGATGTGTGTCCGCGTGCCGTCCTTCCAGCTTGACCAGTGCCGATAGAGCAGGCCGTCCGCGAGGTGGGCGCGCAGGGGGCCCTCCTGCCAGCGTTCCGAGGTCCTCTTGTTGCAGCCGTCATCAGCCCCGCACTCGGGGTAGACGTCGGTCGCGAACGCGATGCTCTTGCCATCGGGAGACCACTGAGGGTCGGACACGCCGGTCGAGATGTTGGTAAGCCTCCGCGCCTCGCCTCCCCCGACCGGCATCAGGTATAGGTTCGAGTCCCCTTCCCTGGCGCTCACGAACGCGATCGTCCCGCCATCGGGAGAAAACCGGGGCGAGCTCTCCCCCTTCTCGCTCTGCGTCATCTGACGGGGGTTCCCGCCGTCGATGTCCATCACCCAGATGTGACTCACGCGTTTCGCTCGCGCGAGGTCCGACGTTGTGAGGACGTAGCTCACCGACCCGCCGTCCGGAGAGACCTGGATGTCGGAGACTACTTTCACCCGGTAGAGGTCCTCGATCGTGAAGGCGCGCTTCTGGCCGGCGACGGTGGCGAGGGGAACTAACATCAGAATGAAAAAGCAAATGCCGTGTTTCTTCATCAGGTTTTCTCCTGGCGCCGTTTGTCATGGAGTTCGAAGAAGGCTGACAGGATCCGGTCGCAGCATGGCACGATAGGGTGCCGCGTGCACGACAGGGATGGCCATACCTGCAGCGATGCCGCCCGGCGCCCTTCCCAGCTCTGGTCGATAGCAGTTCGTCATCCCTAGCCGGAGCAGAATAGCACCGGCCGGAGCGGAAACCACCCGGAATTGCGCCACCCGGCAGGCGGCGAAGTGCCTGCCTTCATGGCGCGACGCAAGGCGGAACAGATCACAAGACGATGGAAATGGCGCAGGACTTGCTGATGATCACGATCGGACACTACATCCGCGACGGCAAGGCACTCCCGGTACCGGAAGACCAAGAACCTGGCAAGAGGGCTTCGCCGCCCGACTGGGGTCCAGGAAGAGAAGAATATGTTCGAGAGAGCGTTGTCGCAAATGCGTGTGGTGCGAGCGATTCACGCCGCGATAGGAGAAGGCGCATTGGTACTTGTTGATCGATGCACGGTACTTCTTGCCGTTATTGCGCTCGGCTCACCAGCCGTATGGGCCCAGGAGCCGACAACGTCATTTGACCGGATCAATCTGGTTTTGGAGAAAGGGGACAAGGTCACACTTGTTGATCTGGCAGGTGATGAGATTACGGGGCGGATCACCCGGCTCGCTCCGGATGGACTTGATCTTAAGGCGGGCGGCAAGATTCAGACTTTTCCAGAGAAGGATATCCGGAGGATCACCCGGGAGAAGCCCGACTCGCCTTTGAACGGCTTCCTGATCGGCGCGGGGATAGGTTTTGGCGCGACGTTGCAATCAAAGTTCTGCCCGCACGCCTTTCGGCGAATCCCGAGGTCCATGCCCGGTTCGAACGCGAGGCACGCGCGATCTCGCAGCTCAACCACCCGCACATCTGTTCGCTCCTCGACATCGGCAATCAAGACGGTGTCGACTACTTGGTAATCGAATACCTGGAGGGAGAGACGCTCGCGGAGCGCCTCAAGAAGGGCGCGCTGCCGATCGCGGATGTGCTCCACTCCGGCATCGAAATCGCAAAAGCTCCGGATTGTGCGCACCGCAGCGGGATCGTCCACTGTGACATGAAGCCCGGGAACATCATGCTCACGAAGGGAGGTGCGAAGCTCATGGACTTCGGTCTCGCCCGCCCCACCAGACCGTCGCAGGTGTCCGGCGCATTGAGCGAATCGCCGACGGGAAGCCGTCCGATCACGGCCGAAGGTACGATTGTCGGGACGTTCCAGTACATGGCTCCGGAGCAACTGGAGGGCAAGGATGCCGACGCGCGGGCGGACCTGTGGGCGCTTGGCTGCGTGCTCTATGAGATGGCGACGGGGAAGCGCGCGTTCGAGAGAACAAGCCAGGCATCGTTGATCGCGGCGATCCTGGATCGCGAACCGCCTGCGATCACGGTACTCGAGCCCATGTCCCCACCGGCGCTGGAGCAGGTGGTGAACCGCTCTCTCGCGAAGGACCCGGACGAGCGGTTCCAGTCGTTGAGGGATCCGGCTTTCGACCTGGAGGGACTGAGCGGGGCGAGCGGCCCATCGCTGACCGTCTCGACAGCCCCTTTGGCGAGACCGCGCCGGAGATTCATCCTGGCCGCAGCATTGCTGATCGCCCCCGTGGCATCCGCGGCTGTGGTCATCGCGTCGCTCGCGGGCGGGCGTGTCGAGCGCGGCCGTGTCCTTAACACGCGCTTCTCCCCGGACGGCAAGACGGTCTTCTACTCCGGTGCGTCAGACGGCCGACCGGTGGAGATCTTCGAGACACGGCCGCGATTCTACACCTCGCGCGCCATCGGGCTTCCGCAGGCGGACCTGCTCTCGATTCGCAGCGGCGGGACCATGGCCGCGACCCGTAACGCCGGAAGGGACTGCTGGAACCGTCACATCGCCGGACGGCAACCTGCTGGCCGCCATTTCCGGGGGCAGGGGCTCTATCTCGATCCGATCGACGGTAGCGAACCAAGGTTGATTTCGCAGTTGCTGCCGGATGAAGCCGTGCTGCAATGGACCGCCGACGGGCAATCGCTCTATGTCGGAAGGCAGCGAACAAGACTGACCGCAAGCCTCATCGAGCGTGACACCGGCCGGAGGACGCCCTGGCAGACTTTCAGCCTGCCTGACCCGACGGGCGTCTCCTTTCACTCGGCTCTAGCGGCACTTTCCTAGTTATCGGCATCCCTGAGAGACAACCTTTTGGAAGAGAACGGTTTATGAGCGGAGCCGACTATGCCCTAAATAATGTAGCCCGTGCGGCAGTCCAAACAG
>JACADW010000199.1 GCA_013388445.1 Acidobacteriota bacterium | reverse complement strand
GGACCATACCCCGCCAGTTGCCGGGGGTGATGTGCTGGAAAGAGAATACCCTGTAAAGCTCGTTGTTCAGCTTGATGGTCATGCCGCGTTTTATTTGCGTTGCCTGTATCATGGCTGCCTGCCTCGATGCGCACCGACTGTGCTAAACGGCACGTGCGCGCGGCTCAGCGGTCGACGCTGCGCGATGCCGGTATGTTCTTGGAAATCCCGGCGGATCTGGACTTCATGCGGTGACGCGCCATCTCGATTATGGCCGGAAGCACGGACAGGAAAACCACCACGACGATGATCAGGTGGATGTGCCGGTTTATGTCGGGGATGGCGGAACCCAGGAAGTACCCGGCAGTCACCATGCTCCACACCCACAGGATGCCGCCGGCCATATTGTAGGACACGAAGCGCCGATAGTTCATGCAGGCCGCACCGGCGACGGCGGGCGCGAAGGTCCTCACGATGGGGACGAACCGCGCCAGCACGATCGTCTTGCCGCCGTACTTCTCGTAGAAGTCATGCGCGCGCTCGAGGTGCTTCCTTCTGAAAAAGAAAGAGTCCTCGCGCCGATAAAGCGCCTGCCCCGCCTGACGCCCTATCACGTAACCCACCTGGTCGCCGACCACAGCACAGACGGATGCGAGCCCGAGCAGGGCGCCCAGATGGAGGTGTCCGGCGGCTGCGAAGATGCCGGCCGAAACCAGCAGCGAGTCGCCGGGGAGAAAGAAGCCGAAGAAGAGCCCTGTCTCCACGAAAACGATGAGGCACACCATCGCGGTCCCCCCCCATCGTATTATGCCCTCCACATCCATCACGGCATGGAAAGCGTCCTGGAGCCATTCAAACATCAAGTCCTGCCTCGCAGACTCCCCTGCGGTGGGCGGTGCCAAGCCCGGGCCGAGCGATGGATCGTTCGACGACAACGGTCTGCACCTGACCTGCTGCCGCTTCGATCCCAGATCCGGCTCGGCCGGCCACCCGGGAGCCGGAGCGCGCCGCCGTCCTGCCTCGACCTCAGATCTCTAGGATTTCGGCCTCTTTCTTCTTTAGCAGGGCATCGACCTGGGCGATGAAACTGTCAGTCAGTTCCTGGATCTTCTTGAGGCCGTCTTTCTCCTCGTCTTCCGAGACCTTCTTGTCCTTCTGCAGCTTCTTTATTTCGTCGTTGGCATCGTGTCGCACCTGCCGGATGGCGACGCGGTGCTGCTCGGCAACGTGACCGACTGCTTTGGCCAGCTGCCTGCGCCGCGCCTGGGTGAGCGGCGGGATCGGAAGCCGGATAACCTTCCCGTCGTTCGTCGGCGTCAGACCGAGGTCCGAGGCGAGAATCGATTTCTCGATCGCGGGGATCGTGGAGGGATCCCACGGCTGGATGAGGATCATCGAGGAGTCGGGGGTGGAGAGGGAGGCCATCTGGTTGAGAGGAGTCGGCGTGCCGTAGTAATTTGCCTGGATGTGGTCCAGGAGGCTGATGGATGCACGCCCCGTCCGGATCGAAGCCAGGTTCTGCTGCATGTCATCGATGCATTTCTCCATCCGCTTCTTTGCGCTGTCGATCGTCCGTCGGATCATGTCTTCCTCTTCAAGATAGGTAATCGGGCAGGGGTCAACGGTGACCGGAATCAGGAATGTATGAGCGATCCCGTGTTCAGGCCCGTGACGACCCTTCGGATGTTACCACGCTTCAGGAGGTTGAAGACCACGATGGGCAAACTGTTCTCCATACAGAGCGTAATCGCCGTGGTATCCATCACCCGCAGATTCCTCCTGATGACATCACGGTATGTGATGCTCCTGATGAGTCTGGCCGAGGGATTGGCCACAGGGTCGGAATCAAAGATACCCTCCACTTTTGTGGCCTTGAGGATCACCTCGGCTCCGATCTCGATAGCCCGCAGCGCGGCCGCGGTGTCCGTTGAAAAGTATGGGTTCCCGGTGCCCGCCGCGAAGATGACCGCCCGGCCCTTTTCGAGGTGCCGGATCGCCCGCCTCCGGATGAACGGCTCAGCCACCTCACGCATCTCAATGGCAGACTGCACGCGCGTGAAGACACCATGCTTTTCGAGCGCGTTCTGAAGCGCCAGGGCATTGATGACCGTCGCGAGCATTCCCATGTAGTCGCCGCCCACACGATCCATCCCGGCAGCGCTCACGGACATGCCGCGCACGATGTTACCGCCGCCGACGGTCGCAGCGACTTCGACGCCGATAGCGTGGATCTCGGCGATTTCGCCGGCGATCCGATCAGCCATGCGCGGATCAAGACCGAAGCCCTGGGCTCCCATGAGAGCCTCGCCGCTCAGTTTCAGCACGATCCGCTTGTAGCACGGCTTGCGCCGGGAAGTACTCTCCATGTTCTCTCCGCCGGCCGGTCAACAGCCCGGGTCAGTCACCGACCTTGAAACGGACGAAACGCCTGACCTGGATGTTCTCGCCGATCTTCTGTATATACGCAGCAATGTGATCCCGGACCGTGATGCTCGGTTCTTTCACGAACGGCTGCTCGAGGAGGCACATCTCGGCATAGAACTTCGACATGCGGCCCTCGACGATCTTGTCCAACACATTTTCAGGCTTGCCGGTGGCGCGGGCCTGTTCTCTCAGGATTTCGCGTTCCTTTGCCAGAACATCCTCCGTGACATCCTCTTTGCGGACGAAGCGCGGATCGCTGGCAGCGATGTGCATCGCAAGGTCCTTTGTCAGGGCCTGGAAATCGGAGTTCCGGGCGACGAAGTCCGTCTCGCAGTTCACTTCAACCAGGACCCCGATCTTGCCGTTATGCACATAGGCCCCAATCAGGCCGTCCCTTGTTTCGCGCCCCGCTTTCTTCGCCAGCGATGCGAGCCCTTTCTTGCGCAGGATGGTGACAGCGGTATCGAGGTCTCCATTCGCCTCCTGGAGGGCGGTCTTGCATTCCATGACGCCGACGCCCGTCTTCTCCCTGAGTTCTTTCACCAGTTCAGCAGTAATGTTCATGACTCAAAGTCTCCCGACGTTAGTCCTCGGCCCGCCGAGTCCACAGCTGGTCGGCGGAGGTTACCGGATGGGCAGGCTCAGTCCTCTCACCTGCGCTGACGTGGGCCGGGGGCTAGATGGGAATGAGAACAACCCGTTAGGCGCCCGAGGTGTTCTGCTCCTCGGATCCGGCAATACCGGGTTCAGGAGCGACATCCGGCTGTGTCTGCTCCTCCACCGCCGATGCCGCGGCCGGTTCGATCTGCGCCTCGGAATCCGCCTTCTTGGGCTTGACCTTGCGCTGCAGTGTTCTCTTGATGGTCGTCCTTGGCTTGCCCGCAGCCTCGCCAGGCACTGCACCCTCCGGAACCGGGACGGCCTCGACCCCTTCCTTGGCCTCCAAGGCCCTCTTCGAAGCCGCTTCCGCCGCAGCCCGCGCTGCCGCCTCTCTCGCAGCCGCCGCCTGCTGGGCCTGGAGCTGCCTCTGTTTTTCCATCTGCTCCGCGATTTCTTTCTGCTGGGCTTCGAAAACCGCTTTCCCGTCCAGATAGGCCTGCGCGATCGTCCCGGCGATCAGTCGTATGGCACGCAGGGCATCATCGTTGCCGGGGATGATGTAGTCCACCTCCTGCGGGTCGCAATTCGTGTCGGCGACACCCACCACCGGGATTCCGAGCTTACGCGCCTCCTTGATTGCAATGGACTCGGTATTCGTGTCCACCACGAATATCGCATCGGGAAGGCTGGCCATTTCCTTGATTCCGGAAAGGTTCTTCTCCAACTTCTTGCGCTCTCGTTCGAGCCTGGCGACTTCCTTCTTTGAGAACAGGTCGTATTGGCCATTGGCACGCATCGCCTCGAGTTCGCGGTAGCGCTTAACGCTCTTCTGTATGGTCACGAAGTTCGTCAGCAGGCCGCCGAGCCAACGCTGGTTGACGTAGTACATCCCGCAGCGTTCTGCCTCCTCGCGAATGACCTCCTGAGCCTGGCGTTTCGTGCCCAGGAAAAGGAGGGTCTTGCCCTGGGCGCCCAGCTCATACACGAACTGGATGGCGTTGCGGAAAAGGCGAATGCTCTTCTGCAGATCGATAATGTAGATGCCGTTGCGTTCACCGAAGATGTACTCCTTCATCTTCGGATTCCAGCGCTTGGTCTGGTGACCGAAATGAACCCCCGCCTCCAGCAACTGCTTCATCGTAATGGCAACCAAACAGAACCTCCTGAATTATCGCTTCGAGAACTGGAACCGCTTGCGCGCCCCCTTCTGACCGTATTTCTTTCTTTCCTTGATACGAGAATCTCTGGTGAGGAGACCCGCCCGCTTGAGCTTCAGCCTGAACTCGGCGTTGAATTCCACGAGAGCCTTGGCAATCCCGAGTCGTATGGCGCCCGCCTGGCCGGAGATCCCTCCGCCATCCACCGTGACACGCACGTCGAACTTACCCAGGCTGTCAGTCAGCGAAAGCGGGAAACGGATCAGCGTCCGGTGCGTTTCATCGGGAAAATAGTCGGTCAGGTCACGTTTGTTGACGGCGAAGGAGCCCGTGCCCGGCGCGAGAAAAACGCGCGCGGTCGAAGATTTCCTCCTGCCCGTCCCGTAGTACTGCTGCATCGTAGCCAAGCTTCTGCTCCTCTTGCCTGAACCTTATGGACGTCCTGCCGGCCGGGGCATGCCTTAGAGGCCGAGCGGCACCGGCTTCTGGGCCTGGTGCGGGTGTTCCGGGCCACCATACACCCTTAGCCGCTTGCGCATGATCCTCCCGAGCTTTGTCTTGGGGAGCATACCGATGACGGCTTCGCGCACGAGCTTCTCCGGATTCTTCGCCAGAAGATCGGCGGCGCTGACCTCGCGGAGCCCTCCGGGATAACCGGTATGGTGGCGATACACCTTGCTGGTCAGCTTCTTGCCGGTCAGACGAACCCGCGCAGCGTTGATGACGACGACATGATCACCAAGGGCCAGAAAGGGTGTATAGGAGGGCTTGTCCTTGCCCGTGAGCAAGCGAGCTACACGACTGGCCAGCCTCCCGAGCACCTGACCGTCTGCGTCCACCACACGCCACGCCTTGGCCGCGTCTTTCCCCGCCGGAATGAAGCTCTTCATTATTATTACCTGCTCCGTCACCGTGTTATGCGCAAAAGAATCCTTTAAAGCTACTGGACGCCTTCGTCACTGTCAAGCTCTTTTGGCTACCGCAGCGACCCTCTTTTCACCCGCTGAGCCAGAAAGCTGCAAAAAAAGGCAAATGTTCCTTACTTCCCTGCACGATAAGAGATGCCAGGAGCGACGCCATCCGCCGTGAAAGATGCCGGAATGAAATGGAGCGCCGCCTCCGGAAACAGTATGTAGTCGGGTCCCGTAGAAGTTATCCCCGAAAATTCGCGGGCTCACGCCCGAGAAGGTTGGATTCGATCCCACATGGCACTACGTTTTCCAAACCTGAACCGACAAGTAGTTGGCCTCGACATAGGGTCCACGTGCATAAAGACCGTCGGGCTGAAACCCAAGCGAAGGGGTGGGTACGAGCTCGTGAACCTGGGGATGGAGGAACTTTCCCTGGACTGCATCGTCGACGGCGTGATCATCTCCAAGCTGCCCGTTGCGGACGTCATCAGTCGGATCTTCGCCCAGCAGCACATAAGGAACCGGCGAGTGGCAACCTCCATTTCGGGTCACTCGGTGATCGTGAAAAAGATCGCCCTCCCCCTCCAGACCGAAGAGGAGCTGGCGGAATCCATCCGTTGGGAAGCGGAGCAGTACATCCCCTTCGACATCGGAGATGTGAACCTCGACTATCAGATCCTGGGAGACAACAAGACAACCGGGAACCTGGATGTCTTGCTCGTCGCCGTCAAGAAGGAGAAAATCACCGATCACACGAGCGTGATCACGATGGCCGGCAAGACTCCGGTCGTCGTAGATGTGGATGCCTTCGCGCTGCTGAACTGCTACGAGGCCAACTATCGGCCCAGCACGCGTACCCCGGTCGCCCTGCTGGACATCGGGGCGAGCATCATGACGATCAATATCGTGGCCGGCACGGATTTCCTGTTCACCCGTGACGTGGGGGTCGGCGGAAACCAGTACACGGACTTCCTCCAGAAGGAATTCAACCTGAACTACGCCCAGGCAGAGTCGCTGAAGCGCGGAGAGCCCGTGGACGGCATTAACCCGGCCGAGGCACGGCACATCATCGATTCCGTCACAGAAATCCTCTGCCTCGAAATTCAGAAGACGTTTGACTTCTTCAAATCGACCACAACCATCGATCGCATCGAGTGCATGTTAGTTAGCGGCGGGGCGGCGCACACGCCCGGCCTGATCGAAACGCTCTCGAGCAAGTTCGGCATCCCCGCAGAGAAATTTGATTCCTTCAAGAACATCTCATACGACCCGAAGCAGTTCAGGCCGAAGTTCATCCAGGAGCGTTCGCCGGACCTGGCGATCGCCGTCGGCCTGGCCATGCGCAACACGGACGATTAGGGCGCCATGATCAAGGTAAATCTGTTTCACGACAAAACGCAGCAAGTCCGCAAGACGACCGCGCAGCCGGCCGCTTCCCGCACAAGCTTCCTGCTTGTGGCCGTCTTCCTTCTGCCGCTGGCAGCCCTGGGAGCCTGGTGGTACCAGATCCGCAGCGACATCGGCGGCCTCACCGGGGCACGCGACCACCTCAAAACACAGGAGGCGCGCCTGCAGGGTCTCAAGAAGGAGATCGCCAAGTACGACGAACTGAAGAAGCAGTTTCAGAGCAGGATCGATGTGATCGAACGACTCAAGGATTCCCAGAGCGGCCCCGTGCTGCTGATGAACCATGTGATCCGGAGCATGCCGCGAGGTTCTCCGCTTTGGCTGACGGCCATGGATCAGAAAGGCGACAAGATCCAGATCACGGGTATGACCCAGCGCAGCGATGTGCTTCCGGACCTGATTGCGAACCTCGGATCGTCTGGTTTCTTCGGCACTGTCGATCTCGAGATCATCGAGGAACCGAAGGATCTGGCCAAGTTCATCTTGACCTGCACCATCAGTCAGAAAAACACCGCGGAGTAAAAGAACATGGCCTTGGAGAAATATCGCCTGGAAAACCTCCCGCCGACCACACAGACGGCGATTGTGGCGGCCGTCAGCCTCGGTCTGGCTGCGGCTGTTTACTTCGTCTATGTGCGGGGACTCGTAACCGAACGCAGCGCGCTGAGGACAGAGGTACAGCGGCTCGAAGCATCCGTGTCTCAGCTGAGCAGCTTCGCTGAAAAGCTTGCGCAAAACAAGCGGGAGGTCGCAGAACTCGAGAGCCGCCTGCAAGTGCTCAAGAAAATACTCCCGGACCAGAAGGAAACCCCCGTCATATTGAGGAGCGTCCAGGAGATGGCCTACGCGAGCAATCTGAAGATCAGCAAGTTCGACCCGCAGCCGGTGGTGACCAGAGCTTTTTACTCAGACTGGCCGATCGCCATGGAATTGACCGGATCCTACAACGCGCTCGGAGAGTTCTTCGAAAAGATCGGCCGCGCTGCGCGCATCATAAACGTCAGCAATATCAGTCTCAAAGGCATCGACGGATCCATAGATCCGGCGCGCACCGTCAACGCCACATGCACCGCCACGACATTCGTCTTCCGCGAAGAAGCGGTTCAGCCAACCACCAACTAGGAGCGATGGACCATGATTATTGGCCGATATTCCGTAGCTCTAGCCGCCCAGTGCTTCGCGCTCCTGACAGCCCATGGGTTGCAGGCCGAATCGGTCCGGACCAATCCAACCGAGATCAGACCGAAGGCAGAGGCGGCGGTCCCTTACAGCTCAGTCCGATATGATTCGGACCATCGGCGCGATCCATTCCTCAGCCCCATAGCTGCAGCACGCAAGGGCGAGAACCTGGACGTTGAAGAACCAAGGGGCGAGCCGCCGCCGGGCATATCTGGGATGTACATCGCCCAGGTCCGTCTGGTCGGCACCTCCCTGAGCGACATTTCTCAGACCGCCGTACTTCAGGGGCAGGATCACAGAGCCTACTTCCTCCAGGAAGGGGATCGTCTCTTTGACGGTTACCTCAAGGAGATTGGCCTCGATTACGCCGTGCTCGTCCGCGAGACCAAGCTGAAATCCGGAAAAGTCGTGACCGAAGTCGTCACAAAACGTTTAAGAACTCCCTAGGATTCCCGGTATGAATATGCGATCGGTCGGAAACAGAAACTTCAGACTCCCTATCCCGAGGGGATTCCTTCCCGGCCTGGCCCTGCTGTCGGCAGCATTTCTGGTGCTCGGATCCGACGAGGGTATACAGCTGCCTTCGAGCCCCCTGAAGCCCTTGGCCCGGACGGATTCCGGAACACTCCCCGCAGGCGGTTCCGCCGCCGGCCTTGCTAAAGCCAGCGTGTCCAGCAACCCAGTCTCCATCACGGAGGTGACTTCCGCCCAGGCAGCCGGCAAGATCACCGTCCGTGCCAGCACGAGCGGACTAGTCTCTCATCAGGAATCCCTGATACCGAATCCGCCCAGGCTCGTCGTGGACCTCATCAACGCGGAGATGGCATCGCCCTTCTTCGACCTCCGGGTCAATACGGGTGGCATCAAGAAGGTTCGCGTGCGTCAGTTCCAAAGCACCGATCCGAAGATCGCCCGCATGGTTTTCGATCTGGAAGAGAACCACGGGAAGTACGAGATCGCCACGGATCCGCAATCGGTCCAGGTAGTGTTCGACCTGAGCACGGTTGCGACCGGCCGGGCAGAATCCCCGTCGGAGAAGCCGGCCCCCAGGACACAACCCGCCCCCAAGGATGCGATCGAGCGCTCCGCGGCACCTCACCCGGCCCCAGCCAGTGCCGTGAGGACCGCATCGCCGACTGTGACGGAACCCGCGCGAAGCGCGGCTCCTGCTTCTGCATCCGTCAGACCTGCGCCGCGCAGGAAGGATATCGAAAGGCCGAGCACGACAGCCGTGAGGGAGCTTGCGGCTGTGGAGATCCCCCAGAGCGTGCCAGTCCCCGCAGAGTCTCCAAAACAGTCACTAACCGCAGCTGTCGAGCCTCCTGGGCAGGGGGCGACACCCGCTCCGGTGTTGGCCCGGGCTGCTGCACCTCCGCCCCGCCCGCCGGTGGCCCCCCCGTCGACCAACTATGCAGGCCAGCCGCTAACCCTCGATCTCGTCGATATTTCCCTTGTGGATTTCTTCCGGCTGATGGCCGAGGAGGGCGGCATCAACATCGTGATGGATCCTGAGATCAAGGGGACGATTTCGATCAAGGTCGTGAAGGTACCCTGGGATCAGATCTTTGATGCGGCTCTCGTCAACAACGGCCTCGATAAGCAGGTGGAGGGCAACCTCGTCAGAATCGCCAAGAAGACGACCCTGCAGGAAGAGGCAAAGCAGCGTGAGGCCCTCAAGAAGGCGAACACCCTCGCCGCAGATGTTGAAACCCGCATCAAGCGGCTCAACTATGCCAAGGCCGCGGAACTGGTGGAGACTTTGACCGACCAGAAAACCGTCCGCGGAACCATAGTCGTGGACGAAAGGACAAACTCGCTTGTCGTCTCCGATCTGCCCAGCTCGATTGAACGGATGATGGGCCTGATCGAAAAACTCGATGTTCCGCAGCCGCAAGTGGAAATAGAGGCCCGCATCGTCTCGGCAACAAGGGATTTTGCCCGGGACATCGGGGTGCAGTTCGGGTTTGTGGCCGGCAACCTTGAACGCGTCAGCGTGGGCGGGCCCAATACCTTCGGCACCATCGGCGGAACGAGGCCCGCGGCGACGCCCAAGAACACTTACGCCGCAGGCAACCCGATCACGGGCCGCGGAGCCTCGCAGTCGCAATCAACCGAATCCGCCGGCGTCAGCACCGGCTTGAGCAACGACGGCAATTTCAACGTCAACATACCATCCCAGCGCCCGTTAGGCGGCCTGGGCATATCCGTCGGGAACATATTCGACACCTTCCTGCTCGATGCCGCCATCACGGCAGGCGAGAGCAGGGGGCTCGCAAAACTCATCTCCCAGCCAAAGGTGACGGCTCAGAACAACAGCGCTGCGACGATTACCCAGGGGCTGCGGTTCCCTGTCCAGATCATAGCAAACAACACCATCACGGTGCAGTTCCAGAATGCCGCCCTCACGCTGACCGTGACGCCTCAGATCACTTATGAGGGCAACGTTGTCTTGGATCTGAAGGTGGAAAACAACACACCCGACTTCGGACGGACGGTCAACGGCATCCCGTCCATCCGGACGAGCGAGTCGGCCACGCGAGTGCTGGTCAGCGACGGAGGGACCACCGTAATCGGCGGCATCCTCCTCGAAAACGAGTCGACGCAGGAAGACCGGGTTCCGGGACTCGCCAGCCTCCCCCTCGTCGGGCACCTCTTCAAGCGGACGGCGGTCTCGCACTCCACGCAGGAGGTCCTCTTCTTCGTCACTCCAAGGATCGTCAAGTAGTTCTGGCAATCCAGCCGCAGAGACACAGGATGGGGAGCCTCCACCCTGCGCCTCTGCGGTACTCACCGACCTCGCAGTTTTCTTTACATCCAACAGCGCAAGTGCTATCATACGCGGCCGTTGCGTCGGGCAGGTTTTCCTGGTGGGCAATTTGAATGTTTCATCCATGATTATTCAGATTTAGGTGGTCTGTTTCATTGACCTCAAGCGGATTTTTGGGGTTTGCGGGGTCTGGCCGCACAAAACCACCTGCCGTATCGCTGCTCCCGAGGTGGGTCCGAGACGGATCTCTTAGCAAGTGAGCCCTTGAAATGAACATCAAAGAGGTAAAGGATCTGATCCACGAGATACTCCAGAGTGACATTGTGGAGTTTGAGCTGGAACAGACGGGCACGAAAGTGAAGCTGCGCCGTGGAGATGCCAAGGCCGCACCCGCAGCTGTGACGTGGGCTCAGGTGCAGGTTCCGCCGACGGCTCTGGAGCCCCCGCCCGCGGAGCGCGTCATGCCGCCCACTGCGCCCACGGAGGTGTCAGCTGATAACGGGTTGCATAGCATCACGTCCCCTATAGTCGGCACCTTCTACAGAGCCCCCTCACCTGGCGCGGATCCATATGTAAAGATCGGCGACATGATTGAGGAGGGGAGTGTCCTCTGCATCATAGAGGCGATGAAACTCATGAACGAGATTCCATCGGATGTCGCGGGAACGGTAGAAAAGATATATGTCGAGAACGGGCACCCAGTGGAATACGGGCAGTTACTCTTCGGCATTCGTATCCGCGAGCGCTGATGTCGAATTCACTATTTCGCAAGGTATTGATTGCCAACAGGGGGGAGATCGCACTTCGTGTAATCCACGCCTGCAAGGAACTGGGTATCCCCACAGTGGCCGTCTACTCCCAGGCCGATCGGGATTCCCTTCATGTCCGTTTCGCGGATGAAGCCGTCTGCATCGGGCCGCCTGCCAGCAGCGAAAGCTATCTCAACATCCCTGCCGTCATAAGCGCAGCGGAAATCACCAACGCCGATGCCATTCATCCCGGGTACGGCTTTCTTGCCGAGAGTGCCTACTTCGCCGAGGTGTGCGAGACATGCGGGTTGACCTTCATCGGTCCGTCGCCTGAAGTGATTCGTCTGATGGGAGATAAGAACCGGGCCCGCAAAGAGATGCGCGAAGCCGGGCTCCCGATCATCCCGGGCACCGAGAAGATCGCAGGCCCTCAGGAAGCGGTCGCAAGAGTCGCAGGAGAAATAGGATACCCGGTCATCATCAAGGCGGCTGCCGGCGGCGGCGGAAAGGGGATGCGAATCGTTCAATCGGAGTCTGAACTGGCAACGGCTTTAGATCTGGCCCAGACAGAGGCACGGGCAGCCTTTGGCACCCCCGATATCTATCTTGAAAAGTACATCTCCGATGCCCGCCACATCGAGTTTCAGATCCTGGCCGATCACCACGGCAACGTCATCCACCTCGGTGAGAGGGAGTGCTCGATCCAGAGGCGTCACCAGAAACTGCTGGAGGAGGCGCCGTCGACCTACCTGACCCCGGAATTGCGCGAGGAAGTCGGCAACCTCGCCGCAAGGGCTGCCCTGAGCGTGAATTACTCGAGCGCCGGCACTATGGAGTTCCTGTTCGATGGATCCGGCCATTACTACTTCATGGAGATGAACACGCGCATCCAGGTGGAACATCCCGTAACCGAACTGGTGACGGGCCTCGATCTCGTGAAGGAGCAAATACGGATCGCGGCGCGGCAGAGGCTGGAGCACTCGCAGGAGGACATCCAATTGAGAGGCTGGGCGATTGAATGCCGCATCAACGCCGAGTGCCCCCAGACCTTCCTCCCATGCCCGGGAAAGATCACCGCATTTCACCCTCCTACCTTCATGGGCGTGCGACTGGATACCGCGGCCTACACGGAATGGGTCATCAGCCCCTTCTACGACTCGCTCATCGCCAAGGTGATTACATACGGCACGAACCGGGCCGAGGCTATCAAGAGGATGGAGCGGGCTTTGGAAATGATGGTTGTCGAAGGGGTGAAGACAACGATCCCGCTTCAGCAGCGCATCCTCTCCAACGACGACTTCCAGGAGGGCAGGATTCACACCCATTTCCTGGACCGTTTTTTCCCGCGTTGATCCAGTGGAATTTCGCTTCCCACCCATCTACCCCATCACTGACAAGCGCCTGTCGGGCAAGTGCACGCACCTGGCCATCCTTAAGGAGCTGGTCCGTGGAGGAGCCACGCTGGTGCAGATACGTGACAAGGGCGAGACACCCGTGAGAGAACTGCTCGACGACTTGAGGCGCTGCGTCGAGTTCGCACGGGAACGCGGAGTGATCCTTGTTGTCGATGACCGTTGCGACCTGATGCTGAGCTGCGGGGCCGACGGCGTTCACCTGGGGACCGAGGATCTTCCGGCTGCGGCCGCGCGCAGGTTGCTCGGGCATCGACGGATTATCGGCCTCTCCACCCACAACATCAGCCAGGTCCGCAGATCGCGACGCGTCGCGGTGGACTACATCGGGTTTGGGCCCATCCACACTACGGCCACCAAGGATTCTCACTGGCCGGCTACGGGGATCGAGAATCTGAGGCGGGCGTGTGCCCTCGCCGGGAGACCCGTGGTCGCCATCGGAGGAATCGGCCCGGGGTGTATTCGGGATGTGCTGCTCGCCGGCGCGGCGAGCGCCGCCGTTATCTCCTCTGTAATGGCCGGAGGCAGGATCGCCCGCCGCATGGAGGCGCTTCTCAGGGAAGCCACGGCGAAATGAACGAGCGCGAGAACTGGGGGTAGGCCTCTATCACCAGGTTGCCGCCGGACCTGAACACCCTGGTGAGCTTGAACCGGGGGGCTTTGGAGAGGCCGGCATAGCCCGCGCCCCCTACCGCCGGAATCCCAGTAACGCCGCCAAGCACGGTCGGCGCCACTATGAAATAGAACTTGTCCACAAGCCGACCGGAGACGAGTGACCAGTGGACGGTGCTCCCGCCTTCGACCAGGATTCCGAGAATTCCTCTGCTTCCAAGTTCCTCCAGGACGCGCGCCAAAGACAATCCGGATTTCCCGCGGCGCACGGGGATGATTTCGGCACCCGCCTGTTCGAGCAGCCTTCTCCGGGTCCGGGAATGCCCATGACCGCAGAACAGCACGACCGGGGCCTGGCGATCGGCAAACAGACGCGCGGAAGGGGGTATTCTTAGATTGCTGTCGAGAATCGCACGGACAATCGGACGCCCCTTGGGCAGCAACCCCCTGTAGGTCAGTGCGGGATCATCTTCCAAAATGGTCCCAACTCCCACGAGCACGGCGTCGAGCCGGTGCCGGAGCGTCTGGGTGAAGCCTGCCGCCCCGGCAGAGGTTACGCGAAGGCGGCCGCGGCCGGGGAGACCTATCTTTCCGTCGAGCGTCATGCCGACCTTGGCCACGACAAGCGGCCGCCCGGATACCACGTGGCGGGCGAAAGGCTCGATCAGTCTCTGAGCCTCGCGCCCGAGCAGCCCCACG
>JACADW010000178.1 GCA_013388445.1 Acidobacteriota bacterium | reverse complement strand
GGGCCGGGAGGCCTCAGCAGCACATTGCGACTGCGACGCGCTGCTGGAAGGGGCCAGGCTGAGGGCTATATGCCTGACGGCTTCGTTGAGCCGCCCGGGCCCGCTGCACACCCCCCTTCCTGAAGCGTGGTTCCCAACCGGCTGCGACAGCGACCCTTGCGATGTCAGTTCCGCGGCAGCGCCGAGAGCAAGCTCTCCGCAATGCGGTCCATGAGCCGATCGCGTCCTTCATCGATCATCTTCCTGTTCGGCTCCGCGTCGAACCATGCGATGGACCTTCGCATGCCTTCCGCAAACGACACGGTGGCCCGAAAATCCGGAACGAAGCGCTTGATCTTGGAGTTGTCAAATATCACCGAATAGGCTTTGTCGCCGAGCAGGCTGGCTCCCATCCTGCTGTCAAACGCACTGATGAACTCCGAGGGAACGTGTATCAGATCCGGCTGTGTTCCGGCAGCAGCCCCGATGGTCTGATAGATCCGGTCCCAGGTGAGGACCTCATCGGAGGTGATGTGGAAGCTCTCCCCTATCGCGGCCTCGTTCCCAAGCAACCCGAGGAAGCCCAGTGCAAAGTCTGTGTTGTGGGTTACAGTCCACAGTGACTGGCCGTCGCCGTGAACGATCACCTTTTTGCCTCGCAGCATGCGGCTGACGACCGTGTAGTCATGGCCTCCGACCGCGCACGGGATCCAGGTTTCCCCGTAGGTGAGCGACGGCCGGACGATCGTGACCGGGAAGCCGGTATCCTCGAACGCCTCAAGAAGCCTCCGCTCACACGCGATCTTGTCCGAGGCATATTTCCAGAACGGATTCCCCAGCGGCGTGGATTCCGTCATCACATGGTGCGACGGCGGCTTTTGATAGGCAGCCGCCGAACTTATGAAGACGAACTGCCCGGTCCGGCCTCGGAACAGCTCGATGTCGGCCTCGATGTCGGCCGGCTCATAGGCAACCCAGTCCACGACCACATCGAACACCCGGCTTCTCAGCGTCTCCCTCGCCCGGGCCAAGTCTCTGATGTCGCCGCGGATGTTTTCCGCACCGTGAAACGCGCTTCGGGCACTGAGCCCCCGGTTGAAGAGACAGAGATCGATGCCCCGCTCCACGGCGAGTCTCGCGCAGGCGCTGGAGATGTTCCCCGTACCGCCGATGAAAAGAACCTTCATGGGACCCCTCCGGCGCCATTCTTCTTTGACGGCGCAATGCAGGGTGCCGCACTGCCGGACCGCCGCTTGCTGGGAGAACCTGAACCCACAAGCCACCGGCACGCGTTGACCCAGAGCCTGGGGTAGTGTTTCCAGAAGACGAAGTTACAGCCCCAGTGCGGCGCAGGGTCCGATGTGTAGGCAAGGACACGCCCCTTTCCATACTGCCCACAGGCGATCGCCGGCTCACGTTCTCCTTTCCAGCGGGCAATGACCTCACATCCAGCGCGCGGGTTGGTGCGGTTGAAGCCGAGAACCGGCGGCATGGTGCGGAGATCGATCCCTTCGAGAATGGGATGGTTGCGGACCGCAGGCTCGACCAGGAAGCCTTCCGTGCTCTCCCGCAGATCTTCCACTCCCAGGCACTCCACGGGCAGTATTTCCGCCAGCGGCGTGCGCCCCCAGCCGCCCTTGCCCATCTCCCCATTGAAGCTGAGCCAGCCGCCCATGAAGATCACGTGCGTCCCCGATTTCACGGCGTCCACGGTCAGGCGCACGCGATCGGGAAAAGTGAGGACTTTCGTGCCGAACAGTTTCCGGTTGAAGAAGGCGGGATTGAGCTGGAAGTTCTTTGCTTCGACGTCGGAAAAAACCACGATATCGTATTCTTCCAGCACCTTCTCGTACCCACCCGGCTCCATGTTGTAGAAATCCCAAGTCGGAACGCTCTTGACGCTGAACTCGCCGGTCGATTGGATGGCGTCCATGAGCCAGCGGCCGTAGTTGATGAAGTCGAGGCCCTTGGGCACATGGCTGAAGGACGTTTCCGCGTATACCGGCCCCAGCTGCACGGCCCAGTCGCCGATGTAGTACACCTTCTTCATTTCAGCCCCTCCCTTTTCAGCTCATGCTTACCTTTGATCTCGATTCCCCGACTGCAACAATAACACTGGATGACACAAAGGAATCCGCCTATCACGCGCAGTGCGGTCGCGCCCGGAGCAGAGGATGGTTCTTGCACAAGCCGTCGGCCATCCGAAGCAGTAGCCGGCGCTAACTGCAACCGGGACAGCCTGCATCGGGGGAGATGGCTTCGCCTGTCGTTCCTGCGATAGCGAGACCTGGTACCGCATAACCCCAAGCATCGGATTTCACCGCAGAGAGGATGAGTCCGCAGAGACTCACCGGCTCAGGTAGCGCAAGGCCTTGCGCGCGGGAAACTCCCCGATGCGGACCCGCAGGGACCTGCCACGCCTCGGCACACACCGCAAAGCATGCGGTTGGGAACGGGACGACGGTCCAAGGCCGCATCACTTGAACGGGCCACGAACACGGATGAGGTCTGCCCTTGTTTTCCCTCCTTCTGTAATCCTGGAGAGCGTATAGACCGACCCGTCCTTCCCCACCGCTATCGAGTTGACGTAAGCGGGGCGTTCCCCGTTCTCGAAGAAGATGGGGCCGTGATCCCGGTATTTGCTTTCGGGAATGTGATAGGTGATCAGGTGCAGATTCTCCTGTCCCTTGGACTCACCTTTGGCGGTGCTCTTCTTGCCCTCGACCCTCTTCCCCTCGACATAGATCGGCCCGCCGGTCAGGTAGTGAATCGTCCGTCCATCTGGACCGAGAGTGAAGCCCAGGTAGCCGTAACTGAACTGGTCGTACATGCCGCTCCTCTTTGAGGGGAGCGAGGTGAGGCGTTCAAGCACTTCCACCTTCGGGGTATGCGGATCGAAGCGGAACAGGTACCCTGAATTGCCGTGCACGCCGTAAACCACCCGCTCCGGGTCGTACCAGAACACCTGGCGCCAGTTGTATCCCATGTGCCCCGGGGATGTGGGATCGTAGCACCCGAAGTAGTCCTTTGTCAGATCCACGTCGGCCATGGTGTCGAGCGTGTTCCGGTCAGGATCATACTTCAGGATGAAGCCCTCAGAACGAGTGAGGTAGACCGCACCATCGTCGGGATCGACGACCAGCGAGCGGCACAGCGTACGGTACGTCGGCCCCTTACCGCTCTCGCCTCTTTCAGCGACCGGCCCGATATTCTTCATCTCTCTGGTGGCCAGGTCGTAACGCAGGAAATAGCCGGTCGGCCAGGTCAGCCCGTACAGACGCCCCCTCTTCACATCCATGGTCATCGAGAGGATCCCCTCGCTGTCCGGTGCGACCGCGAGACTCTCAAAAGTCTTCGTTTTGGGGTCATAGGAGAGAAAGTGGCCACCTGGATAGGGCCTGTATCCCGGCGGCGGTTCGCCGGCCGTTTCCATGCCTTCCTTGATTGTGTAGTACCCGATGTGCGTGGCGAAATACAGCCTGCCTCCCGACTCGTAGAAGATCACGTGCGACTTCCCTTGCGCGACCGCCTTCAGGTCCTTCTCGCCGCAGGCTTCGGTGAGATCCCCGAGGTGCTCGATCGCCTCCGTGTCCGGATCGAACGAATACACCTGACCGCCCACGTCAAACCTCTCGGACGAGAGAACGTAGTAAATCTTGCCGTCCGAAGCCGCCGACATGCCGTTGTAGGTGTCGTGCGCGTCGGCAAAGCCAGAGTTGTATGTCTTTGCGATCAGCTTCCCCGCATCCGCGGGTTGCGCGACCGGCTGGGCGCTCTCCCTCCGGCCGCAACCCGAAGACACAAACAAAAGCGCGATTGCCATCCACTTTTTATCGAACATCGTTTGGCTCCATATCCAGGTTGGTGGGAGTATCAATGTCTCCAATCCGCCGCAGTTTTTCTCCTATCATAATCCCGGCTCGCCGGCGAGCACATCTCTAAGCTGTCCCGAAAACAGGATGCGAGTTAGGCGCCTGCCACCCGGCGGCGCCATAGGGGATGAATCACAGGAAGGCCGCAGATGGCCGCGTCGGGCCGCCGCGGCCTGCTCGAGAGTTTTTACTTGCCGGCCGGGCCTGCCGGCATCAAACTCAAATTTTGTTATCCGTGCAGATTAGGAGGAGGCTGCAGCCATGAGACTTCGCACCCCATTCATTTTGGCATGCGCTCTGCTACTCATGGGTTCCACACTCCGAGCCGACGAGGGCATGTGGATGCCCCAGCAGATCCCGGAACTGGCCGGCCGGCTCAAGGCAATGGGTTTCAAGGGGAACGCAAAGGCCTTTGCCGACCTCACAGGGCACCCGATGGGCGCTGTCGTATCCCTGGGCGGGTGTTCGGCCTCTTTTGTCTCACCCGATGGGCTCATCGCCACAAATCATCACTGTGTTACCGGCGGCCTGCAGTTCAACTCGACGCCGCAACGAAACCTGTTGAGAGACGGCTTCCTGGCGAAGACCCGCGAGGAGGAGATCCCGAATGCCCCGGGCTCCCGGGTAATGGTGACGACTTCCGTGACCGACGTTACCGATGCGATCACCGGTGACATCGACCCCGCGTCTACCGACCGGCAGCGTTACGATATCATCGAGCGCCGGGTCAAGGAGCGCATCGCTGCGTGCGAAAAGGGCGGGTTGCGGTGCAGCGTTCCGTCCTTTTTTGAAGGGCTCAAGTTCTACGAGATCGCCCAACTTGAGATCAGGGACGTGCGGCTCGTGTACGCCCCAGCCGAAGGCATCGGCGTGTTTGGCGGAGAGACGGACAACTGGCGCTGGCCGCGGCACACAGGTGACTGGAGCTTCCTGCGGGCATATGTGGGCAAGGATGGCAAGCCGGCCGCGTTCTCGAAGGACAACGTTCCTTACAGGCCGAAGCACTGGTTGAGGGTGTCGCCTGAGGGTGTGAAGCCCGATGATCTGGTTTTCGTCGTCGGCTACCCTGGCCGCACGCAGCGGCATCAGACGCTCCTTGAGGTCAAGGAGACCGCCGAGTGGACGCTGCCGCGCGCCATCCGGCAGGCAGAAGAGCAGCTGTCTATCATAGACAGGCTAACCCGGGACAACGCGGATCTGGCCCTCAAGCTGGCCGGCCGCATCCAGGGGCTCAACAACGGCCTGACCAACCGGAAGGGGATTCTCGAAGGTTTGGTGAAGGGCGGAAGCCTGGCCAAGAAAGAAGTCCGTGAAAAGGAGCTGGCGGCATGGATCGCCGCCGAACCATCGCGGCGGCAGAAATACGGAGACGTCCTTCCGGCACTCTCCTCGCTTCAATCGGAGAGCGAAAAAACCCGCGAAAGGAACGCCGTCCTCGCAAGCCTCTCCACGGCCTCCTCCTATCTGGATGCAGCCCAAACCCTTTACCGGCTGTCAATAGAGCGTGCAAAAGCAGACATCGACCGTGAGAGGGGATTCCAGGAGCGTGACTGGAACCGGATCCGCGAGGGCCAGGAGCGCCTCCAGCGCTCGCTGGACGCCACCGCAGACCGCGCCCTCCTGAGTTGGGCCATGGGAAAGGCAGCCATGCTCCCGGCGGACCAGCGTATCGAACCGCTCGACAGAACCGTCGGGCTGCGCCCGGGCATGAGGGGGGCCGATGCGGAGAAGGCAGCGGAATCCTATCTCGACAGGCTTTATGCCGGCACGAAGATCGGCGATAAGGACTTCCGGATCGGCCTGATGGACAAGAGCCGGGCGGAGCTCGAGGCCGGTCGGGATCCCTTCATCGCCCTCGCCGCGGCACTGGAACCGCTCGCGGAGTCTATCCGCGAGGCAGGGAAAGACCGCGCCGGGGCCTACGCGCGCCTTCGCCCCAGATACATGCAGGCGATGCTCGAAAAGGCCGGCGGCCTCGTCGCGCCGGACGCGAACAGCACTCTGAGGGTAACCTACGGCCAAGTGAAGGGGGTGGATGCGAAGGACGGCCTGTTCTACAAACCGCAGACCACGCTCCAAGGCATCGTCGAGAAGCACACCGGTGAGGGAGAATTCAACGCACCCGCTTACCAGCTTGAGGCGATAAAGAAGTTCCGGGCCGGGAAGAAGACACCCTATCTGGATCGCGCCCTCAGCGACGTGCCTGTGAACTTCCTCTCCACCGTCGACACGACGGGCGGCAATTCCGGCTCGCCGACACTCGACGCCAAAGGGGAACTGGTCGGTCTCCTGTTCGACGGGACCTACGAGTCGGTGGCTTCGAATTACCTGTTCGACAGCATCAAGACGAGGTCCATCCACGTCGACAGCCGGTACATGCTGTGGAATATGACCGAGGTTGACGGCGCCGACAACCTTCTCAGGGAGATGGGTATCAGATAGGCCTGCCGCATCGCAACCGATCCCCAGCTCGGCCTGCAGCTCTTGCGAGACAGACCCGCACCGCAAAGCAGTGTCAGTCTGCCGAAAATCGGGCGCCTGGTGGGCGCCGACGGCCCGGCCGTGAGCAGGCTCCGGCTGCCGGAGGGAGCCCATAAGAGAGGATCCCTAAGCCGGGCCAGGAGGGCCGAGCCTGGCAGCCGCGGCTTACCCCGTCAGGGCCTCTTTTCATCCGTCATCGGTTGCACCCTGGCGAATGACCGACTGCCTGGTAAGGAGCATGCCGGGAGGGGAGCAAGCCGGCGCTCCCCGCTGTGCGGGATGGCTGGAAAGCGCCACCGGCTTACGATTCGCGGCGATGGTAACCGACGTCCTTCAGCGACCGCGGCCTACTGGGTTTCTTGACACTCTATCTTCGGCAGAGGTCACCTGGGGCTGTAGGAACGCCGTTACATCGAGGCCGGAAGTGCCGTGAAGCCTGATTGACGCCAGCGCTTCAAAACGTGGCGGCCCTCCTCGATCAGAAGGAGAACTTCCTCCCTTTCCCGCCTTGCCGGCGAGCTCGGCCTCCAGATCGCATCGCACAGGTCAGCGACCGGTGTCCCGGTCTCCAGAATCTGCGGGGAGAGAACGGCCAGCGCGGCTGCAGCGCCGACGGCGTACCGTCGCGGCTGAACGCCCTGAGAGAGCGCCAGACGCATGGTTCCGATCAGGCGGTCCTCCCAGCCGAGTTTTCGCTCTGGATCGCGGCCGACACGCTCGACCGTATCCTGAAGATGGGGATTCAGCATCCGCTCGAAGAGATCGTCCGCGTATTCCTGGTATCCGGCCGGGGTGAACAGCCGGTCCACTCCGGAGTGCTTCCTGATCAGCGCCTCTCCTGATTCCTCGATGGACGCCGTGCGCAGGAACGCAACAATATCCGGATATGCCCGCAGATCGACAATCCTGCGGAGGCCCCGGACCAATCCCAGATACGCAGCAAGCGCATGTATGGCGTTGTGGCCGTAAAGCTTGGCTTCTTCAAACGGGATCAGGTCGTCTTTCTCCTCAAAGGTCGAGATCCCTCTCGAAAACACCTGTTCTTGAGTACCCTCGCCGAAGCGGATTCGCGAGATCAGGATCCGGTTGAACTCTTCGACCAAAAAGGCTCTCGAGACGCCGGGGGCGATGGCGGCCAGTCCGCGCTCCCGAATCCCGGCTGGGTCCGACACCACGCCGCTCATCTTCCCGATGACCGTGTTGAGGAAGCGGATCCTGGAACAGACCTCCGTTCGGTGGCGATCCTGCAGGGCGGACAGAACCGCCTCTTCAAGTATTTCGGCGGCATGATTGTGGTTCTCGGCAGCATACACAATTGCACGCGGCCCACCTTTATCCAGCTTCATTTGAAACCCGGCGGCCAGAATCCTGTGGAGGCTCTTCGCCCCTCGCGATATGTAGTATTGAACGCTCGGCACGGCTGTGGCGATTTCCTCCGCCTCGGCTGTGGCCGCGATGAGACGTCGCCGGTCGGCCTCGCTCTGCGGGAGCAGGATCTCTACCGGGCCGACTTGAACTGCTTCGATGCCATCGGGGTGGGCTATGTTGACTGAATAGAATCCCCTGGCCTGCCGCACCGCATCGACAACATCGGCCATCACCTCCGCGACCACGAGCCGGCCGAAATTGCCGGATCGGAAAGCCTCGTAGAGAAAGAGCCCACCCTGGATCGCACCGAACCCGAAACCTACAAATGTGCGAAGCCGCCCGCAAGTCAACGGTCAATCTCCGCTCCGCGAAAGGTAATCCCGTTCATCCTGGGCGGACCACGAATCCACGGAAAGTATCCGCGCCGTCCGCCTGTGCGGGTAAACAATGGCCTTGCCGTTGATGGTCTGGGCCCGGATCATGTCGAGAAATGCGATCGAATGTTCGAGGTCCCCGATCCGCGTTATGTGAGCGCTCGGGTCAATGGCCCCTTCCGCCATCAGCTCCAGCGTCCTTGCGACGTCCCAGGGCGATCCGCCGCTCGACCCGGTCACGTTGATCTCCTTGTAGTGGACGATGCCCGTATCAATTCCGACGACGTCCTCGCCCTTCTTTAGCCCTCCGAACAGGTTCAGCACGCCGCCCCGGGCAACCAGCCCCTGGGATGACTCTATGGCCTCGCGTGAACCGACGGCCACGACGACGTCATCGGCCCCGGTGTGGCCGCTCAGTTCATCGATGAAGGCGGGCAGGCTGCAGGCAGCCGGAACCAGCGTGTGCAGTTCAATCCCGCGTGCGCGGGCCCGCGATCCAAAAAGGAGGCGGACCGCCTCGAGCCGCGATTCGATCGGGTCGGCAACCACAATCGCCCTGGGCTTATGGCTCAAGGCCACATCGACGTGCATCCGACCCATCGCGCCGGCGCCCACAATCACCGTCACACCGCCCGGCTTGAGCCCTTTCCTCGCTTCACGCGGCGACAGCGGATCCGCTTGCCAGAGATGCACGTGGTGCTCCTGGGACGAAACGACGCAGGAGTAAGGTTCGCTCATCGCTGCGTGGGCGTGAGGGAAATCCTCTCGCGGCAAAGGCAGGAGGCAGCCCGCTTCCAGTATCTCTTCGGTGATGAGAATGTACTCGGCGAGGTGGCCCGCGAGCGTGTATCCCACGCCGAGCTTGCGGACTCCGCGGCCCTCGTCGCAATACCGTTCGCGATGGTTGATGGGCGCATGGTCCACGGCCGGCTGAACGACGTAGCGCTCGCCCGGCTGATACGTGTCCTGGAGCCGACCGCCGATCTCGACCAGAGTGACTGCTCCCTCATCACCCAGAATGAGAGGCCACCTGCGCACGTCCCAGCCGTAAATCTGCTTGTGGTCAGGGCCCTGCTCCACCAGCTTGATCAGAGACGTGCATATTCCGGCGGCGTCAACCCGGGCCAGAAGTTGACGCGGCCCGGGCCGTGGCGTCGGTACGGCTCGTATGCCCAAGTGGCCAAACCCGACGCCATCGAGTACCAGCGCTCGCATTTGCGCAGGCGCACCTCGGGACTCTGCCTGCGGGGAGCTTGGAGCAGGACGCTGGATGCCGCCGGGATAATCTCTTGTATCGCTGGTCATGGCTGTTTTTGTCCTCCGCCTTCTCAGGTGCGTGGCCGAACCTCAGTCAATTGCACGTGACGCCGGCGCGATTTCTACTGCTCGCTGTCGGGCTGCAATGTGCGATCGTATTCCCCCGTTTCGACACGGCTCTCAGACGCTGCCCATGGCCACAAGGCGCGCGAAGTGTTCGAAGGAGCGGTCGTACTTGCGTTCGGCCTCCGCCGGAAAACAGCAGGCCGGCAGTTCGCGGCTCTCCAGATGATACTGCAGGCAGTCGCAGCAATTGCCTCTTCTTGAGCATGGTTCCCAGGTACAGTTGCAGACCTGCCTGTTCCTAGTCTGTCTGCATTCCATGAATCCTCCCTGCATGCGTGATGCCGCCAATCGGATCTGTTGCGATACGAACCGGACCGAATAGTTTAACCCATAGCGGCCCGCATAGGGCTACATGGATATGGAACCAATATCCCTCTCAGCACTTCCGCTCGGCGAAGCGGGCCAAATCCGTGCAGCCAACATACGGATCTGTTGCGGAGTGGCACAGATCTCTTGCCGCCGGGATGCTGGAATGCATAGAAAAGCCTCGCTCGCCTCTGCTTGAAATCCAGGCGGTCGAAACCGCCGGCGAACATCCGCGGGCCCAGCATCTCGGCTGTGAGGTCTGCCCTCGGTGGCGGCTTTGCCGCGCCGAGTCGATCTCCGCAGGCCCGTGTCCGCCGGACCAGGCGACGCGACTGCTGCCCGCTGTGCCTGAATCACAGTCCAACATACCGATGCATCCGTTTCTTTGCCTGCTCCTGATATACTCAGGCAACACCTCTTGAATGGAGAGACTGAGATATGGCTGAAAAACTGACGTTTGGAATCATCGTAGGCAATCGGGGCTTTTTCCCCGACCACCTGGCAAAAAGCGGCCGCGAGGAGATGATCGCCGCGATTCAAAACGCAGGTCATGCGGTTGTGTGCCCGACTCCGGAGGATACCAAGTACGGCGCCGTGGAGACGCGGCGCGAGGCAAAGAAGTGCGCGGAGCTGTTCCGCAGGAACGCCGACAGCATTGCCGGCATTATCGTGACGCTGCCGAATTTCGGCGACGAGAGAGGCGTGGCCGAGACGATCCGCATGTCCGGCCTCAGTGTCCCGGTTTTGATCCAGGCCACTCCCGACGATTCCGGGAAGATGACCATCGCGGACCGCCGCGACAGCTTCTGCGGCAAGATGAGCGTATGCAACAACCTGAAGCAATACGGCATTCGTTACTCGCTCACTACTTTACACACTGAGGCTCCGGACTCCGAGACATTTCGGAAGGACCTGGACTGGTTCGCGGCGGTCTGCCGCATTGTGAGAGGATTGCGCGGCCTGAGAATCGGCGCCATCGGGGCCCGCCCGGCAGCCTTCAACACGGTCCGTTTCAGCGAGAAGATACTGGAAGCGAACGGCATTGCGGTGGAGCCGATCGACTTGAGCGAGGTCTTCGGCCGCGTCGAACGGCTCGAGGATTCCGACGGCGCCGTTCGGGCCAAGCTGAAATCGATCCAGGAATACGTACCCACTCAGGGGGTTCCATCACCTGCCCTGGTAAAGATGGCAAAGCTGGGAGCGGTCATCGATGAATGGATGAAATCCAACGATCTGGACATCAGTGCCGTGCAGTGCTGGACTTCCATGGAGGAGTACTTCGGTGTGGTTCCCTGCACCGTAATGAGCCAGATGAGCAATAACCTCATATCCAGCGCGTGCGAAGTCGACGTGGCCGGGGTGATCGGCATGCATGCCCTTGCGCTCGCTTCTGGTACGCCGAGCGCATTGCTTGACTGGAACAACAACTACGGCGACGATCCGAACAAGGCGGTCTGTTTCCACTGCTCGAACCTGCCCCGACACTTCTTCGAAGAGGCGCGCATGGACTACCAGGAAATCATCGCCGGAAGCGTGGGCCAGCTCAACTCTTACGGGACAGTCGTCGGGCGCGTGAAGGCCGGACCCATGAGCTATGCACGGATCTCAACCGACGACTCAGCCGGCAAGATCCGGGGATACGTCGGCGAGGGCCAGTTCACCAGGGACCCCCTCGAGACCTTCGGCGGCGCCGGCGTCGTCGAAATCCCGCGGCTGCAGGAACTGCTGCGCCACATATGCGCAAACGGGTTCGAACACCATACAGCGGCAAACCTTTCGCGCAGCGCCGCCGCCTTTCACGAGGCAACTGCCAATTACATGGGCTGGGATGTCTACTGGCACCGATAGCTGGAATCGTTGCAGGAGCCAAACCGGTCCGAGCGTAAGGCCGGGGCAGTAATGCGCAGGTTGCCGGACCGGGTCTGCTATCGCGCAAGGAGTGGGTGGTCCGCTGAGGCATGCCGGTGCGTCTGATTGGCAAGCTGACTCCGGGTCGATCGCGACGGACGACCGGTCCGCGGCACGATCTCCCGGGACCATCCCCTCCCGGGCCGGAGACACACTCGATGGTATGAGTGCCGGAGCCCTTGCGTCAGACGATGTGCTGCGGCCCTCGGGCCGCGGACTCAGATGGGTGTACGTGCCGGCGGGCTTGAGCGCGCGGCACATGACCTCAGGATTCCAGTTCACAAACAAAGGATCATGTCCATGAGAAGAACCCTCCTTCTCGCGTTGTTGGTCGCGGCAACCCTCCTCGCCCAGGAGCCGGAAAAATCCCCGGAGGCCGGCGACAAGCCGAAGGACCCTTTATCCACTGAGACTTTCACCGGTTTCAGGCTCCGCTCGATCGGACCCGCCCTGATGTCGGGCCGCATCAGCTGCATCGCAGTCCATCCTGAAGACGCGCAGACCTGGTATATCGGCGTCGCCTCGGGCGGCGTATGGAAGACGACAAATGCCGGTATCACCTGGACCCCCGTTTTTCAGAACGAGGGCTCTTACTCAATCGGAGCACTGGCGGTCGACAGGCGGAATCCCGACACCGTATGGGTTGGGACCGGTGAGGCCAACAACCAGCGCAGTGTGGGCTACGGCGACGGCATATACCGCAGCGATGACGCGGGGAAATCGTGGAAGAACCTCGGGCTGAAAAGCTCGGAGCAGATCGGGCGCATCGTCATCGATCCGCGCGATTCGAACGTAGTCTACGTAGCAGCTTATGGTCCTCTGTGGGCGGCCGGCGGCGAACGCGGCCTTTACAGGACCGCGGACGGCGGAAAAACCTGGACCAGGATCCTGAACATCAGTGAAAACACAGGCATCAGCGACATCGCCCTCGACCCCTTCAATCCGGACCTGCTGCTCGCCGTGGCGCATCAGCGGCGGCGCCATGTCTGGACCCTGATCCATGGCGGACCGGAGAGCGGCCTTCACAAATCGACCGACGGCGGAAAGACCTGGCACAAGGCACGGGGTTTACCGTCCGGCGATCTGGGGCGCATCGTCATAGCCTTCTCACCGGCAAAGCGAGGATTGGTCTACGCAAAAGTGGAATCCGCCGATAATCCGGTCGCGATTTATGCCTCGCGGGACTCAGGTGAAAGCTGGGAGCGCCGCGGTGAGGTTCAGGCGCAGCCGATGTATTACAAGAACTTACATCCCGACCCGAGAAACCCCGACCGGATCTACGTGATGAGCGTTCAAGCACAGGTTTCCGAGGACGGCGGCCGCACGTTCAGGCCCGTGGGAGAACGTTCCAAACACGTAGACAATCACTACTTCTGGATCGATCCCAATAACACGGACCATATTCTGGCAGGCTGCGACGGCGGCCTGTACGAGACCTGGGACCGGGGACAGATCTGGAGACATTTCACAAACCTGCCCGTCACTCAGTTCTATAACGTGGAAGTCGACAACGCGGCGCCGATATACAACGTCTACGGAGGCACCCAGGACAACAGTACCCTGGGAGGTCCGTCGCGGACCCGCGGCCTTCAGGGATCGACGAACAACGACTGGTTCATCGTTACCGGCGGCGATGGTTTTGTGTCGCGCATCGATCCGAAGGATCCGAACATCGTCTATGCCGAATCGCAATATGGCGGACTTGTCCGC
>JACADW010000299.1 GCA_013388445.1 Acidobacteriota bacterium | reverse complement strand
CATGGCCACGGCGTATCCTCCCCGAGCGTAGCCTTCATCGAGCGCCGCTTCGATCCTCGGATCGCTATACGTGACTCTCGCATAGTCTTTAGCGGCCTCGAAAGCCTCTCTCTCCATCCCCTTCTTTTCGTGCATGATTAACCAGAGGGCGCCGAAGGCATCCGGGCGGGCCGGGATATTGGAAAAGACCCCGACCCGACGAAATGCCGGAACAGAGGCCCAATGATGCCGGTCGAACAAGTCGGGGTGGTGCGCCCGGGGTGACTCGAACACCCGGCCTTTTGATTCGTAGTCAAACGCTCTATCCAACTGAGCTACGGGCGCATCAATTCTTGAAGATAAATTACTGCAACGGAGCCCTTTCCGCAACATGCAATTCGCCCTTGCCGTGCAGGGTTTTGCGCCCGATCCCGCCCATCGCAGCGCCACTCCATCATGAAGAAGACCACCCGGCCTGATGAATGCCCGCGCGTGCCTTTGACGTGGGACCCGGCCCTGTCGCCCAGTGATTGCCGCCGGTGCCCGGGCCCGTCACGGTCCTGCACTCAAACAGACCAAGCACTCACAGGCGCTAGAGATCGAGCTCGGTGACGCGGCAGCGGGTGAACATGCCTTTCCCGAACCCGCGGATGCAGCGGTTGCAGGATATGCAGGCAGCCTCCGGGGCGCCCCGGCCTTCCTTCCATAGCGCCGGCAAACCGGGTTCGCGGATCAGAGGACGCGCAAACCCAAAGAAATGCGGGAAGCCCGCCCCGGCGATCCGCTCCAGATGTTCGATTGAACGGTTGCCACCAGTGAGGATCACCGGGACCTTCAGGGTGAGCTTCTGCGCGTATTTCAAGAAGTACGGCTGATCCCCGCCGGCGATGGTCTTCTCCCGGACCGGGTTGTTCCCGCTCACCTCCACGGCCTGCACGCCGGCTCTCTCAATCTCACCCGCCAGCGCGGGAAAGCTCTGAATGTCGACGCCTCCCTCCACCAGATCGTCACAGTTCATCTTGATCAGGATCGGGAAGTCCGGTCCCACCAGTTCCCGGGCCTGCTCGACGATCTCACGGACGATGCCGGCACGCTTCCCGGCGGAACCGCCATACTGGTCCGTGCGGGTGTTCGTGTACGGCGACAGGAACGAGCTGATCAGATATCCGTGAGCCCCGTGAATCTGGACCCCATCAAAACCGGCTTCTCTGGCGCGATGTGCAGCCTGCGCAAAACTGGATACGATCTCCCGCACCTCTTTCTCCGTCAACGCCCGCGGCTTGACCTTCGTTCCGGGCCAGGGCGTCGTGGTCGGTCCCACCGGCTCAGTGACCCTCGCCTGCATCCCCGTGTGAGCAATCTGAGCCACGACTTTGCAGTCCCGGTCGGTCTCATGCACGACGGCCGGGATCCGGCGCAGCCCTGCCACGAACCGATCGTCGTCGATGCGCGTTTGCAGGTCGCTGCTTCGCCCCGCGGCCATCACGGCCATATACCCCGTGATGATTAGGCCCACACCACCTTCGGCCAAGTCCCGGTAAAGACTGATGCCTTCCTCGGTCATTCCGGCATCGCGCCATGCGTTCTCGGCCGTGGCCGAGCGCACCAGCCGATTCCTCAAGTGAAGGCCTGCGATCCGCCCCTCCGAAAAGATCAGGCGGCTGTCGGCTCCGGGAGGGATTCCCATTGTAAGGCCGGCGATTCCAGGCAGAGCACCCGTCGCCGCCGTCAGAAACTCCCTGCGGGTATTCGGAATTGAAAAAGGCATGGCCCACCTCCGTCAAAAGCAGGAAAACCTTGCCCCTCCGCGCCGAAACTGTCACGCATCACCCTCCGGCCGGACCGGGCGCGCCCGCGAGCAATCACCGAGGCCGGCCGCCTGAACGGCAGGCGCCGCGCCCCATCACACTTCCTCCGGGACGACATAGGGCCGGCGGTAGGCCCGGGTCAGCAGGGTATCCGCTTCAGGATCGTCGGCAAACCTTTCGTAATCGCCCATGAAACTCAGCGACCGGCCGACTCGATACGAGATGTTCGCCAGCAGCGGGAGAGCGGACGAATAGAACCCTTCGTGAATGTCGCAGTGCAGGTCCTCATTCCTTCCCGAGCGCACGGCATCCAGGAAATTGGCCCAGTGGTCGCCATCCGCACCTCTTGCGCGTTCCTTCGAACCGGCGAAAGGCTCCCGTTCCCGCTCACGGAATGCCCTCCAGGTCGCCCCGCTGATTTCGAGCCATCCTTCGGAACCGTAAAAGAGGTTCCCGACCTCCTGGCCGCTGCTGCCTTCATGATTGGTGTACCGGCCCCGGCATTCAAACTCGATCATCCTCCCGTCGGCGTACTTGAAGGCCGCGGTCTGCGTATTGGGCGTCTCCTGCGAGGTCTTGTCGCGGCCGTACGTCTCCACACCGCCGTACACCATCTTGCCGGGCGTGCGGGTACCGCATTCCTCCCGGCGAAGCCCGTACAGCCCACCCGCACTGTAGATCGAAACCGGGTGCTCGTTCAGGTTCATCCCCCAGCGCGCCAGATCGAGCTGGTGCGGCCCCGTGTTCCCGGTGTCCCCGTTCCCCGTATCCCAGTACCAGTGCCAGTTGTAGTGGCTCCGTTTCTCGTTGTACGGGCGATAAGGAGCCGGCCCCAGCCAGCGGTCGTAGTGGAAGCCGGCGGGCGGCAGGCTGTCTTTGGCGATTCCATAAGAATCGCGGGCCTTGAAGCAGAGAGCGCGGGCCATGAAGACCTCTCCGATGCCGCCTTCATGCAGGAACTTGATCGCCTCGATCACGTGCGCGGAGGAGCGGTTGTTCAACCCGACCTGCACTCTCACGCCGTACTTGCGCGCCGCTTCGATCATCTTCCGGCCTTCCCAGACGTTATGGGAGGCCGGCTTTTCGACGTAGACGTGTTTCCCGGCCTGACAGGCCCAGATCGTCGCCAGCGCATGCCAGTGATTCGGCGTGACGACGGATACGGCGTCGATTTCCTTGTCTTCGAGTACCCTCTTGAGGTCCCAATGCACCAGGGGCTGAACGCCCGTCTTCTTGGTGACAATCTCGACGGCGGGTGGAAAGAGCCGCTCGTCCGCATCGCACAGGGTCTTCACGACCACGTTCCTGCTGTCCTTGAGGTCGCAAAAACTGTGGATGTGCACCGTGCCCTGGTTCCGGATGCCGATGATAGCCAGGTGGATGCGGTCATTCGCCCCGATGATCGAAGCGTAGGACCTTGCGTTGAGCCCGATGCCCCCGATTGCCAGGCCGGCAGCCCCGGCGGCGCTCTTTTTGATGAAATCACGTCTCTGTGTCATTTTTCCTGTCCGTTGAAAGGTATGCCGGCCGGACACGAATGCCGATCCGGCGGGTGAATCGTGCCTCGAATGACGGAGGCGAGGAAACTCGCTCGAGAGGCACGGAACTCGCTCACCGGCCAATTGTGCAGGATCGGCAGTGAAATTCTCCAGCCTTTTTCGCGATTCAGGGCGGAGGAACCGGCCAGGGTGCTTCGCCCCTTGAAATCCCCGCGCGCCTCCCGCTTCAATCAGCGGCCCGGAGGGAATATGGGCGGCGCAATGCGCTACTTGTCTGGACGGGAGCTTTCACCACGGACACGTTGCCCGGACAGCGCTCGAGGATTTGCCGCGCCCAGCCGCAAATCGTCTGCGTGGCGCGGGACATGTCCAGACCGCGACTCACGGCCCTGAGCCGGCGGCTTGTTTCGGTTTCGGGCGGGTATCGATGCCAAGCAGCTGATACGGAGGGCACCATCCGACCAGCCCCGTAATCAGAGGGATCAACCCGAGCAGGAACCAGTAATTCGCGGGGCCCCAGAAAGCCAGGCTGGCAATCAGTGCCCCGGCCACAATGCGAATTGCCCGTTCGACGGGATGGATGTTCTTCGTCATCTTGCCTCCCTTCAATCCGTCTTGAGCATTATATGCCTGGCCGGATTCTGCCGATGATTCCGCGGATCGACCGCGCAAGCGGCGAAGCACCATTATCGATATTCGACATCACTGCGACGATAAAACCCGAATCCAGGTAGATGTCGAGCTGCGAATTGATGCCCGAAAAACCGCCGCTGTGCCCGACGACTCTCCCCTCCGGACCCTTCGTGACGCCGAAACCAAAGCCGTAGTCCGCGCCGAGGTGGTCGGTCCACATGGTCCTCAGGGAATCCTGTGACACGTATTTCCCCGCCAGCAGCGCGAGAGCGAACCGGTGCAGATCCCTGACCGTGGAGAACCCGCCGCCCGCCGGTCCCCCTTTGATGACGTGCTTGTAGTAGTTGTTCTGCCACCCGTACGGGCTCTTCCAGTCCGGACTGTAGCCGATAGCCAGGTTTTCCACAGGATAGTCCATCTCGTAGCAGTCGCTGTTCGTCATTCCCGCCGGCTCGTAAATCACCTTGCGTATGTGGTCGAAGTAGTCTTCCCGGGTGACCTTTTCGATGATGACCCCAAGGAGGAACATGCCGGTATTGCTGTACTGGAATCGCTCGCCCGGGGTGAAAGCCGGCCGGTCGCTCCGGATGAGCGGTTTGTAGTCGTCGAGCTTGCGGAACAGCTCCCGTCAGCTCTGCTGGTACTCCGCGTTGAAATAGCTGCCCAGGCCGGAGGAATGGGTCAGCAGGTGACGGATGGTGATCTTGTCCGTCACCTCCCGGGGGAGCCACGATTCGTCCATGTACTTGCTGATTCGATCCTCATAAGAGAGCTTGCCCTGCTCCACCAGCCGGACGATCGCGGTCGAGGTGAACATCTTGTTCATCGATCCCAGGTTGAACTTGGTATCGACGTTGTTCGGGACGTGAAACCTCTTGTCTGCCTCTCCGGCGGCCTTTGTCAGAAGGATCTTCTCGCCCCGGGCGACCAGTACGGCGCCTGACAGCACGCGCTTTTCGACCAGGCGGTTCACGAGCGCCTCGATCTCGTGCTCCGCTTCGACACGACTCAGGAGCGGTTCCCCAACATCCGAGGGCGTGCGCGCATCGTTGAAATTGATGCCGGCGATAAGGAAAGCAGGCGCGCCCGTGAAGCGCAGAACAGCAGCTCTCCAGCTGCCATAATTGCGATCCTTGACGATGACCACAGTTTCGCCCGTGCGCTCCGGCGTGTAGCTCCGGACTCCGTGGAAATCGACGCCTCCCGTGTCCCGATGGACGCTGAGGAAGACACCGATGTGGCGATCCACCGGCGCAACCTTGCGGAAGCTCTCGTCGCAATCCTCGCTGAGGAACCGGCGGACCCTGTCGGGGCTGCCCGAATTCAGTGTCTCCAAAAGAGACTGCACGCGTTCGCCCATGCGTCCCTCGGGCAGAACGGGCCGGTCCTGAAACGAAATCTCCGCCGGTCTCTGGGCATGCGCGGTCTGAAGCATGAGTAATGCGAGCACGAATGCCGCCGAGGTGGTGATCTACGACCGGCTTTATTGTCTTCACAGAAAGGTCTACTTCGGATTCGGGCAGCCGCTGCCGTCGCCGCAGACGAAGTGCCGCCAGCTCTCCGTCGCATTGCGACGGAGGTCGTTGGCCGGGATACGCGGCTGTAACTTATTGTCCGTGTAAGGCCTGTGCGGCTGAATGACCGCGGATTCGCACCAGGGAGGTCGGGTAGGGAAAGCGATGACATCAGGACGTGACACTCGGGCCACGGCGGCGATCCCGCGAGTCCCTGCGGTCAAACTCACACCGACAGGTGACGGCGGCGAAGATTCTCAGTCGGGGCTTTGAGCCAGCCTGATCTGTGCAGCCAAGCGGCGATGGAGGAAATGACCTGCTCCATTGCCGCCCGGTCTCCTCAGACGGAAGCGTGAGCCCTCACGGTCAGGAAGAATGCGTGGCTTCGGTCATGATCCGGCTTATTGTCGTGCTCCGAATACGGGATGCCAATGTGCCGCCGGCCCGCGATTCGTGGCGCCGCCGTGCAGTCGGCGCGGTCGGCGATGTCGGCCACCGCACGCGGCCTTCACCAGGACGTATCCTGATGACGGCGCACGCGCTCCCTCCGCACGAACGACGGCTTCGAAGAAAATCCTTTACAGTCTATATCGCGCTGACTAAGATCGGATCCGTCCGATGGCGGTTTGGCGGCCCGGCGATTCCAGGGTTGAGTGTATGAGCCGTTGCTCCAGATCCCACCTCTCATAGCGCTGCGGTCCCACAGGAAACGTGCGTTCCGAGTAATTCTTTCGGCGGATGGCGGCTCGACACCGGCGGAGATCCAATATCCAGCCTGATCCCAACCCAACTACCGATCAGCACTCACCCCATTGGGCAGGAAATGGACGATGCCACGCGTTGCGCATGGTTTTCTGTTCCGAACAATTGTGCAAAGTCAAAAGGAGGTTCAATTGAGCAAGTTATCGAGCCCCTCATTCTTGGCAGCAATCTTGCTCATGTTGGTCCCTGCGTTTCTTCTTGGCCAGAGTTTCAACGCGACCCTGAACGGCAGGGTAACCGATCCCAGCGGCGCTGTCATCCCCGGCGCGGAGGTCACGCTGACCAACATAGCCCAGCAGTCCGAAGCCAAGGTATTCACCGAAGCAGATGGGCTGTTTTCCTTCCCCAATCTCAAGGCTGGCAACTACGAGATCAAAGTCACGGCCCAAGGCTTCAAGCCGTACGTCCAGCGCGGCATCGCACTGGCCATCAACCAGATCGCGCGCCTGGACGTCAGTCTCGAGATCGGCGAGCAGACGCAGGTAATCGAGGTTTCCTCCAACGTCACCAGTCTGAACTTCGAAACCCCGGTAAGGGAAGACGCCATCTCTCCCCAGACCTTGGAGGAGTTGCCCCTGCTGGTGGCGGGGGGCCCGCGGTCGTCCGCGACATTCGCGATCCTGATGCCGGGCGTCAGCACCGGAGCCACAGGCGCCGCCTACGATGCCCGCGTGAACGGCGGCCTGACCTCAGGTGACGAAGCCATCATGGATGGGGTCACCATGCAGCAGGGTTACATGAGCCAGAACGGCATGGTCTCCATCTACCAGGATTTTCCGCTCACTCCCGACATGGTGAGTGAGCTCAAGATCATCACAGCCAACTATGAGCCGCAATATGGCTCCACGCTGTCGTCGGCTATCGTTGCGGTGACCAAATCGGGGACGAGCGAGTTTCACGGCGGTGGTTATGAATACCACCGCAACACCGTGCTCAACGCCCGCCAGTTTGGCGCCGACAAACGGCCCAAGAGCCTGCAGAATGATTTTGGGTTCCATCTGGGCGGTCCGGTGAAGCCGCCGGGGATCAGCAAGATTCCCGGGATTTACTCCGACCGTAGCAAGGCCTACTTCTATGTAAACTACGAGGCCTTCCGGATCGCCGGCGGCGTGAACCGGCCCACACTGACCGTCCCGACGGTGAAGATGAAGAACGGGGACTTTTCGGAATGGGTCGATGGGGAGGGCAACCTGATTCCGATCTATGATCCGGCGACGGTCCGGGTCAACCCCAACTTCGATTCCAGCCTGCCGGAAGGTCCCACAAACTCGCGCTACCTCAAGAACCAGTTCATGGGATGCGACGGCAAGACCCCCAACGTCATCTGCCCCAGCGATCCGCGACTGCAGAATTCCCTGGCAAAGGCCTGGCTGAAGTATGTTCCGGATCCGAACAAGCCCGGCATCTTCAACAACTACCTGGCTCCGACACCGGTTCCGGACACGATTCTGGCACAAACCAACTACTGGCTGATCAAGGGTGACTACTATTTCCGAGAGAATGACCACTTCGCGGCCACCGTCTGGTACCAGGGCGCACCACCGAAGTATGCCTCGGTTTTCCCGATCCAGATCGCCAGCGAGTCGATGTCTTTCCCGCAGTTCTCATGGGTGAACCGCTTCAACTGGGATCACACCTTCAGCCCCAACCTGCTGAACCACCTCTCCTACGGTTACCTGAACCGTAACGAGGGTTACGGCTCAGTCAACAAGGACTACGCCGACGAATTCCCGAAGATCAAGGGCGTGGCCAAGAATGACATCCCTCCCACTGTCGGGATTTCCGGCTACAGCGGCTACGGAACCACTGCGGGCGTAGGTGGCCGCCTCAACACGACCGCTCGTCCGACCAACGTCGTGAACGACCTGCTCACCTGGGTGGCCGGGAAACATACCTGGAAATTCGGCGCCGAGGTCCGGGTTATCGACGGCACCCGCCGTGAGAACACCAATAACGCGGGCTACTTCTATTTCGGCACGTCTGCCACAGGCCTTCCCGGCTTCAACAGCGGCAGCGGCTATGCGAGCTTTCTGCTGGGTGCCGTGGATTACGGCGACTATGCCCTCCGAACCCAAGGCGCGTTCTATGTCCGCCAGCGGGGCTATATCTGGCACGTGGGCGATACGTGGAAAGCGACGCCCAAGCTCACTTTGAGCCTGGGACTGCGCTGGGATTACTACACACCCAGCTACGAGAAGTACAACCGCTCGGCTTTCCTGGATCCAAAAGGCGCCAATCCTGGCGCCGGGGGAAGGCCGGGCCGGATGGCATGGGGAGGCAACGAGTGGGGCGCAGCCAGCTACGGCGCGAGGTATCCCGAAATACCGTGGAAGAAGGGTTGGGCCCCGCGTGTCGGCTTCGCCTATGCCGTAAACGACAAGACCGTGGTCCGGGCCGGGTACGGGATCTTTTACTCACAGGCCTTCTATCCGGGCTGGGGAGGCGGTATAGATCCCAACGGCTTCAACACCACCGTGTCGAAGAGCGCCGTCGCCTTCGGCGGCTACGCTCCGGCATTTTACTGGCAGGACGGATTTCCGGCTCCAGACGCTACGCAGATCCCTCCGTTCATCAATTCGACCAAGCAGAACGGGAAGTGGTATCCGCAATACCGGCCTCTGGAATCCAACCGCCTGGCCTATGCCCAGCAGTGGAACCTGACGATCGAACGGCAGTTCGGCACGGATACTTCCATTAGCGTCGCTTATGTGGCCAACAAAGGGACGCGCGTCCCGTCGACCATAGCCCCCATCAACGTACTGGATCCGAAATATCTTTCCCTGGGCGCCAAGCTCAATGATGTCTTCGAGGAGGGCATGACGTCACTGAACGGCGTTCCGGTTCCCTATGCGGGCTGGATTTCGCAGCTGAATTCCGGCGAGTGTTCGCCCACGGTGGCTCAAGCGCTCCTGCCCTATCCGCAGTATTGCGGCAATATCCAGGGGTTGAACGAGAACGCCGGGAGTTCCACCTATCATTCCTTCCAGGCCAAGGTAGAGCGCCGCTTCGCCGGCGGTCTCTTCCTGCTCGCTTCCTACACCAACTCCAAGCTCCTTTCCAGCGGCGCGGACAACACGCAACGCGACATTGCGACATGGGGAGGGGCACAGGGGGTGATCAGCCCCTATGAAAGGCAGCGCAACAAGGCGCTGGCGGGGGATGACGTACCCCAGGTCTTCTCCCTTGCTCTTGCCTATGACCTGCCTTTCGGCATCGGCAAGCGCTGGATGAACAGCAACAAGGTCGCCAACGCCATCCTGGGGAACTGGACGATCAGCACGGTCTTCCGCAAGTCTTCAGGAGTTCCTTTCTATTTCCGGTCCGGTTACTGCAACATCCCGGGCCAGTTCGGCATGGGGTGCATCCCGACCATCCTGAAGAATCCATTCCTCCAGGATCCGGGCGACATGGATGTCAACAAGCCGCTGTTCGACAAGTCGGCATTCGAGCCCGTGAGCGCCTTCAATTACTACCAGGGGAAGGGCCCGCGAATCTCCGACTACCGCGGGCAGAGTTACCAGAACCAGGACTTCGCCCTGGTGAAGGACATCATGCTCGTCAAGGAGAATGTCAGGATGCAGCTCCGCGCCGAATTCTTCAATCTCTGGAACTGGCACATCTTCAATGCCCAGGGAGGTTGGGGAGGATCCTCCTTCACGACCGACATTAACAGTCCCGACTTCGGCATGTGGAACGGGTCGGTCACCAACCCGAGAAACATCCAGGTCGGCGTGCGTCTCGGATTCTGATATCCGCTGTTGTCCTGAGAGCGCCTTCCTCCCCGCGAGGAAGGCGCTTTTCTTCTTGCCAGGTGATTGCCTGGCCACTTCACTTGCTTCTTCGAAACCTGCTCCGAAAAGGGAATGAGCGTATGCCGCAGCTTGAACCTCAGGTGTCAGGGGCTTCAGAGGCCGTCTAACGGTTAACTTCCACCAGCTCCATTTCCACCCGACATGGAAGACAGCTGGGGGGATCCTTGCGCATCTCAGTCAGCCGCCTCTGGCGCCATGGCAGCAGCGAGGCCTTGGCAGGCCCGATCTTGCGCCTGGCTTCGTTGCGGCTTTCTCCTCCCGGGCCAGAGCGGCATGCGCCTGCACCACGTAACGGGCTTTCCGGCGCAGCGCACCATCTTGAAGCGCGCCTCGATGGGTAACCAGTACCGTGCCTCATGATGCCCGTCTTCCGCTTCGCTTCGCACGATTCTTGGCAAGGCACTGGATGCGTACCATGAGCAGACGGACGGGCCGCGCTTCGAGATCCTGACGTCGCGCTGGGGACTGCATATTGTTCCAGTGAAAGCCCGAGACACAACGGGCCGGCTGGTTCAGGTGATGCCGCTCCTGAATCACGTCATTGATGTTCCAGTAGCCGGCCGCCTGCCGTCCGCGCATTTTGAGGCAATATGCGAGGCTGTGACAAATGCCGCAGGGATCGCAATCAAAGCGAACGCGCCTTGGCTGAACCAGTACTTCTTGCCGAACGGGTTACAACCGCCCAGGTATGAATGGATGTTATCAGACAAGGACAAGGAGAAGTTCTGTTTCGCCTGGGGAGTCACCCGCATGACGGCACGTGACGCCATCATAGACCTGATAGAGCCCTCAGCGACAACGCTACACTGGGGGTTGCTCTGTAACCCAGAACCATGGGACCGATATTGCAGGCTGAATCTTGTGCCCGTCCAGGTTGTTGTCGGGGGATCCGAGGACAACCCTGCCAGGAAGGCGATAATATACGATCGCTGCAAGAAGTGCCCGCCACAGGAATGAACGAGCCGTGAGCTCTGTGTCGACATTGTCGTTTCATGAATTCAGTCCAGATTGAGGGTGTGCTTGCGGCAAGGGTGAGTAACGCCTCCAGGTAACAACCTATAGCTCGCGGCCGGACTTTTGGGTAGGTTTCAACTGCCTTCGCCAACGATGTCCTTTGGCGGCCGGGGGCGGGTGAATTTTTCACATTTCCAAACCCTTTCGATACCTGCAAAGCTCAGTTTCCGGACTCGCCCTACTCCGCTTGGCGCACACCCACCCCGGGGGGAGGGACGGTTGGAAGCCTCTACCTTTGGGGCAATGTTTACCAAGGACTTACAGTTGCCTTCATGGTAATCTTGGCAACCGTTGGACGCCCTCTTCAGTACGTGAGTCCGTCCGAAGATCCCGCGGCCAGAAGGCTGCGGCACATGTTCCTGTTTGAAGCTCATGTCTTCGCGTATGTGGGCGCGACTAGGTGGATCAGCGACAGCCACGCAAACAGGATGGCCCCCTTGCACAGGGGGCCGCGGGGGATTATAAGAATCATGGTATCGTTGATTTGTTTATGCGGGTCTGCGCTGCCTCGATCGCAGCTGTCGGATCCGGACGCCCGCAGCGAACCTGAATGCCCTTGGTCATGCCTTCCCCTTTCAGATTCCGCCGGACGCTCTGGATATCGGTCTCCCTGATATTTCCTTGCCTCGTCCCGGCGGGTGTCGACACCCCCGTCGAGGTGCGGCTGCAGCAGATCCAGACGCTTCTCCAGCAGGGCAGCTGGGAGGAAGCACGCCGGCAGCTCACCGACGCGCTTGGCCAATTTCCGCGCGAGCCTTCCCTGCACAATTTCATGGGCGTGGTGGAGGCGCAAGCAGGGCACTATGCAGCGGCCGAAGGCGCGTTCGAGAAGGCATTGGAATTGTCCCCGCGTTTTACCGGTGCGGCCGTAAACCTCGGCAGGCTATACCAGGAAAACGCCGGCAAGGACCCCAAGGCGCGCGTCAAGGCGCTTCAAGTCTATCAGCGTATTCTCGCCTATAAACCCGATGATGCCGAAGCGCTCTTTCAGACGTCGGTGCTCTCGGTGCAACAGGGGCAATACCGGACCGCGCTGGCTCGCTTGAAGCGTCTCCCCGCAGAGGCTCAGGGACGCCCGCAATCGCTGGCTGTCCGCTGCGCGGGCCTCGCGGGCCTTGACAGATATACCGAGGCTCTCAAGACCGCCGAGGCGCTTCTCGCACACCCGGACCTGACGCCGATGGATGTGCTGCTGGTGCTGCCGGCCCTGGAAGAAAAGAAGAAGGAGGAGCTGGCGGAGCGCCTGCTGGAGGGCCTGACGGCCCGTTCGCTCCATTCGCCTGAAAGCCTCCGAGAACTGGGGCTCCTCTACGAAAGGCGCGGCCGGCTGGACCAGGCGCGACAGCTATTGGAAGCCTCGGTCACGTCGCCCGTTCCGGTTCCCCTGCTGCTCGACCTGGCGCGGGTCGCATACAAGCAGAGAGACCTGAAAGGAACCCTGAGTTACCTCGCGCACGCGCGGGATCTCGAGCCGAAGAACGCCGGAATCCATTTCTTTTTTGGGATCGTCTGCGTGGAAATGGAGCTGCTGATCGACGCCAACAAGTCGCTGAAGGAAGCGGTGGAGCTGGCGCCGGACAATCCCTATGCCAACTACGCCCTCGGTTCCGTGCTGTTCCAGAGCTCAGAACCGCGCAGCGGGCTTCCCTACGTCCAGAAGTACCGCCAGCTCAAGCCGGACGACCCGCGTGGCCGACTGGCGCTGGGAGCGGCGTATTTTCAACTTGGCGAACATGCCCTTGCTCAGAAAGAGCTGGAGGCCGTGGCAGGCTTCCCCGAGTCTGCCGCCGGCGCCAACTATTTTCTCAGCCGCATCGCCAAGCTCCAGGGCAACCGGGATGAGGCTTACCGGCTGATCCAGCTTTCCATCAAGGCCAACCCGAATTTCGCCGACGCCTACGTGGAGCTGGGCCAGCTCGAGATGCGGCGGCGAAACTTCGAGGCGGCCGAGAAAGCCCTCCAGCGCGCGACCGAGCTGGAGCCCGACAGTTTCACGGCCAATATGCATCTGCTGCGCCTCTACCAGGCCATCCGGGATCCGCGGGTCGAGGCACAGCAAAGACGATTCGAGGAGATTTCGAAGCATCGGTCGGAAAAGGAGGCCTCTCTCCTGCGGACCATCGAGGTGAGGCCGTATTGACCGCAGGCGGATACCTTCGAGGAGAGCGTTGCACTCGGGGCCTGCAGCCGGACCGAACCCGCACGACTGATCATCAGGACAGTCCGGTTCCTTCTGGTCTCTGCTTAAGAGATCACGGTCAATCAGCGGCCGGACCGGCGGCCCGGGCCACGAGGAAAAGGGCTTCAGGAACCGTGCGACGGACGCCTCGTCCGTCGAGAACGAGCAGGAGGATGCGGACCAACCGCGTGCGCTTTGATCTTGTGGAAATTGGGCAGCCTGCACCTGCTTTGCCCTGGATGGATTTTGGCGTTCAGGCATTTGGGTCGCGGCGACCGGTGTGAGAAACTATTCCCGACAGGAGTGCCCGATGCTGCGGTTCCATCTGCCTTGTGCTGCCGCCTTGATCCAGCTGATTCTGGCGGGCTCTGGGCTCCAGCCGGCCTTGGCTCAGCAACCCGCGGAAAAACAATCGTCCGGCCCGCCCCCTCAATCGGAAGGTGTCCCCCGCACCCTCACCCCGCAGGATTATCCTGCCTGGAACATTTCAAACGACGCCCAGACTCTGATCACCGAAGCGCTTAAAGGCGGCGACTATCAGTATGTGGAGAATACGCTGGCAAAGCTCATCGAACAGAATCCGAATTCGCCGCAGTTGCTGACTTTCCTGGCGCGCGTCTTCTTCCTGGATAACAAGCCCCTGAATTGCGCGATCGCCTTGAAGAAGGCCGAGAAACTGGGACCTCTCAAGGAGTCCGAGCAGTTTACCCTCGCACTCTGTTACGTGATCCTGAAACGGCTCGATTGGGCGGCAGACGAGTTTGAGAGACTCGCGCATTCCTATCCGGGCAACGCGCTCTATCCCTACTGGCAGGGTCGCATCGCCTACGACAACTATGCCTATGCGGAGGCAGTCGCCAGGTTCAACAAGGCTCTCCGCCTCGATCCCGAGATGGTGAGGGCCTATGACAACCTCGGCCTGTGCTATGAGGGGATGAGCGATAACCAGCGGGCAGTCGAGAACTACGAACGGGCCGTCACACTGAACCGCAGCAAGTCCCCGTCATCGCCCTGGCCGCCCCTGAACTACGGAATGCTCCTCCTGAAGCAAGGCTCGCTCGAACAGGCCGAGCCCTTGCTGCAGGAAGCAGCCAGACTCGGCCCGGGTCTGGCGCAGGCTCGTTGCCAGCTTGGCGTTCTGCTGGCCAAACAGGAGAGGCACGCGGACGCCATCGCCGAATTGCAGAAGGCCGCAGAACTTGATCCCTCCTATCCTCAGCCGCACCTCACGCTGGCCCATGTCTACCGGCGGCTGGGCGAAAAGGGCAAGGCGGAAGCAGAACTGGCCGCATTCCAGAAGCTGAAGCAGGCACAGGAGGATCAGGACAAGCAGACCGGCGCCACTCCGCCGGGTGAGAAGAGGCCAAAATAACCCCGGATCGACACAAGTGCCTACCTCTGCTCGAATCCAGATCCTCCAGGAGGTTCGCGGATTGTTCCGGCATTCCTGTCCAGCGCCTCCTTACCTGCTGGCCGCCCTGCTGGGCCTCGCTGCAGCCGCCCACTTCCTGTCCGATCCTCGGCCCGGTGCGAACGTCCAGGCGTCCCCAGTCCAATCCCGCGTGGAAATGTCGGAGGTGACCTTTATCGACGTGGCCCGCGATGCGGGCCTGACGGTCCCGAATGTCTGGGGCGGACGGGATACCCAGAAATACATAGTCGAGGTGAAAGGAAGCGGTCTGGCGTTCTTTGACTACGACAACGACGGCTGGCTGGACATCTACCTCAGCAACGGCGTCCGTTTCGAGGAGACTTACACTCCCGAGACCGCGCCGATTTCGCGCCTTTACAGAAACAATCGCAACGGGACGTTCTCCGACGTCACGGCACGGGCGGGCGTTGGGCGCACCGGCTGGGGGACGGGCGTGTGCGTCGGCGACTACGACAACGATGGATACGACGACCTGTTCTGCACCTACTGGGGGCACAACGTCCTGTTCCATAACAACCGGGACGGCACATTCACCGACGCGACGCACCGGGCGGCGCTCCACGCCGACCGCGTCCGCTGGGGCACAGGTTCCACGTTCTTCGACTACGACCGCGACGGTTTCCTCGACCTGTTTGTGGGCAACTTCGTGGAGCTGGACATCAGCAAGGTCCCGAAGCCGGGGGAGCAGCGCGGCTGCATGTGGCGCGGCAGGCCGGTCGTCTGCGGCCCCCGGGGCCTGCCCGCAGGCACGAACATCCTCTACCACAACAACGGCGACGGCACATTCACCGACGTTTCGGAAAAATCGGGAATCCTGAAGCCGGGCGCCCGTTACTCGATCACATCGGTCTCGTACGACTTCGACAACGACGGGTGGCCCGATCTCTACGTGGCCGTCGACTCCATGCCCAGCATCCTTTTCCGCAACAACCGTGACGGCACGTTCACCGACATCGCACTCAACGCCGGATGCGCTTACAACGAAGAGGGGCGCGAGCAGGCGGGAATGGGGCTCGGCGTAAGCGATTTCAATGCCGACGGGTGGCTCGACATCTTCAAGACCCATTTCCAGGACGACACGCCGACTCTCTACCAGAATAACGGCGACGGCACATTCACCGACGTGACCTTCAACGCGGGAATGGGAAACCTCAACAAGTATGTGGGCTGGGGAACCGCGTTCATGGACTATGACAACGACGGCTGGCCCGATCTCTTCTATGTCACCGGCCACGTCTATCCGGGATTCTTCAAGGACAACATGGACACCTTCAGGTCTCCGCGGATCGTGCTTCGCAACCTGGGAAACGGGAAGTTCCTCGACGTATCTGCGCGCATGGGTCCCGGAATCAGCCAGCGGTTTTCCAGCCGCGGCAGCGCCTACGGCGATTACGATAACGACGGCGACCGCGACGTTCTGGTCCTTAACATGAATGACCCGCCATCGCTGCTGCGCAATGACGGCGGCAACCGCAACCCTTCCGTCACGCTGAAGTTGATCGGCTCGCGCTGCAACCGCACCGCCGTCGGCACCCGCGTGCGTGTCGTCACGGGCGATCACGCGCAGATCGGAGAGGTCTGCAGCGGCGGCAGCGTCATGTCACAGAGCGATCTGAGGCTTCATTTCGGGCTGGGCAAGGCGGCCCTCGCAGACCTCGTCGAAGTCCGATGGCCGACGACTCAGCAGGTCGAGAGTTTTGCCCGCATCGAGGCCGGCCAGATCCTCACGATCAAGGAAGGCGCGGGGATCATCGGCAGGGAGAGGTATGCCGCTCAGCCTGACGCCCGGCTGTCGCGGTAGTCCCCGGTCCTTTCCCGGAAATGAAATGCCAGGCGCCGGCAACGCGATCAATCCCGCGCAGCGATGCGGCCAGACGGCGCAAGCGGCACGGTCCGGCGGCCCGCGCGCGGCCGGCCGCCGCAGCCTGTCGGGGCCGGTCGCACGCTTTGCTGCGGACGCAGGAGGATCAGGGAGGAGGATACTGGATCTTCACATCCGTCCCGAACCTGCGATAGTTCTTGAATTCTATGACATTGCGGGAATCGCGCAGTCTTTCGTGCTCCGGCAGCTCCCTGCTGCTTGACGTGGCCAGCAGGCTTTCGGCCCTCACCGGAAGCCAGAATTCCCTCCCTCCGATGTTGACGAGCCCGTACTCGAGGGCTGCGCTGGACCGTGCGATGGGAAAATCCGGCGGGATGCCGACGGATTCAAGATCAAGACGCACGACCTGCGCGGTTGCGGCATCAAGCCAGCAGCGGCCCCGGTAGGCAACCTTGATCGTGCGCAGGAGATTCCCCTCGAGCAGAAACCTGAGCTCCCTGTCCGAGTTGGCCTGTTCGACCCTGTAGCCGGCGCGGACAGTTCTCCTTCCCTTGATCGTTTCTGCCTTTTCCAGCTCGAAAACGGCACGGCTTGCCGGATTGAAGAGTGAAGCCAGCATCGAGGCAAACTCACCGGTCGAGCTCGAGCCCGGCCTCCCCTCAGGATTCATGAAGGCGCCGGCCCGGCGGTCCACTCTCAGCAGCCTGTAAGACTCCTTGTGATCGAAGTAGGTCAGCTCCTCGACGATATCGTCTTCGAGCCTCCATTCCTCGCCGGGCATCATGTCCCTGCGTGCGGATCGTTGGCCGGATCGCAGGTATCGCCTCGTCGTCTGGGTGCATATGAAATCGGGAAGCGCTTGCAGGTATCCCATCGCATTCCGCCGCGCTGCCTCGATGAACTGGGGAAAAGTCTCAGGGTTCGGGACTGCGTTATCCCTGCCCGCTTGCGACGACCGCGGCGCAGAGGCTCGCTCCACCGGCAAAATGAAAGGCAGACCCAGAAGCTGCGCCAGAATCAGCGCATGCCGCCAGACTCCGGTCATGGGGCACCTCCGGCGCGTCAGGAATGAAATCCGTCGGCGAGAGAGTGATGCAATTCAGCTTAGCACGTCTCCACTCCAGCCGGGCAGGGTCAGTTGAGGTTGATTCAGTCGGGAAGTTGCCTCCAGCTGGTTCACTACCAACGAGCCCTCCGCCGCACGACTGCCAGGCGCTTCACCTCGTGGGCCGGACCGCCGGTCCTGCATCTGCGTCGGTTCTCGACGGACGAGCCGTCCTTCGCACGGGGCCCATGCCATGGGCATGCGGTTTCGGAGGCAGCACAGCAATGCGGCTTCGTCCGGTCCAGGGGTCTAGCCATGTGCCCGGGAATCGTCTAGGATGATGTTCTCAGCGCGGGGCATTCATGTCCATGTCGGAAGAATCCAGGGCACCGTCCTCATGGACGAAGCGCATCCGGGAGGCGATGGCCCGGGGTTACCGCGGGTACATGGACCGCTGGGAGAACCGTCTGGCGGCCCGCGCCACAGACCGCGTCATCCGGGAATTCGACTGGGGCCTGGAATGGACACGGGGATGGCCCTGCACGGCCCGGATCGCGTGCGACAGCCACGATCCCGCGACCTATCTGCGCCTGCTGAATGAAGAAGCGCTGCGTGACAGCAGCGAGTTCTTCGCCTATCGTACGCCGTCTGATTTCCGGCTCGAAGAAAACCTGCTGCGATTCACTTCCGCCGTCGCTACACCGTATCCGGAGAACAACACTGTCTACGGGCAGTGGTTCCCGGCGCGGGCGGATTGCCGGCGGGCGGTCCTCGTCCTCCCCCACTGGAACGCCGGCTTCCACCAGCACGTCCCGCTCTGTCGCGGGCTCAGCCGGCTTGGCATCTCGGCGCTGCGGCTCAGCCTGCCTTACCACGACCGGCGCATGCCCCGCGAACTGAAGCGCGCCGACTACGCGGTCTCCGCCAGCGTTGCGCGCACGATCGACGCGGCACGCCAGGCAGTCATCGATTCCCGTTCCTGCCTGGACTGGCTGGAGATACAGGGCTGCGAGAGGCTCGGCATCCTGGGGACGAGCCTCGGCTCCTGCTACGCATTCCTCACGAGCGCCCATGATGAGCGCCTCCGGGCGAACGTCTTCAATCTCTTCGCGCTCTACTTCGCCGACGTCGTCTGGACCGGGCTGAGCACGCGCCACATCCGCAAGGGAATGGACGGCCGCATCGAGCTGGAGCAGCTGCGGGAAGTCTGGAGAGTCATCGCGCCCTTCACCTATGTGGACCGCTTTGCGCGATACGACAAGAAATCCCTGTTCATATACGCCGCCTGCGATACAACGTTTCTGCCGGAATATTCCCTCGCCATGCTCGACGCCTTGCGGCAACGCAAGGTCGAGCACAAAGCCGTCGCGCTCCCCTGCGGGCATTACACGCTGGGCGAGAGGCCTTTCAAGTACCTCGATGGATACCACATCTGCTCGTTCCTGCTTGCATCTCTATGATCGTAGCGGTGTTCGCCCCGCGTGGGCCAAAGGCAGGAAGAGGCCCCTCAACCTGCAGGGGCCGCACCTCTCGACAAGGCCGATGAGGCGCAGGAATCCGGCTCTTCCATACCTGGCGCCGCTCCTCTTTGCAGCCATCTGTCAAGGCGCTTCGGCGCAAGGCGCCGGACCTGCGCTGAAGCCTCTCATCCGGCAGGTGGACCATGTCCTCATCGAGACCGGCGATCCCGCGGCGCTGTTCGCCTTTTTCGCCGATATACTGCAGCTACCCGTGGCCTGGCCGGTTGCGGATTTTTCGGGCTTCACCAGCGGCGGTGTCGGCGCCGGCAACGTCAATATCGAGGTACTCCGGTTTGCCGGTCCGAAAGGCCTGCTCTCAGGAAGGCGCCCGCGGGCGCGCTTCCTGGGCCTCGCTCTCGAGCCGTATCGACTCGCCGATTGTCTGACGGAACTGGCGGATCGCGGAATCCCCCACGGTCCTCCGCAGACCTATGTTTCAACGCTCCCCGATGGCTCCCAGGGGACGCTCTGGACCAACGTGGTCCTGACCCGGCTATCGAAACCCGGCCTTTCGGTCTTCCTGTGCGAGTACAGCTCGGCGTTCCTCCATGCCGAAATAAGACGCAACCAGCTCGCGGGGCAACTGGCTCTGAGAAACGGCGGCCCGCTCGGCGTCAGATCGGTGAAGGAGATCGTCATCGGCACGCGGGACCTTGCCGGCGACGGAGCAGACTGGCGTAAACTCCTGCCGGCATCAGGAACATCCTCCGGCGCTTTACTGCGGTCCGGCAACGGCCCCTCGATCCGCCTGATTGCGGCCTCCGCCGACCGGATTCAGCGGATCCTTCTGGAAGTGGGATCGCTCAGGACAGCCAGCAGGTTTCTATCAGACAGACGTCTGCTGGGCGCGACTTCGCCGGACCAGATCGCCATCGACCCGTCGAAGATCCAGGGATTGGCCATTCACCTTGTCGAGAGGTGAGCACCCATAGCCCGGACCGTTGCACCGGACCGGCCCGGCAGCAGGCCGCGACTGCAAGGCGCGGCCGAAAGAGGCCGGGCTGAGGTTACTATCAGGCTCCGCCGGGCCGTCCCGCTGCGCGGGATGGGTGGAAAACGCCGTCGGCGCCTACTTGGATAGCGCGGCCTTTTTCAGGTGCCGGTCGAACCAGCCGATCATCTCCCACAGGGTGTGCTCGACCGACTCGCGTGCCGCGTATCCGTGCGACTCGAGCGGCAGCACGACGTAGCGCACCGTCTTCCCCTGCCCCTTCAGTGCATGATAGTACCTTTCGGATTGGATCGGGAATGTGCCGGAGTTGTTGTCGGCCTCGCCGTGGATGAGCAGGATCGGCGCGTCGATCTTGTGGGCGAACATGAATGGAGACATGCGGACATACGTTTCCGGCGCCTCCCAGAGCGTCCTGCGCTCGGACTGGAAGCCGAACGGCGTCAGCGTGCGGTTGTAGGCGCCGCTGCGTGCGATGCCGGCGCGGAACAGGTTGCAGTGGGACAGCAGGTTCGCCGTCATGAAAGCGCCGTAGCTGTGCCCCCCCACCCCTACGCGTTCCCGATCGGTCACTCCCATTTCGACAGCCTTGTCGATGGCAGCCCGGGCGGAACTGACGATCTGCTCGACGTAGGTGTTGTTGACAGTCTCCGAATCTCCCACGACCGGTATCGCGACGTCGTCCAGGATGGCGTAGTCCTGGGTAAGGAAGAAGAGGTGGGATGTGCCTTCGATGGTCGTGAAGCGATGCGGCGAACCCGAGATCTGGCCGGCGACATCCGTTCCCGTGTATTCACGCGGGTAGGCCCAGACAACCGTGGGGAGGCGCTCGCCTTCCTTGTATCCCGGCGGCAGGTAGAGCGTGAACGAGAGCTGGACCCCGTCGTCGCGCTTGTAGGTAACGAGCTGCTTGCGGATCCGGCGAAGCTGAGGCGTGGGATCCTTGAATTGCGTGAGGGCGCGGCGTTCCGCGCCGCCACGATTCCGTACGAAGATATTGGGCGGCTCCTGCGGGCTTTCGTACCGCGTAAGGAAGGTCGAACCGTCCTCGGCGAGAAGATCGAGAATACGCTCGTAGGCCCCTTCTTTACAGCGGTATATCCGCTTCGCGGCAAGAGTGGAAAGGTCGAACTCGTCCAGGAAGGGGCGGTCACCTTGCGGCGACGCACCGGCGCCCGCGAGAAACATGGCGTTGCCGCTCGCGCGCCGGATCACGCGCTGCCCGTTTGCCAGGGTGCGCATCAGCGGCGATCCGGGATCGCGGTAGCGGTCCTGGGCGTTTCTGTCCCAGATCTTCCTGGGGGCAGGCTTTTCCGCATCCATGTTGATCAGCCATGTGCGCGAGCGCCGCGTCGGCCGGTCGAACTCTGAAAGCAACGCCGTTCCTCCTGATTCGAAGAAACCGAGCTCCGTGAAGCGGAATTCCGTCCTCACGATTTCAGCCGCCGGACCGCGGAAGGGCGCCCGCAGCTGCAGGATCCGGTCGCGGTGGGCCACCTTGGCCTTGGGATCGCCCCCGTCCAGGGCCTCGACCCAGACCAGGGTGGAAGGCTCGTCCGGCCGCCAGCGAACGGCTCTCGGACCGACGGGCACGCCGTCGGCCTGCACCTGTTCCTGCAAAGGAATGCTCGCCACCTTGTGGACCAGATTGCCCGAACGGTCCCAGATCTCGATTTCGCGCGGGAAATGCTCCGCGGTTACGAGGTACGAATAGGGCCGATGGATCAGTGAGACCAGCAACAGCCTCCCGTCCGGCGAGGGTCTCACGGACTGGACTATGCCCGGCTTTCCGAGCGGGGCCCATTTGCCGGTCCCAATATCGACGATGGCAAGCCGGGATGTCGCGTAATAGTCGTACAGGTCTTCGTCGTGCGCGTTCCTGAGCAGGTCCTGAAATGTCCAGACCGGCGCCCTGCCCGTGAGGTTTTCCTGGATCTTGGGCCCCAAGGGGACTTTCGGTTCGGCGGGCGGCGCTCCCCGGCCGGCCGGGACCACCTGGACCAGGAGGCTCTTCTGGTCCGGGAGCCAGTGGAGCGGGTCACCGAACGCGGCATTGAGCCGGATTCCCGGTATCTTGCGAAACCGTCCCGTCTGCGTATCCATCACCCGGAGTTCCATGCCCGAGGGCGTGGTGTTCATCAGGGCAAGATGCCTGCCGTCCGCGCTCCACGAAGGCACGCTGAATTTCGCTCCCGGCGGGATGGTCACCGGTGTTATCGATCCGTCGAGGATCCGGATCAGCTGCATGCCGACCAGCCGCGTACTGCGGTGGGGTCCGTTGGTATTCGGGTTGATGCGCTCGCCGGCGAGACGGAGCATCGGCTCGGCGAGGTCGGCGATGGAAGGATACCGCTCGGTGTTGTACAGGAGGATCCGGTCGAGGGTGGGGCTCAACGAAACTTGCGGCGGCGCAGGCGCGTGCAGGATGTCCAGAACCTCCTTTGGCGGTTTCTGATACACCCGGTCAGCGGCCAAAAAGCTCGACGCGAACGGCAGGGACATCGCAGTGACAGCAACAACGGCATGACGGACGATGGTTCGGAGAAGGTTCATGGCTGGCTCCTTCAAATCAGTGACATCTCCCCGCTGCTCCTCGTGCAGAAAGGGTTGGCGTAGATCATTGTAGATTACTTCGGGGCGGGTCGGCCGAGAGTATTGCTTCGCTCAGCCGGCCGCGCTCTCCGTTTTCAGGAGCCATTGCTCATGCGGCGAGGCGGAGTAGGCCGCGGCGGTCCGACACAGCCATCTCCGGGACGGCTTTGATTTGCTCCTTTGGCGCCGCCCGGCGTCCACTTGGACGCCCATGACCCTTATGATGCTATTTTCGGAACAGTCGGATAGCATGCGGGTCGCACGCAGGCCCGACGGGGCTTTCCCTCTGCCTCGCTTGCCGGCCTGTGCCAGAAGGGGGGCCCGGCGTGTTGGTGAAGTTGAACGACTCCGCACGGAACTGCAGCTCCTTCCCCTCGGTGATGCGGAAGGCACGGAATATGCCGAAGTCGACGTTCACCCTGCCCGGACCGTAGAGCATGTTGCGTCGTAGCCGCCGATGAGCATCCTGTGGGTCTCGGCATCGTAACGCTCGATGCCGTGGAAGCCGCGGTCCACGATGCTGAAGTACTCCCACCGCAGTCCGAGGTTGAGGGTCAGGTTGGGAGTCGCCTGCCAGCGGCCGCGGAAATACAAGGCGATCTGCCACTCGCGGGTGGACATCGGGTCGTAATACTGGAGCGACTTCTGGACCTGCTGGGGCAGGCCGAGTTTGTCGGCCATGCCCTGACCCCATCGGGCCAGGAATGCCTTTCCCCGGCAGGCGTTGCACGTGCATCCCCGAGCGGCGGCGCACCGACCACTCTCCCATTTCTTTTCGCTACTTCTTCCCAAGCCCCTGTGCTAGAAAAAGCGAGCGGGCCGGATCCTTTTCGGGCACGGATCGGCAGCTGCGGATACGGCAGCGGCGACGGCAGTACGGCCTGTGCCGCAGGGATCAAAAGGCAATCAAGGGGAACAAGAACATGGGGGATCAAACGGATCGCAGAGACTTCTTGAAGGTTTCCGCAGTCCGCGCGGCCGGTGCGGCCTTTGCCGGAGCGGGCATGGGACAGCAGGCGGCCTGCCCATCCGGGCCCATCCGCCGGGAACGGGCGATGCACTCTCTGTGAGCGTGTCGAAAAGAGCGCGAGAATGATCCGCCGGCCTGCTTCGGGTCGAGACAAGATCGGCGGCTTTTCAAATCCAGAAAGCCGGCTCACAGCCGGTCCGTCCGCTCCACCCGCGCTCTCGAAGAGCGGAATCGGTCCGGCGGGTGGGACCGGGTGTGCCGCAAGTCGGCCGCACTATCATCATGACCGGGAGGATATCATGTTTCGGAGTGTGATCAGAGTGACGCAGTGCCTCGCCCTGCTCGGGTTGCTCGCTGGAAGCGCGCTGCCCGACGGCTATGGCCAGGAAAAGAAGCTCAACATCATAGCGTTCGGAGCCCATCCGGACGACTGCGACGGCCGCGCCGGCGGGACCGCTGCCAAGTGGGCTGCCCTCGGGCACAGGGTTCGCTTCGTGTCGGTGACCAACGGGGACGCCGGCCACCAGAGCGAAGGGGGCGGGGCGCTTGCGAGACGGCGGCGGGCGGAGGCCGCCGAGGCAGGCAGGAGGATCGGGATCGAGTACGTCACCCTCGACAACCACGACGGGCAGCTGCTGCCCACGCTGGAAGTGCGCGAACAGATCATCCGCGAGATCCGGCGGTGGAACGCGGAGCTCGTCCTGGGGCCTCGCCCGAACGATTATCATCCCGACCACCGCTATACGGGAGTCCTGCTGCAGGACGCGGCCTACATGGTGACCGTGCCCAACATCTGCCCGGACACGCCCGCGCTGCGGCGCAACCCCGTCTTCATGTACTTTCAGGACGGGTTTCAGAAACCCAATCCTTTCGCGCCGGACGTAGCCGTAGCGATCGACGATGTAATCGACAAGAAGATCGACATGGCCGACGCGCACGTCTCGCAGATGTACGAGTGGCTGCCCTGGCACGCGGGGCGGCTCGACCAGGTCCCGAAGGATCCGGCCGCCCGCAGGCAGTGGCTGCGCAGCAGCCGCGGCCGGGGCGGCATCAGCCCTGCGGTGCGCAAGGTGCTCGAGAAATGGTACGGCCCGGCTGCGGCCGCGCAGATCCAATACGCCGAGGCCTTCGAGCTCTGCGAATATGGCAGCCGCGCCGACGAGACGGAGCTTCGGCGCCTGTTCCCGTTCTTTCCGGCGCAGCCGAAGTGACAGATACGGGAGTGGCAGCCTTTCCCGGCTCGCGGTGTTCATAGAGGTTCTGACGCGACCTCGGATCAGAACGTACTGACGCTCGTCCTTGGGCCCGGCGGCTCGCTTCGAATTCCTGCCTGGATAGCAGACCGTTGCCGTAAAGCCCGGCGCGCTGCTCGAAAGTGCGTGCCTCCGACCTTGCACCCTCTTCATAGAGGCCCAGGAGTTCCCGCAGGCTCGAGAAGTAATCCTCCGTGCGTCGGATGATCTCCTCACCAGGATCGTCCGGCTGTGTGCCGGCGGCGGCAGTCCCTGCCAGGATGGCCGTCAGTCCCATTGCAAGGCAAACCCTGCAAGGCAAGGCAGATTCCCTCCAAAAAAGCATACGGTCTGGCATACGACTCTGAATCGCAGGGCTCGGCTGCACAGCCGGCTGGCTTCTCTCGCTTACCACGTTTGCCGTGCCCGGCACAGTGCGGCTGCGAAAGACACGGGTCAAAGCATAAGTACGCGCTTCCACAGGAAAGGTTTCGTGTTTCTTTGATTCGACCGCCTGGCGGGAAAGGGCGGGCCGGGCAGCTACGATCTATTCTGCCTACCCCTGCCCGCACTGAACAGATCGCCGGCCGCAGGAAGAGGTTTCTTTCTTCACTGGCCTTGGCGCCGCTGCCATGAGCCCGGTCCCTGTACTGTGGAGCTATCGCCTGCCGGAACCAAACACAAATGAGCGGGCAAACGACTCGCCGTTGCTTCCAGGAGAAGCTGCTGCCATGCGCGGAGCCGGCAGCGTCCCGGCCGCCGGCTCCGCGAGGGTGTGAATCCCGCGTCACGTCTGGCGCCGCAACCCCAGCGCCGCGAGCAGCCGGCAGACAGCCAGAATCGCAAAGGCCAGGACAACAGGCGCCGGCGATTCGGCAAGGCCCGCCCTGAACATCTGCCAGGCCTGGGCAGAGGTCGAGGCACGGATATCGGATCTTGCACCGTCCTGGCCATTCACGAAGGTGGGCGAGTCTCCCTTCGAGGCAGCCGCGCGCACTCAAACGGAGCAGCGGCTGGAGCCGGCACTCGGCCGGTTGACCCTGCGGGACCGTGAGGTCCTGCTGCTGGTGGCGGTCGGGGGAATGACGCCCTCCGAGGCCGCCTCGGTGCTCGGCCCGGAATCCGGAGCCCTGCGCAAGCGGCTGCAGCGGGCCCGTGAGACAGGTCGGAGCAGGCGTGTACATGCTGCAATCCGCAGAGTCTCCGGGTTCGAGTGAAATGCCGATGAATCAGACAAAGCGGACATGTTCCTGTCAACCGCTCGTGGGCCCTCACCGCTCGTATCCTCGGCGGATCAACGGCCAATGAGTACAAAGAAAGGCGGTCGAAAGTTCAAACATGGGTGAAGACCGTGCCGGCGAACGGCACCGGTGTGCGGACAATATGCGCGAGCGCCGATTTGCGAGCCTTTATGGCCCCGGGCTTCGACCCTTCCGACACCCGGGCCCGCTCAGACGGTGCCCGACCGCAGCCGGTGCTATAACGCATCGACGCCCGGGAGTGAAAAGGCTTTGGAAGCCAGGAAGCGCAAGGAAATAGGCGTCGAGGCAGGCCGCGAGGTTGTCGAGGCCTACGTGACCTACACGCATTCATAAATCGGACCGAGATGCCGCGCGACCGTATTTTGAAGAAATTCTCTCGCACTCGAGCGGCTGCCGATGATGTGCACGCCTCCCTGGGTCTGATTCCCGGGGGCCACGACACCTTTGCCCTGCTCGATACCGCCTACCAGCGGGCGTCGGAGGCCCTTCCCCATTCGGGAGGCCCTAGATGCGGCAACGTCAGTTTGACCGCCGTCAGGATGAAGCGCCCGAAATAGGGGAGTCTCCAAGAGCAAGAGAATCGGAAGTCAGCGCACTTTCCCATCCAGGGGGGCGAAGCCGGCCAGCGGCAGCCTATCTGGGGATCGTCGGCGAGTGCGTCAATCCGTTTCGAGAACCGCCTCTGCGGAGTCTTAGATTTCGAGCTATCTCAACCCTAAGACTCCAAGTCTCATAGACTCAAAGAAAGGGTGGAATCTGTGCGTCATCGGGGTTCGATTTCGAGCACGAAGCCGCCGCCGGGAGAGGTATCGAATCTGAGACTGGCTCGGTGGTCAACCGACTGGTGATCCGTCCGCAGCCGGTTCGGATCGCTGGCGGTTTCGGGAGCATCGGACCACGACCGCGCCGAGTAAAGGCCTTGGCGCAGGAACCCCAGAGGGATTGTGAATCGCCGGGGCGTCCAGTTTGTCATTCCGCCGACGTACCACCGGCTGCCGCGACGCCGCGCCACAACGAGGTATTGTCCCGGATCGGCCTGGAGCACACGTGTCTCGTCCCAGGTTGTTGGGACCGTGCGAATGAGATCGAATCCGGGTTGGCCCTCGTAGGCCGAGGGGTAGTCGCACACCATGGGCATCGGATTTTCGTAAACCACGTACATCGCCAGATGGTGGGAACGCGTTCCCATGACGGTCGGGGCAGCTATGCGCGGCTGGAACGCGGCACGCAGCACCGACCGGAATCCGCCGAGGTGATAGTCCATCGGCCCCGCGAGCATCCTCGTGAACGGGACGATCAAGTTGTGGTCCGGGGTGCAATCTGCACTCCACTTCAAGTACTCGAGGTTTAGCACACCTTCGTGGTTCAAGAGGTTCGGATAGGTTCGGCTCAGGCCTGTGGGCTGCCAAACCCCGTGCAGCTGGATGTGAAGTCGATGCAAGGCGGCTTTCTGCACGACCAGCTCGGCAAATTCCACCATCTGCTGGTCGTCACGGTCGAGGAAGTCCACCATGAGGCCCCGCAGCCCCCATCGCGCGTAGGTGGCAAACACCTCGTCGATCCTACCTTCGAGGGCCTTGCAGTGCACCCAGGCCCGCATCCCCACTTCTTTCCGTGCCGCGTAATCCAGCAGCTTCGGCCATTCGAGCTCCGGCCTCGGCACGCACGGATCCGAACTGCCATCCGGAGCAAAGCCTTTGGTTTTCTGTGTGTACCAAGGGTAATCATCAGGGGTTGCAACCACGGCATGGTAATCGATGCCATTGCGTGCGCAGAAGTCGATGTAATGCCGCATCGTGCGGTAGTCCAGTCCGGTCTGAAACCCCGCCGGTTCTCCTGCTGTACCGTTCCACCAGTGCCAAGTGCTTTTTCCCGGCCGGATCCAGGACGTGTCCTGAATCCGGCACGGTTCGTTCAGATTGAGCAGGATGTTGGATTCAAGAAGCCGACCGACGGCTTGGCCGATCATCACCACGCGCCAGGGCGAGCTGAGCGGCGCCCGCCCTTTGATCTTCACGATGTTTTGACCCGGCCAAGGAGAGAGTTGGGAGACCAGGCCGTCGGATCCCGACCCCGGACTTTTCAGCAAATACATCTTGGCGTAGCCGCGCAGAGACGCTTCAGCGATGGCAACCGTGAGGCCATCCTCGAATTGGAATGTAAAGGGAACATCCAGCAAGGTATCTTGTTTAACAGAGGACAGCGCTCTCTCGTCATAGAGGCCTTCATGGGGAGTATCATATCGTTGACGATACATGCCCCAGGTCCTTGGGTTGCCGGCCACGCGAAACAGGCTGCGCTCATCCGTGATCACGAATTGATCCAGGCCGGGCTGTGCGGGGATTGCGTATCGGAACGCGACGCCGTCGTCATAGGCCCGAAAGAGGAGCTGGCTAAGTTTGCCGTCTTCCCGCCCGAGCGATACCTGCATCTCACGACAGCGGTTGACTATTGGGTTGGACTTGCCCCAGGGAACGCTGTAGGTCTCATCGACGTTTCGGGTTTTGATCCCCTTGATCTCGGTCCGCTCCAGGAGCCGACCAGCTCCCTGAAGGGTGAGTCCCAGGTCGCACGACTTGAGGATCTGACGGTCACGGAAGAAGAGGGAGAAATGTGGGGAGGGCTCCTTGTCGCCCCGGGCCGGAGATTGGAGCAGTAGCCGGATCGTGCCGTCCGGAGATCGAAGCTCCAGCGGGCTCGATGACTGTCCCCAGACGAGGGGGAGGGATGCGGCGAACAAGGTCGTCCAGGACGGCAGGTTCTTCATAGGGCATACCTCTCGGTCGGTCAGATACCTCAGTCACGGCCCTCGTCCCCGCAGCGGGGAACCCACTTCTGACGCGACGGAGGATCGCAGGAACCGGGCGGATCGATCCGCAGGGAGGCTACTCTTGTCCGGTGACCTCTGCAGCCAGCCTTGCCATATGTTCCAGCATGAGAGTCAGGGAGAGGGCGCCCGGGTCGACATGGCCGATCGCCCGCTCGCCGAGGGCTCGGGCCTTGCCGTGGCGCGCCTTGAGATTTCTCGTGCTCTCGAGGCCCTTTCTGGCTGCCTCTACGATTGCCTGGAACGCGGCGTTCAGCGACTCGCCCCGCATGGCTCGTGCTTTCTCGGCTGCGGGCTGGAGCGCGTCCACCAGCGTCTTGTCTCCGACCTGCGCCTTGCCTCTTTCCTGAATCGCCTGAAGTCCTCCCTCCAGCAGGTCCGCCAGACACTGAGCGTCGAACACCGTCCTGCCTGCGAGCCGTTTGCTCCCGCTCAGGAAGAGGCTGCCGAAAATCGGGCCGCTCGCGCCGCCGATGGACATCAGCAGAGCTTTGCCAGCCGCGCCCACGAGAGCCTCGAGCGACGGGAACCCGCCCGGTTCGAGCTTCTCCCTGACTGCCCTGAAACCGCGAGATATCCCGATGCCGTGATCGCCATCGCCGACAGCCTGGTCGGCACGCGTCAGGCGCTCCTCTTCGCCGGCCATGGCTAGCGATACCAAGACCAGCCAGCGTCCGGCCTTTTCCACCGACAGGCCATGGGATGCCATTACCATCTCCCCCTTGTGAATCCCAGCGATCGGGCAGGCATGTCGTAGAGCCGGCGCAGTTCCTCGTCCAACTTCAGAAGGGTGATGGAAAAGCCGGCCATCTCCTGGCAGGTGCAAAAAGTGCCGATGATGGTGTCGTAGACGCGAATGCCCTCCGCATCCAGGATCTGGCGCGCCCTGCGGTTCGCGATCAGGAGCTCCATCATAGTCGTGCTGCCGAGGTCGTTGACCAGCATACAGACCTCGTGGTCCCTCGTGAACGGAAGATCCGAGAGAAGGTGCAGCATCATCTGCTCCACGATGGTATCGACAGGGGCGAACTTCTGGCGGCGCACTCCGGTCTCGCCGTGGAGGCCCATACCGATTTCGATCTCATCCTCCGCGAGTTCGAAGGTCTTTTCTCGGGTCTGCGGGATGGATCCGGCTGCCAGGGCGACGCCGATGGAGCGCGTGTTGTCCCTGGCCCGTGTCGCGACGCGGTAGACTTCCTTCAGGTCCGGAATGGTTGCGGCCGCAGCACCGGCGATTTTGATCACGAACAGATCGCCGGCGATGCCCCGCCGTTCGTTGATGCGCTCCGGAGGCGCGGAGGCCACATCATCCCACACGCGCACCGTCCTGGTCTCGATGCCCTCCTCGGCGGCCATCTCCGCCGCTATCTCGAAGTTCATGATGTCGCCGGCATAGTTGCCGTAGAGCATCACTACGCCACGGCCCCGGTGCACGGCCCTAATGGCAGCGAGAATCACGTCGGGAGTGGGAGCGGCGAAAATGTTGCCGCAAGCAGCGCCGTCGCCCATGTTGGGGCCGATGAAGGCCGGAAACAGCGGTTCATGCCCGCTGCCGCCCCCAATCAGGAGGCCTACCTTCCCTTCCGGCAAGTCCGCCCGCACCAGGGCGCCGACGGGTCCGGCCGAGCGAATACTGCCGTTGCTTGCCATCACCAGGCCCTCGAGCAGCTCGGGGACCACCTGCAGCGGATCGTTGATCATTTTGCGAATCATGACTCCTCCCTGAGGATTGTCGGCCCGGCCCAGGCTACCGGGCCGGCGAGTGAACGATGGCCTTCAGCTCTGCGATTATCCCGGGGATGTCGTCGCATTGCCAGACGTTGCGGCCGAAGGTGACGCCGGCGGCGCCGGAACCGATGACCGCGCGGGTCATGCGCATCAGGTCCGCCCTGGAGTCCAGCCGTGGTCCGCCGGCCGCCACTACGAGAGCAGGCGAGGCTAGGCGGACGACCTCGGCAAATGTCTCCTCGGAGCCGGTGTAGAAGGTCTTGACGACGTCTACACCCATTTCCATAGCGATGCGCGACGCGTAGCCTACCTCCTTCAGTGTGTAGCGTTCGGCGGCGGAGATTTTCTCCCCGCACGGATAGGAGTGCGCGATCACGGGCAGCCCTGCCTTGTCCGCTTCCCGTATCAGTTGGGAGAGATGGCGCAGATGCTCCGGCTGGTCGGCACTGCCGATGGTCACGGCCATGGCGATGGCGTCGGCTCCCAATCCCACGGCTTCCTCGACGCTCTGGATCCAGATGTCGCGGTCAGGATGGAACAGCGAGGAAGTCGTGCATTTCAGAATGAGGGCGATGCGTCCGGCCAGGGCCTGAAAGCAGCGCTCAGCCGGACCCTTCATGAGCATGATGGCATCCGGCGCGCCCAGGGCTACCTGCCGTATTACTGCCTGCATGTTCTCCAGGCCAGGGAGAATTCCGTAGCTGGAGGCGTGATCGATTGCCACGGTGAGTATCCGACCTGAGACCGGATTGCGCATCCGGTTAAGGCGTATTGTCTTTCCTAGACTTGCCATGGACGATTGAGTCCTTTTCTTCGAAGATACGATTTCTTTTTGCAGTTTTTCGAAAAATACCCGCTAATCCTGGAGCCTTCGAGTCATTCGGTCTTTGGGCTTCTGCGGCGTCGGCTCTATGGCTCCAAGACTTCTATGACAGATCGGATGTCAAGACGGATTTCTAGCATCGCCTTTCGTTTTGACACCCGAAGGGCCTCTGTTGATTCGTGGATCCGAGCAACGTTCGCTTGGTTAGTGTGCCGGACATGAACAGGATCAATTCAGTCGGGCTCATTTCTTCCGAGAGCGACAGACACTGGTTCACACCGTGCCGAACTTCTATTGGATACTCACCGCGGAGGCGTAATGGGTCAGT
>JACADW010000270.1 GCA_013388445.1 Acidobacteriota bacterium | reverse complement strand
GGGTCAGGGACCCCTCGAAAGGAAGCCCTTCAGCCAGCTTCTCGCGGCGCACGCATGGCATCCATGTCGGCGTTTCGCTGGGACTTTCCCGGTTTGGCCGCGCGGGATATATAAGAACGCCGCACCCTGGCGATTCCAGATGCCGGCCTTCAATCCCGGCTCCTGTCAGCCGCTGATATCCTCGCCGCCGTCTACCCCGATGACGTTTCCCGTCATCCAATGGGATTCGCACAGGCTCAGCGCGACGAGCACCTCGGCGACATCTTCGGGAGTAGTCAGGCGGCCCGCCGGGTTTGATCCGCGGGCCCGCTCGAACATTTTCTCACTGCCCGGTATCTTTCTCGCCGCGGGTGTGTCGCTGACGCCGGCCCGGATGGCGTTCGCGCTGATCCCGAAGGGCGCGAGCTCGAACGCGAGCTGGCGGATATGGGACTCCAGTGCCGCCTTGGCCGCAGACACGGCACCGTAGGATGGCCATACGCGACGACCGCCGGCGCTGGTCATGCCAAATATCCTCGCCCCCTCATGCAGGAGCCCTGCGGCGAAGAGGTCCTGAACCCAATACACGAGACTGTGCGCCATGACGTCCAGTGTCATGGTCAGGTCGGCGGCCTTGACCGCCGCCTCGCGGTCGGACGCTATGAATGGCTTGAGCGTTCCAAACGCCAATGTGTGCAGAAGAACCTGGATGCCCCTTGAGCCGGGCGAGTTCGCAATTTCGTTGCGGCAGGCGGCGACAATCTCCGACCGCCGTGCCGGGTCTGCGGCATTGGCATTGAAGAAGAGGGCCCGGCGGCCGGCCTGCTCCACGTCTGCGCGGACACGTTCTGCGCTCGGCAGAGTCGCCCGCCGGTCGAGGTGCACGCCGACAATGTTGAATCCGCTGCGGGCCAGCGCCCGGCACGCGGCGGCACCGAAGCCGCTGGATGCGCCGAGCACCAGGGCCCACCTCTGGACGACACTCGATTCCGCGTCCAAGACAACCTCCTTCCAGCTTTCGGAAATGCGCCATTCTAGAGGATCGACCCCGCGGCTGCAACTGTCACCGGCCCGGCGCAGCGCATCCTTCTGAATCGATAGCGGCCGGCGGCACGCCGGCCAATAGATTCCTTGGGCGAAGGCATGCCGGTATATAATGCGCCCCCGGAGACGGGCCGCATGCCCGGGAGAGGCCAGGCCGGATGAATCGCCGAATCGGATTGGGGCTGATGCCCCTGCGGTTCCTGAGCGCCACGGAAGTGTTCCTCCTCAGTTTCGCCGTGGCGATCCTGATTGGGGCGCTGGCGCTCATGCTGCCCGGGAGTACGGTGTCGGGCGGAATCCGTTTCGTTGATGCGCTCTTCACTGCGACATCCGCAGTCTGTGTCACCGGTCTGACGGTCGTTGATACCGGTACCTATTTCACCCGCACGGGTCAGATTGTCATCCTGTGCTTCATCCAGCTGGGCGGACTGGGGATCATGAGCTTTGCGATCGTGTTTCTCGTCCTTTCGGGCCGAAGGATGTCGCTGCGGGACAGGATGATTCTGCAGGACACTTTCGTCCCCACCCCGCTGATCGAGGCACGCATGCTCGTGAAGCGTCTGTTCTTGAGCACCTTTGCCATCGAGTTCATCGGCATGGTCCTGCTCTGGTTGTTCACGCCCGACCGGAGCCTCTTCCATTCCGTCTTCCATTCGGTTTCCGCGTTCTGCAACGCGGGCTTCACACTCATACCCAATAACTTCGTCCGCTACCGTTATGTGGTCGGCGTGAACCTGACGATCTGCGCCCTCATCGTTCTCGGCGGTCTTGGCTTTTTCACGCACATCGAACTGGCGCAGCGGCTGCGGCGTCGCGTGAGACGTGCACTGAGCGTTCACACCCGCCTCGTGACCGTAATGACGGCGTCGCTCATCTCGATCGGGGCACTGGGATTCTATATCTTTGAGAAGGGGAACGCGCTGGCCGGCGGCAGCTTCCTCGATGTTTTCATGACGTCGACCTTCCAGTCCGTCACGGCCAGGACGGCCGGATTCAACACCATTGATTTCGGACATTTGACAAACGCGACGCTGTTCTGGGTCATTCTGCTGATGTTTGTGGGCGCGTCTCCAGGATCGACCGGAGGGGGCATCAAGACGACAACACTGGGCATCCTGATCGCCATGGCCAGGAGCCGCTCGCGCGGCGAGCAGGGGGTGAGCGTCTTCCGGCGAACCGTACCGGATGAGACGGTCTCGAAGGCGCTGTTCATTCTGATCCTCTCGTTTCTGTTCGTGACCGTCGCAACGCTCGCCCTGGCCGTGATCGAAACGGGAGACCAGCCCTACCTGCGCAGCGACATACGCCTGATCGATGTCATGTTCGAAGTGGTTTCGGCATTTGGCACGGTTGGCCTGAGCACCGGAATCACGCCGCGCCTGAGCAGCCTTGGAAAGGCTGTCCTGATTTTGGTAATGTTTGTAGGTCGCGTGGGTCCCCTTACAGTTGCGGCGGTTGCCGGCCCGAGACAGAAGGCGGCCAGATACAGGTACGCCGAGGAGAACGCGATGGTAGGCTAGTGGCGCGCCGGCTCACGAAAGGGGCAGATATGAGAAGGTTCGCGGTGATCGGAGCAGGCACCTTCGGCTCGGCGGTCGCGGAAACGCTGTTCAACGAAAACAACGAAGTACTGCTGGTCGACATCAACCCGGACAGGGTCCAGGACATGCAGGGCGTGGCCACTCAGGCGATCCAGGCGGACGCCACGGATGTGGAGACGCTCAAGGCCCTCGGCATCAGCGACGTCGACTGCGCCATCATCAGCCTCGGCGAGAGGATCGACCTGAGCACTCTCGTCACACTCCATCTGAAGGAGATGGGGGTCCCGGCAATCGTGGTCAAGGCGACCACGCCGGAGCATGGCAAGATCCTCAAGCTGATCGGAGCAACGGAGATCATATTCCCCGAAAAGCAGATGGCGCAACGCGTCGCCCGCCGACTGAGCGCTCCGAACATTTATGACCAGATCCCCCTGGCAGACGACCTTTCAGTCCTCGAAGTCCTGGCTCCCGCGGAACTTGTCGGCAAGACGCTGAAGGATCTCCGGCTGCGGGACCAATACCGGGTCAACTTGATCGCGATTCGTGAACCGGACGCTCGCGGCGACATGAGGACGATCCTGCCGCGCGCCGAGTTCCGCATCCGCCAGGATCATGTCCTCGTGGTTGTGGGGCTCGACGAGGACATCGAGGCGTTCAAGAATATTTCCCGGAGCTAGATCCGTCGCGTCACTTTTAGACCTACGACATGGACCTGGACTCGGGCGTCGACGTATTTAATCAGCATTGAAACGGGTTCTCGCAGGCCTGAGTCATGGAGGGTCGCCCTTCATTTAGTGCCGTTCCACGATCTGGTCCGCGTCGAGGTGCATGTTCAAGATGAGAGATTCTGGAATCTCGCGCCTGGAGCTGGAAAGGATCGTCTCCTGTCGGAGACCGGCGGATTTCCCGCGGCCCCCAGGGGACATACACCGGAGCGAGAATCTCGTGCCGCTTTCTTCGCTCAATCTGCTTGTCCGCTGTTAGATACTATGAAGACCGGGTCTGTACCCATCCGATCGATAGATTCAAGAAGCCGGCCGACCGAGGCGGTTGCCCTTGGCATTTCCGGCCATGATCTATTGACCGGGGTTGCTGGCGGCAGAGTCGGGACGAGGCTCTCGAGGCCATCGTTCCATGAAAAGGGAGACGCTGATGTCGGACGATCGCACTAACAAGAACAGGGCCATTGACATGGCACTGAGCCAGATCGAGAAACAGTTCGGAAAGGGATCGATCATGCGTCTGGGCGACCGGGCGCAGGCCGCCGGAGTTCAGGTCATATCGACCGGCTCGCTTTCTTTTGACGCCGCCCTCGGTGTCGGGGGATTCCCGCGTGGGCGTGTTGTGGAGATCTTCGGACCGGAATCGAGCGGGAAGACGACCATCGCGCTCCATGCCGTCGGCCAGGCCCAGAAAGAAGGTGGAGCCGCAGCGTTCATCGATGCCGAGCATGCCATGGATGCCAGCTACGCAAAGCTCCTGGGGGTGAACACGGATGAACTCCTCGTCTCCCAGCCGGACAGTGGGGAACAGGCGCTGGAAATCGCGGAGGTGCTCGTTCGCAGCGGGGCCATCGATATCCTGGTCGTCGACTCCGTTGCGGCGCTCGTGCCCAAGGCTGAACTGGAGGGAGAGATGGGAGACTCCCTGCCGGGACTGCAGGCAAGGCTGATGTCCCAGGCATTGCGGAAGCTGACCGCGATCGTCTCGAAATCCAATACATGCCTCATATTCATTAACCAGATGAGGGAGAAGATCGGCGTGATGTTCGGCAACCCCGAGACAACCACCGGCGGCCGGGCGCTCAAGTTTTACTCCTCGATACGGGTGGATATCCGCAGGATAGGTTCCATCAAGGAGGGCGAACAGGTGGTCGGAAACCGGACGCGCGTCAAGGTCGTGAAAAACAAGCTCGCCCCGCCGTTTCGAGAGGCCGAGTTCGATATTCTTTACAACCAGGGGATATCGTGGGAAGGCGACCTGATCGATCTCGCCGTCGACAGGAGGCTCGTAGAGAAGAGCGGGTCCTGGTTTTCCTACAAAGGGGAGAGGCTCGGGCAGGGCCGTGAGAATGCCAAAACCTTTCTGCGCGAGCATGGTGAGGTAGCCCAGGAGCTTGCCCAGAAGCTGCGCGAACTGCTCGGCCTCGCAAAGCCGGCTGCGGCGGTGACTCCGCCAAGACCGAAAGCGTGATGCAGGCCGCCGTTGGAGTCGGCTCACTGAGTCTGTTCCGCGCCGCACCATTGTCGTTCATCCCCCCGGACCGGCTCCTGCGCCTCCTACCCGGCCCGGGCGCACCGCAGCCACAGCGGATGGGGTCGTCGGGTCCGCTCCGGACGAGAACAAAATCCTCGCATCGCGCTCCGTGACGGCCTAAAATAGAATTGCGGAGTCGGTCAGGCAATCGCGGTTCCGCCGCAGGCGAACCGAGGAAAGTCCGAACTCCACAGGGCAGCGTGCCTCGTAACGCGAGGGAGGGGCGACCCTACGGAAAGTGCCACAGAAAACACACCGCCTCCGCGCGAGCGGCGGTAAGGGTGAAAAGGTGCGGTAAGAGCGCACCGCGTCGCTGGCAACAGCGGCGGCAGGGCAAACCCCACGCGGAGCAAGGTCAAATAGGGGAGCGTTCCCGAAAGGGATGAAGGATGGCCCGTCCGTCGCTCCCGGGTAGACCGCTAGATCCCTGGGGCGATCCAGGGACGAGATGAATGATTGCCGCCCCCGCCTGCGCGGGGGTACAGAATTCGGCTTATGACCGGCTCCGCCTGACCTCACTGCTGCCTTACCGAAACCAGGCGGCCGTCCACCTTTCCGAGCTTCACCTGGATCTGGAATCTGAGCGGCAGCCTGCGGCGGTCGTCGCTGAGCCAGATGCTGAACCGCCCGCCTTCCTTGAACAGACCTCCCAGAAGCGCCACTGTCTCGATGTGCAGGGACGGAGTCGGCCCGTTGGGTCCCGGTACCATTTCACTCCTCAGGACGCGAGTCTCGATCTCCTTGACCGTATCATCATCGCCGACAACCCATCGCCTCGTATGGCCTGCTTTCAGCTCCTCCATGCGCAGCGCATACAGCGCTGAAAAGACATCTTTGACGCACTCAGGTATGTCTTCCTTGTGCCTGTCCTTGACAACGCCCGGGGGCACCCGGGCAACGTCAATTTCCCGAATATGAAGTCGACGACCCGTCGGGAGGTAGGTGACGTCGATATCCCGCTTCCTCTTGCCCTCACGGATCCTTTTTTTCACGGTGAGGGTGCAAAGAGTCGCCGGGTCGGTGAGCGCTTCGAATTGATCATCGACACTGACTCCGGCGAGTTTCGACAATGTTCCGGATGAACGCGCTCTGAAGGAAACCCTCCAGGCCGGCCTGTCCTTCTGATCCGTCTCTGAGGTGAGAGCCAATTCCAGCTCGCCCGCTTCCATCTTCGGCAGGAAAAAAAGAAACCAAGGCGGGTCCCAATCGACCTTATAGAAGAGCTGCTCACCAGGCACAAAGGGGAGGGTTGCAGGGATGGATTCCTGGTTCGTCCTGGCTCCTGACGGGCTCCCGATTGCGAGCGCCAACAGCAATCCAGACACAAGGGCCGGAATGCGGCACGCCGCGGACCGGCTGCGCAGTGTGCGGTGGATGGTCCTGGCATCGGGACCTCTCGTCATGCCGCCTCCAGTCGTGCCGCTATTTCGCGGAAGACCTCTTGGACCGGGATGTCCATACATTCATTGTGAGTCGGACACGTCCTGCCGTAGCAGTAGCTGCACGGCAGCACCTTCACGACATATCGGTCAGCCGGCAACCAGGGTCCGTTTCTCTCCGGCGATGTCGGGCCATAGATCCCAACTACCGGCGTCCCGACGGCGCAGGCAAGATGCAGGGGACCGGTATCGCCGGCAACAACCATACGGGCCTGTTTCATGAGAGGAATCAGTTCCAGAAAGCTCAGTCGCAGGTGGTGGATCCGGGCGAGGCAATTCGATTGAATCGTCCGAAAAAGCTCATCTTCCCCGGGTCCGGTTGTCACTACGACCTCCAGCTTCAATTCGCGGATGATCCGCTCGGCGAGCGACCCATACCTTGCGGCTGGCCATCTCTTGGTCGGCCATCCCCCTCCCGGGTTGATGACCACGAAATCGGAGAGTTTCATCCCGGCGAGCTGTTCTGAAACGCCGTTGCTTATCTGTGGCGGGACGGTGAACTGAACTTGTCCGGACCAGCGCGGAGCACCGACAGTCTGCGTCAGCACTTGATTGGCGTCGACGACGTGCATTCCGCTGTGTTCCGGGTCGACCGTTCGACTATAGAGCCAGTGGGCTGGCCATTCCCATGCGAAGGCCTTGCCAAACCCGACCCGTTCGCGCGCCCCGATGAGAAGACCCAGGGCTGCAGTCTTGAGCAGGCCCTGAAAATCGATGGAGATATCGTAGCGCCGCCTCCGCAGGCTGCAGATGACTTTCCAGAGGCCAGCCCACGATGATGCAGCGAAAGGGTGCGACTGACAGGCGGCCGTGTCTATCTCGATCACCTCGTCCAGCCCTGCCACCACGGAGAGGAGAAACCGCGCTCTGTTTTCCACCAGCCAGTCGATGCGGGCCGCAGGGAAGGAGCGCCGGAGTGCGGCGTACGCGGGGAGCGCGTGAAGAATGTCTCCCAGCGAACTGAGGCGGATGATGAGGATCTTCTGCGGCGCATCCATAGTCACCAATTCTACCGTTCCGGGGGGTTGCGGGGACCTTTTTCTTGGGCGCCGACGGCAGTTGCGCGCATCGGCGCGAGTGAATCAACTCCGGCGCTGTTTTTCCAGGATCCGCCGGATCAGATCCCGGGTCGCGTGAGATTTCGGATCCCCGACGATTGCCGTCCGGCCGCCGTAGGCCAGCACCGTCCGATGTTCCGGCACCATTTCCTCCACATAGTCTGTTCCCTTGGCGTGGACATCGGGGCGGAAAGTGAGAAGGAGGTTGTCGACCGTCGGATCATCGAAGACGACGACGAAGTCGACACACGCAAACGAAGCTACCATCAGGGCCCTGTCCTGCTCGGGCTGCAACGGCCGGCCTTCACCCTTCAGGGCGCGGACGGAAAGATCGCTGTTGACGGCAACAACCAGCAGGTCGCCGAGAGCCTTGGCGCCCTCGAGGTACCGGACATGGCCCACGTGCACCAAGTCGAAGCAACCATTGGCAAAGACCACTGTGCTGCCTCTCTGCCGCGCGCCGGCGAGAGTGCGCGCCAGTTCGGCGAGGGTCTTTATCTTTTGTGCCGGAACAACCGTTTGAGCCAAGATCGGTGAGATTGACGAAAATGACTGCGTCAGCGCCGCGCGTCCTCCGGACAGGTCTCGACAGCGGCCCGCAATTCGTCCCTTGTGAGCGTGGCTGTCCCGCGCTTCATGACGACGATTCCGCCGGCGTAGTTGGCAAGTCGCGCTGCCTCCTCTGCCGTGGCGCCGCAGGCGAGCGCAAGAGTGAAGACGGCGATCACTGTATCTCCGGCCCCTGTAACGTCCGCCACTTCATCCGTGCCAAATACGGGGATGTGAACGGGCTTCCTCTGCGGTTCGAAGAGCGTCATGCCGAAGCGTCCCTGCGTCACGAGCAGGCAGGAGAGCCTCTGGCGCGCCAGCACAGCTTTGCCGACGCGATGCAGCAAGCCTTCGTTGCCCCCGATTGTGATGCCCTCTGCCGCCTCCAGCTCCGTGATGTTGGGGGTGATGGCGGTCACCCTCGAATACTCTCCCATGCGGAACCTGGAATCAACAACGACGGGAATGCAAAGCGATCGGGCTGCCGCCGCCACGCGCGATGCCTCCTCCGGGCCCGCGCTGCCGTACCCGTAGTCGCTGAGTATAATCCCCTCAAAGCTTCTGGCGCGGTGGGTCAATCGATCCCAGAGCGCTTGGGAGTCGACGGTTTGCGCCGGAACGCGATCGATGCGGACGACCTGCTGTGGGGAGGAATGATAGGCGCCCGCAAGTATCCGTGTTTTGACGGGTGTGGCGTACGAGCGGGACTTCCGGACAAACCGGACTTCCGCTCCCTTTCGGGCAAGAACCTCCAGAAGCTTCCGACCAGCCTCGTCCATGCCGACCACGGCAGCGATGGAGACCCGACAACCCAAGTCGAGAAGGTTGTTCGCAGCGTTGGCCGCGCCACCGGGGACGCTCAGGAGCTCGCGATATTCCAGCACAAGGACCGGGGCTTCGCGCGAGACCCTGGCGATCCGACCGTAAAGGAACTCGTCGGCGATGAGATCGCCGGCGACGAGCATCCTGCGTCCACCGAAACGGTCCAGAATCCGGAGGAGACCATCGCGCATCCGGTTCATAGATCTTCCTGTGACGTCATCGAGTTGCCCGACGATAATCCGCTATCGTTCCGGGGCGGGCTGGTTGGCCAGTATCCATTCTGCCGCCTCTGCGAGGTCCTCGGCCACATGATCCGGCGGCCTGGGCCAGGTGGCTCTCTGGTAAAGATACTCGCCCTTTCCATAGCCGGAGAGCACCAGGACACCGCGGGTGCCGACTCGAAATCCTGTTTCGATGTCCAGATAGCGATCACCGACAACAAAGCTGGCGGCCAGATCAAGCGCATGATCCCGGGCGGCCCTCTCGAGCAGCCCCGGTGACGGTTTGCGGCAATCGCAGACTCGGCGAAAGGCTCCTTCGCGGCCGTCGGGATGATGCGGACAGTAATAGATCCCATCGATGCGCGCACCTCGCTGCGCCAGCGCCTGGACCATTAGACCGTTAACCTGCCTGACAAGTTCCTCGGGGAAATACCCCCTGGCCACACCGCTCTGGTTTGTGACGACGAAGACTCGCAGGCCGGCCTCATTGAGCCTGCGGATTGCTTCCGCACTCCAGGGGTAGATCTTGAAGCGGTCGACGTGGTTCACATAGCCGACCTCTTCACTGATGGTGCCATCACGGTCGAGGAAGACAGCAGATTTCATGGGCGTCACGGCAAAGGGTGCAATCTAGCAAAGATCGTCCGGCCTCTCAACCGAAAATTCCCCCGACGCAGTGCCACGGCAAGGTCGGGGATCCGGCGCGCGTGTGGGGCACATTCGCGGACAGCGACCTTTATCGGAGGATTCCTCAGCCATCTCGGGAGGCATCGGGCGCAAAGCTCCGTGTATGCATTTTGGTGATGCGAGTCACAGCGGCCCTGCGTCTGTGCGGCTATCCTGGGCGCGACTCAGGAGAACATCGCGGGCCGGTACCGCGGCAGAGGTCGGTTGTCCGGGGGGATGCTTCCGAGCTCAGTCATTGCGGTTCCGGCC
>JACADW010000298.1 GCA_013388445.1 Acidobacteriota bacterium | reverse complement strand
GCAGGTTTTCGCCGGGAAGCGAGAGCAGAAGTGGGCGTGACATCTCCATGGTCTCCATCGCCTCGTCCGTCACATGACCTTCGGAATCGACGAGCGCGCAGTAGATGTCGACCTGCGACGTGTCCTTATCCCTGCCGCTCCCCGCGAGGCCTGCGGCCAGAGAGGAGTTGGGGATATCGACCTGCACGTGAACGCGGTAGGCTCCATCCGGTCGGGTGAAGCTCCGGCTGGACAGGTGGAGCGGCAGGCTCCCGAAACCGAGTCGGGCTGTGACCGCATCGCGAATCTCTCGCTTGGCTCTCTCGACCCCTGCCTGCTTTTTCAAATTCTCTTCGAGAACATCACCAGGAGAGCGGAAGAGGTCGTCGATATATTTGGCCGATTCGCCGATGCCTGCGGTCGGCAGATCAGCGCCCCTCGTGTTGATGATGGACGGCGGCCCCGCCACGACGAGCCTGTAGCGGACATCTCCCTCAAGCCAGTTCTGGTCTGTCGTCGGTCCGAACAGGCGGTTCAGTTCCTCGGCACGTTCCTGGGCTGTGCTCGATTCCCCAAGCGCGAAGTTATGCCTGGTCAATCCCGTCGACGGCTGAAAGACGAGGTTCAGCTCGCCCCGATAATACCTTCCGTTGGGATTGCCATGATACGACCAGATGATGGTGTTCGGCATCCGCGACTGGATGTCCGACAGGCCGCCAAGATTCAGGCGGGCCTGGGAGGCGACGAAGTTCTCGCGGTCAGGCGGACCGTGAATGATGTAAATACGTCCGCGGTCGGTCCTCCACCCAGGCGTACCTTCCTGGAAGGCCTTCAGGGCGTGCGCGTACCTTCGATAATGCTCCTCCTTGTACTCGTTTCTGGGGGTTGAAGGCGTCGGATCCCGTCGCTGCCAGAACTCCCGGATGAATGCCTCCCTTTGGCCGTTGGATGTCAGTGCCGCAAAGCGCGCACGCTCCTTTTGGGAGATGATCCAGACCACTTCCTCCTGGAGCCATTTCTTGTAGTCCGTCTTTGCGGCTGCCGCATGTGCCAGCAGGAGGGACAACAGGGCGGCGACAGGGACGACTGACGATTGACAAAGGACCACCGACGGCCGGGAAGCGAGGAGCGCGCGCCGGGATGTGAATCTGTGCCTGGACGTCTGCCCCTTCATTCGCTCTCAGTAGATCGAGAATGCCGCCGACTTCCTGACGGACTTCTCCAGAACTGTATCGTATACTTCGAACTCCACGGAATAGTCACCGACGGGGAAGCCCAGCAACGGCAGTGAGACGCCGTAGGTGGTGCATCGGGTGCCGACGTCGGTCAAGTAGTCGAGCTGCCTCTCGGGCAGTTGTACGGCGGAGCCGTTTCGCGTCTTCAATCGGCACCGCACCTTCAGGCTTGGCGCCTGATCGGACGGACTCAGGCCGGGACCGTAGACTTCGAAAAACGCAGTCAGCTTCTGGCCGCGACGGAAGCGGCTGTCGCCGCTGGGGATAAGGACGTAGTCCTTCAGATAGACGGGGCGCGATCCGCCGAGGAAGGAGGGCAGGCCTCCGGCGGCTGACCGACCCGCCTCGTAGAGTCTCTTCGGGACAACTTTCTCAAACAGGAGCAGGTCGCTTATTGCCAGATCCCCCGATCCGTAATCGGGCAGTTCGATGTTCATTTCGCGGTGTGCGGACGCCGGACGTCTTCTCAGGGCTGCATAGACCGCGAGCCGATAGATGCCGGGCCGCGCTCCCAGCCTTGTCTGATAGAGGAATCCTTCCTCCCCGGCTTCCGATGTGCCTCCCCGGACCAGATACAGCGAGTCCGCCAGCGAGGCCTTGACCTCCCCGTCCCTGCCTATCAATTCCAGCAGCAGGTCCAGGGTGTCTCCGTCGAAAGCTGCACGGCCCTCAGAGTCCCGGCACGCCAGGCTCAGGGAGAGAGGGAGCCATGTTCCGCCCGAAGCTGCCTTGAGAGTGCCTGCTCGCAAGTCGATCGGAAGATCTTGGAAAAAGACCCGCGTGCGGACCAGGTCCTTGAGTCTGCGGCCTACAGCAAGACGCTCCATCAAAGCCTCCCCGCTTGAACGCTCGAGGTCGGAGACAGCCGCTTGGAAATCCATCACATGGAGAGACGGCATCCGCTGGGGGTGGAAGATGCTCTGGAAGAAATCGTCCATGTCCTGGAGCCTGTATGCCCCGGCATAGACGATCCGGAAAGGCCCGCCGAAGGAGTATCCCCTCAGGAAGGTCATGATAGAAATGTCCCGCTGAACCCTCATGCCGTAATTGAGGTTTCCGGAACTGCTGATATGCCGGAGGTTCTGATTGAGTTCCCAAAGGCGGGCGGGATCCGTGCGGGAGAAGATCACCTCGAAGTAACCGGGGACGTTGCGGGCACCGTCGATATGATAGTAGATCCAGATCTCCGTCTCGGGACGTCCCAGGGTCAGACGATAGGCCCGACGCCGTTCGGGGTTGCCTTCTCCGGTCAGGACCTCAGTAGGGTTCTCGACATCGATGCCCAGGGACCCGGCTCCGTATTCGTAGTGCCTGCTGTCCGGTGCGCCGTGCAACATCCATATTCTCCCGCGATCTGTTTTCCATCCCGGGATGCCATCGTACAAGTGCTCGTTGGCATATTGGATCCGGGAATAGTGCTCCGTTCTGAACTCGTTCTCCTCGGTGGACGGGTCCGTGTCGCGGAGCTTCCAGAAGCGCTCGATGAAGGCGTCACGCTCCGTGTCAG
>JACADW010000309.1 GCA_013388445.1 Acidobacteriota bacterium | reverse complement strand
GAAGTCCATCAGCTGCGAGAAGACAGTCTTTCCCTGGTTCATCAGCCCTCTTCTGTTTAGGTGAAGTGAGAGGGCTGAAGTCTAATAGAGGGTTTGAACGCAATTGAAATCGATTACGGCAATACTCGCCGGTAAACTCTTGGTTTGAGGCCAGTTCTACGATTTCACGGAGTCCTTAGTGGGACAGCAGTGGTGACGGAATCTAATTTGTTTTCAGATAGTTGTGCGATTTCCGAGACGTCTGGACTGCTGTCGCGAGGCTTCAAGGCTTTTCGTCCCGGGCCATGACCTTGACTTGGACCTGCCCGTGGGCGCGCAATAAACGCGGTGTGATCTGCTGAATCTCGCGCCTGCAGCAGGCTATCTCGAGCTTGATCGGCCACATCCACGTCCGGCTCGACGTCCACGTCGCAGAGCTGCACACCGATTCGAATTGTGCGTTTCGCGACCGATGCAGACTGGGAAAACGTCCCCGGTCTTCTGCGCATCGGATCCCGAAGCGGTCGGCAAGGACAGGCCAGCCGATCCGGCTACCGCTTCTGCCCCTTCCTGACCTCGATCACGGATCGGTAGATCAGGTAGAGGCCTGCCAGAATGAAGGCAACCGGCCACCACCTCTCGACCCATTCGAGCGGCATTCCGAAGCGCGTGTGAGCGAATAGAAGGCCGCCGAGCAGTATAAGGACGATGCCGCCCGCGAGTGTTCCATGGCGGGAAGGAAACTGGATCTGCTCCGGCAACTCCATCGGCCTCAGACCCGCGAGAGCCTCGTTGTAGAACATGGCCCGGCGTGCGGCATCGACGATGTTGAACAACCAGAAGAAAGCCAGAAACAGTTTGAAAAGCGGCTCCAGGGCGTTGATGTTCTGGTTGAGAACCGTTATTACCGAAGCGACCACCAGGATGTAGATGAATCCCTGCTGGTAGTAGCCCACATAGCACTGTCCAAGACCGGGCATCAGGGACATCAATGCCGCCAGTACAGGGGACTTTGTCCTGCCTTCGGCATGAGCTGTGCCCCGGCGGGGCGACGCGGGCCGGGGAATCGCTTCAGGGACCTCGTAAGGCGGAGTGCCTGCGCTCCCTGACTCACCCCTATCAAGACGACTCTCCTCTTGCTGTGCGTTCATGGCTTTCCTCCCGACGGTGACACGCCGTCACCGCATCCACTCGAGATAACGCATCGCTCGCGAAAAAGTTCGGTCGAGTCCAATCCCCCGGCCGATATTCAGGAGGATGGTGCGTATACGCGGGAGGAACATACCGGCAGGGGTGATGTCGGTTGCGAGGACAGCAGCCGTAATTTTCCTGGACCGGTCCCAAAGGCTGCCCAGAGATTGCTCTGCCTCGGCAAGGCGTCGGCCCATGCGCTCGCCCACATGTTCCGCTGTCCCTTCTACGCCCGCAAGGCCTGCCGCCGATACCCGCTCCAATTCAACTGCAGTCACAGTCCATGCGAACCGCACCTTCCCCCTGAGCGCGTCCATCGACATCAGCGCAGGATTCCCGACCGTCACGAGCAGAATCAGTGTAAACAGATAGGCGAGCTCCCATGCAAGTCGCGGGCGATGGAGCAGATCAGTCCGCCACCGCCGCGACCCGGTTTTGCCAGGGTCTGCCGGCACACTGCGGCGCGTTGTGGCCGCCAGCACCTCCTCCGTGAATCCGGTGCCGGGCTGAATGCGGGCCATCGGCCGGAATGCCGACCTCGTTTCGGTCAGGGTCCGCAGGATCTCCGCGCATGAAGGGCATGCCTGCAAATGCATGAAAAGGATCCGCGAGTCGCCCGGCGTCAAGGCTCCGTCAATGAACTCGCTGATCCCATCCTGCGCCCTTTGGCAGGCAGGTCCGCTGGTCTTTTTCAGGATCTCAACGGCGAGCGACTGACCGGCCCCGGGCGCGAGGAGATCGAGCTCTCCCACCGCTGTCTTATAGAGCCTACGACACTTCCGGCATGAGGACATGTGTTCCTGCGCACGGATGCTTGCCGGAAGGGGTAGAATCCCCGCCAGAAGATCGCTGAGTTGGCTCTCGAATTGACTGCACTCTTCTTTCATTGCAGTCATCCTGAATCGTCCGGCTGGAGACCCAGCGCCGTAACCCTTTGTGCCAGCTCGACTCTTGCCCTGCTGATGCGCGACTTGACCGTCCCCAGCGGAATGCTCAGCAGCCCGGCGATCTGCTCGAGCGGGAGCTCGAGGATCTCCCGGAGGAGGATCACCTCACGATTCAGTGCGGTCAGTCTGCGAAAGGCTCTATAGATAAGACGACTGCGAAAATCGGCAGCGCAGTGCTCCTCCGGGTTGAGACCCGGTGCCCGGCTTCGTGCCAGATCCTCTTCTGAACACTCGGCGGCGACGGGTCTCCCTTTTCTTCTTCTCAGGAAATCGATACAGGCATTTCTCGAGATGCGGACAAGCCACGGAAGGAACATGTGCTCGTCGGCGCACGAATCCAGACGCCGGTAAACGCGGACGAAGATCTCCTGGGCCAGGTCCCGCGCGTCCTCCGCATCGCCCACATAGTGGAAAGCTATCCCGTACACACGGGACTGGAACTGGCGCACCAGCGCTTCCCAGGCCAGCGCGTCACCATACCGGCACCGCCCGAGGATCTCCGCGAGATCAGCTCTCTCCTGCGCGTCTGAAGTCACGCAACACCTTGCATGGGACCTGGCGAAGCGCCCCACGGTCAGATAACGCACGGAGAGACTGGAAAGTTCGGTCTGATTTCAGCTGTGCGGTTTTCTCGACAATCTGCGGTCAGTTGATCCACAGAGCACGAAAAGCCCGGAGGAAGGGAGCAATTCGCCTGGCTCTCTGGATCGCCTTCAACCTGGCCTTCTGCTCCTCGCTGAGAATCTTTTCAAAACTGTCCATGAAGGCCTGCTGTGCATCGGCCAGCTGCTGGCGAAGCCTGTGGATTCTTATATATGCCTCGCCTACAAGCGTCGGGTTGGGGCTTGTGCTGTTCATCATCTCCCGCAGATCCGCCCTTTCCTTCTGCAGGCTCTCCCGAATCCCAGCCGTTTTGGCTTTCCGTTCCTCCAGCAGGTCTTTCAGTTGGTCAACCTGTGTCTGGGAGAGATCCAGGAACTTGGCGACGGTTTCGAGAGGGTTGCCCCGCGCCCGTTGCGGCTGGGCTGTCGCAACCGCGGCAAAAAGGAGCAGAGCGGACGGCAGAAAAAGTCTAGGGAACATACTCGACCTCCTCATGTATGACGGCCTCTTTGAGGCTCGATCTGGTCTCACACGAGATTAAACTCCCGGGCGGCCAAAAAGTTGCGCGCTCTGGCAATCGTGGTGCGCCGCTCATGCATGGCATCCCGGATTTACCGTGCCCATGAGGCGATACAGTGGCGGATTGACAACCCCTGGCATGTCAGATACCTTAAACTGCGATCGGGCAAAGGAGAGACCAGTGGAAAACGAAATATCGATTATCGGTGAGCCGACCTCAAATCCCGCCGTGTGCAAGTTTACGGTCGATCGCGCCGTATATCCCGGAGGTTCGGCCCATTTCGGCAGCCGGGAGGCTGCCAGGCTCTCTCCTCTGGCGCTGAAGGTTTTCGAGGTCCCCGAAGTCGAAAACGTCCTCATCGCCGGGAACCAGATCACGGTGACGAAAGGCGGCTTTGATCCCTGGCCCGTGATCGGCAAGCAGATCGGCCAGAAGATCCGCGAGCATATTCGTTCCGGCGAGCCTCCGGTGACGGAAGAGTACGCGCGGTCACTTCCTGCGGAACCGGAAATACGCAAGAAAGTCCAGCAGTTGCTCGATCGCGAAGTCAACCCGGCGCTGGGCATGCATGGCGGCTGGGTTGAATTGATCGATGTAAGAGGAAACTCCGTCTATCTCAGGCTTGGCGGCGGTTGCCAGGGCTGCGGGGCGGCTGATGTGACGCTGCGCCAAGGCATCGAGCGGTCGATCCGTGAGAAAGTGCCGGAGGTCGGTGAGATTCTGGATACGACGGATCACGCAGCCGGGCGTAATCCTTACTACCAGCCAAGGCGCTAGTCCCCGGCCGGCAAGGACCCTCATACCTGCTTGGACGGCCGGAACCCATTGCGGAAACGCGACAGGCGTGCTGAGTGTCGATTGTTGTCGCCAGGGCTCGGCCGAGTCACGGGCTTATGGGCTGAGGGGGAACGGCCGCAAGAAAATCCACCGTTTGGTCCCCGAAAAGCTCGAAGGCGACAATTGGTCCGCCCGCAGAGCTGAGCCGGATGTATCCCCGCACCTGTTCATTGATGGCAGGGACCAGCTGGGGCAGCGTCTTTGAAATGCGATTTGCGCTCGGCAGGTCGAGGGCTGCGGATCCGGTCTTTTCCCCCTTTTCGGAGTAAACATCGACTGTGACGGAAACCCCAGCCGCATTGGGGTTGTAGATCGCGAGGCCGGTGAAATAGGGCTTGCTCCCTCCTGCTGTTTCCTGCGCTACCTGGGACAGCACGAGATGTGAAGCCGGCGAGGTTTCGAGCGGCAGGCTGGCGAGGAACCTCAGCCCCGAAGGATCGCCGAAGGTCACGTCGCCGATCACGCCCGGACCGTCGCAGGACACGACCAGAGATCCTTCTACGAGCGAATCCGCAAGTGCGGCATCGGTCAATCCAAACAGAATTTCACCCCTGGCAAGATACTGTGCACCTGCCGGGATGCGGATGGATGCCGGATTTCCCGGAGCGATGACGGGGGCGCCGCTATTGCCCACAAGGGTGATTTCGAGCTTCCTTTCCTCGGATGCGGTATTGATCAGGTTCAGCTCTGAAAAGTAACGGATGCTTCCGGCTCGCCCGGAAGCAAACTGGGCCGAGTACAGCCGGCTGACGGTCGAGGACGGCTGAGCCGGGAGCGCAAGAGTCGAGACGCCGGCATCGAGCGATTCGTAGGCGACCACTCCCTGGTCGCTGGTCAGTCTTATGTAACCGCCGCCTTGCAGCGCAGAAGCACCGGGAAAGACGGCAGTCAAATCCTCTGCCAGCCTCCCGCGAGGGTTCAGCGTGCGTGACACTGTGGAGATCGCGCGTCCAGACTGGTCGACGAGAGTCAGGGTCAACTCGGCCGGGACTGATGCCGGGTTCATTACGTTGACGAGAGTCTTGAACCGTGCAGCCCCGCCGATCCTTACGAAATAGAGAGATGTGTCCACCCGGTCGGAGGCCACTGCGCCGTCGAGAAGGGTTTGGGAGACATCCCCGTCCAGAAAAAAGCCTGTGACATGGCTGCCGGTCGATCCGGCATCGATCCAGCCGTTACGAACATCCTCGAGAGACAAACCGTGAATCTGCTCCGCGAGCAGCGCGATCTGCGAAAGTGGTGGGATCGTGATGACGCGCGGATTGATGATCTCGGCCGGCGTCTTGAGTGGTGAACCGCTGTTGTCATAGGCCGTAAAGCGGATGTCCACCGGAGTTGCTCCCCAGTTTGCCAGAGCGATTCCTGTGTAACGGTCACGGTCACCCTGGAAATACGGGAACAGGATCCGAGAACTCGTCGTGCCGGCCGTCGGCTGGAGATCCGTGACTACCCACCCTCGACCGCCGGTCTGTTCGTTGAAAAACCGCACCCACGCGTCACGGATGCGCTGGACTTTGCGTATCTGGTCCTCCTGCGCGGGCTGCCCGCGCCTGGATAGCAGGATGAATCCCTGACGGAAGACTTTCGGTGAGGCATGAACGGAGGGTTCCCGCTTGCCGTTGGCGGCGATGATGCTCTCTATGTCGACCTCTTTCCTGTTTCCACCGAATACGATCCCGACTTGAGGGTTGCTCGATGCCTGCTTTAGCGTCCCATAGGTGTCTGTGACCAGAAACGTTTTCGGCACTTCCTCGTTGCCCACCAGTCCCATGATGTAACGGTCGAGCAGGCTGTAGGTATAGGTGGCTCCCACAGTCTTGAAGCGCTGGATTCCGAGGTCGGCGCCCCGGTCCTCGATGTCGTTCCCCTCCATCACGGAGCCGTCGGAGTCAAAAAAGAAGCTCCAGTGTGCCTGGTCGCGTCCGAGGATGGCGTAGGAGCTCTGCAGGCCGTCCTGGAAAGGAGTGAAGGCAAGCCAGCGGTGTCCGGACTCATGCCCCATCAACCCCAGCGTGCTGTTTGTGCCGAGAAACACCTGATGGGGATCGTCCGGGTAGCGGCCCACGCCCGTGAGCGTTCCCATGTTCAGGAGACTGCGGAGCCTTCCATTGCTGCCATACTCGGCCGAGTAGTCCTCGACAGGCAGCCCGATGCCTCTGACCTCGTTCTTCACGTTGATTTCGTAAGCGTAAGCGTTTCCGCCCAGGTCGTAGTCGAACCCGAGGAATATCGTCAGGTGATCGAAATCGTCGGGATGGTTTTCAAAGAACTTCCGGGCCACCGCAGACTCCGATACTTCGAACCTGTTGCTGAATACCTCGACGATGGTCCCGGCGGCGCCGGACAAAGGAAGGCTGTCGGAAAAATTCACGGCCGTGATGCCCCCGGTGCTGAAGCCGGGTGAGATCCCCACCACAGACTGAGCGGCCAAAACCCTTTCGCCGAAGCTGAACTCGATGCTGCCGCTTGTGAAGAGCTTCGCGCTGAAGCTGTTGTATTCCAGGGTGCCGCTCGGTTCAAAGCGGGGCACCGAATCCCATATGAAAAGCACTCCGTCGGGATCCCTCCTGACCGCGACTCTCCCGCTCGGCGGATCCAAGTCGGCAAAGAACGGGCCGATTCTAGGGGGCCCGGCTGAAAAACGTCCGAGATCCCGGGCCGTGTGCGCCGTGTCGAACTCACCGAAAGTAAGATTGCCGTCCGAGTTCAGATAGACGGAGGTGTACTCCCGGCCAAAGAAGCTGAAGACAAAACCTAGTTGCGTGAGTACCGCATCGTCGTCGTCCAGAAAAACACGATCGCCGCCGCCCGGATCGAAGACGGCATTGCCGGCTACCACGCGATAGGCCGAACTCGAGACCGGCTCGAACCTTATGGACCTTTGCCTGAGGTCGAAGGCGTTCGGCTCGGTGATCAGCGTTCCGTCGTCCTCGATAGCTGCGACGTCGCCAACGTCCCGCTGTAGTTCCCGGGTGGATGCTGCGAACAGGATCCGGCCTCCACTGGCTCTGTTTCGCTGCGAGAGCCTGCTCCGGTCATACCGGGCGCGCGCATGAGCATCGCGGTTGCGCTCCATGCTGGTGCCGCAGACAAATAAGCTTGTGGATCCAGGCGGCTGAACAACTTCGGAGAAGGATGGAGAGGAGAGAGTGACAAGTATGGCGGCTGACCATATCGGCGCGTGCCTGTAGAGCTTCATGCTACGATTACCAGGGAATCCGATTCGGGCAGTGGGGAGCTGAGGGAGATCCGTTCCCGGTCCGCCCGCCGAAAACAGGGGCAATGAGAACACCGATTCACCCTTTGGGAATCCCGGCGCAGCTCGAGATGCATGCCGATCAGCGTCGATCCAGGCCGGCGGAGGAGGGGCGCGTGCTCGGCCTCACCCGGCACCTGCAATAAGGCCTCTTCAGCCGCTTTTTCGACGTTCCGAACACCAGGATGACCCATTGCCCAGGTGATTCTATCGACGTGAGCACGGCACTTCAAGGATCACGTTGTCGGACCTCCGGAACGCCAAGGTTGGGAACCACTTCCGTCGTGATGCGCAGGATGAATATCAGGGAACTGCCGGGAGGGAACCTGAATGCGCCGCACCAAGTCGCGGGTGCGGAGAGCAGTACCGGAGATCCGATTCGAGCCTCGCAACCGGCCTTGCTTCGGCCATGCGGTCGAACGCGGGCATCCCCTTCACAGTACAGCGGACTGCGGGGACCTGTTCGAATCTGCCGACGGCGGGACGACCTGGCGAAGGGTTCCGATTGCGGAAAAGCCCGTCGCCGTGCGGAGCATCTCCATCAGTCCTTTAGACCCCCGCCAGCATGGGGGTCGGCGCCCATAGTGGTGTCTGTGCGACGAGGCCGCCGTCTCATTCCTGGAGTCTGCAGGGCAGGTGGTGGCCGCCGCGGACAACTATCACGGTGGACTTTACGTTTCGACGGACGGCGGACTGAGCTGGGAGGGGTCGACTGCGGCCGGATTCGACTCTCCCGTCCGATCCATCACCGAAGATCCCGCGGATTCCAGGCGGCTCTACCTAGGCACCACCTCCGAAGGTGTGTATCGCGTGCAATTGCTCAAGTCTCTCGCGTTGAAGGAGCCCGGATAGTCCGCCGGCACCGGCTTGCCCATCAGCAACCCGCAGGGGGATCCGCGGATAGCCTGTTTGTCGCGCACTCCGGCTGTATAATCAACATTCAGATGAACAAGCAATTGCCGTGGGTAGCTCTCGTTCTTCTCTCTCTTCATGTGCCGGCGATCGCATTTCCGCAGGCGCGCGCTCCTGCGGGGTCGCAACGCCGGTCGCCGTCCCCAAAGGGCCCTGCGTACATGCAGAGGGTCCGTTCCTTCGAAGAGACACCCTATGCCACAAAGGCCGTCCTGCGGAACGGACTCACCGTGATCGTGCACGAATTCCGAGCCCATCCGCTGGCCCACATCGCCACATATGTGCCCTGTGGATTCCACCGGGAGCCGGAGACGTCCGCCGGCCTGTCCCGGATTCTCGCGCGGATGTTTTTCAAGTCGACCGCTGCCAAGGACGCCGGAGCTGTCTCCCGCGATATCCATGCCATGGGCGGAATGCAGAGCAGCACGGGCACGCCGGATGGCTCTTTTCACGACCTGTTGGTCCCGTCGGCGCAATGGAAAAAGGCTCTGGAGGTGCACGCGGAGGCGTTGCAGAACCTGTCGCCGGACAGCGGAGACATAGGCGGCGAGTATGCGAGAATGCTGCGTGAGGACGCAGCCAGACGTGCAGATCCTGATGCGCAGGCTTGGAGTGAGCTGATGGGTATCGCATTCGGCGCGAACCGATACTCCTTCGGCACACCGGAGGCGCCGGCGGACTCGACCCCGCCTTCCCGTGACAGACTCCTGGAGTACTACCGAGCGGCGTGCAGCCCGTCCCGGGCGATCCTGGTCGTTGCCGGCGCCGTGAACGCCTCCGAGGTGCTGACCGAGGTCGTGCGCCTCTATGACAGGCAGCGCCCGCCGGCAGCGGGCCCTTCCCCTCGCGCCGGCCGGACCTCCCAGGGCGAGTTTCGCTACGGCGCCGTGGCGGGCACGGGATCCATCGGTGCAATCCTGGCAGGATTTCACGTTGCCCCCGCCTCCTCGGCGGATTGGCCCGCCCTCGAAGTCCTCCGCGCAATGCTTGGCTCCGGCGAGGAATCCGTCCTGGCGCATCGGCTGCGCGACGGCAGGAAGGCCATTCTCCAGGGGGAGGTCCGTCTCGAGACCTGCGAAGACGGGGGGTATTTTGCATTCAACCTTCGCGTGGAGCCGGACGCCTTCGACCGTGCCGAAATCGGGCTGATGACCGAACTCGAGATTCTGAAGCGTTCAGAGCCGGAGCTTGCGGAGATCGAACGCGCCAAGGCGCAACTTGAGCGCGACTGCTGGCTGAATCAGGGAACACTGTCGGGCCGGTCGCACGGCCTTATACGCCACGAGGCCATGGGCGACTGGAAGAAATGGAATCAGGTCATTCCCCAGATCCGGCGCGTGAAGCCCTCCGACATCACACGTGTCGCCCGGAACTACTTTCGGATCGAGAACTGCGCACTCGTCGAATCGCTCCCGTCGGGTGCGGAAAGGCAGAATGTGAGTGCCGAAACCTTGCGCTCCACGCTGGTGACGTTGCTGGAGACTTCAGTCGCCCAGGAGCTGGCGGAGCGGGAGCGCGAAACCAGGCCCGCGATAGATCTGCCGGGCCCGCCTGAGGCGTTCAAGCCCATCGAGGTTGCCTACCCGGTGCGCCGGGCCTCGATCCTCCGCGGGCCCGAGCTTTATATACACGAGGACCACACGCTGCCGCTCCTCTGTATCGGTTTTTTCTATCCTGGCGGCAAGCTCTTCGAGAATCCGGGCAACAGCGGAATCACATCGCTGCTGCTCAAGACGCTTCTTTGTTCGTCGCGTGAAGACGAAGCCTGCCGGCTCAGGAGACAGCTGGAGATCTATGGAGGCAGCCTGATTCCCGTTGTCGAGGATGACTTTTTCGGGTTCGTGGTTCATGTCCTATCGCGTTTTGCGGAGCCGTCGCTGCAGATACTCGGCAGGCTGCTCGAGCTGCCGAATCTCGAGAAGGAGAACCTGGACAGGCTGAGGCGGCTCCAGCTTGCGTCCATGCCGAATCCGCAGCACTCCAGTCCCTCCGGAGCCATAGAGAAGCTGAACAGGGTCCTGTTCGGCGAGCACCCCTATGGGCTCGCTCCGGCCGGCAGCGAAGCCGCCATAGGGCGCATCAGTTCGGAAGAACTCAAGGCCTGGTACACGGCCAATGTCCGGAACAAGAAGCCGATCGTGGTCATCACGGGTGACACGCAGGGAACGAGTCTCGCCGGCTTTTTCGTCAGGCGGTTCAGCGGCAGCCGTTTCCAGGAAGTCCGGCTGCCTGACGCGTATGTCAAGGCGGTCGAGAAGAGCAGCATTCTTGAAGAGAAACGGCAGGGAGGTCCGGGAATGGCACTCATCGGGTTTCAGGCGCCGCCCGCAGCCGATGAGGATGCATCCGCCGTTTCCGTACTGCAGTCTCACATGGCCGGCCCGAACGGCCGACTCGCGGAGGCCCTGCGTCAGAAACTGAATGCCGGTACGGATGCGTCGATGGTCTATGTTCCACGAGCGCGAGGCGGGAGCTGTGTTCTCTACGGGTTAGCTCCGCCGGGAGAGGAGCAGCATGTTTCCGGCGTGATCGAGGAAGAGATTCGAAGTCTGCTTGAGCGCCCCATGGTGTACAGGGACTACAGGGCGGCTGTCAACGCAGCCGTTGCGACCCATTTGTTCGCTCAGGAGAGCCGGACAGACAGGATACTGGCTCTTGCCAAAGGAATCGTTGCAGGAGAATCGCTGGAGGAGATAATAGAGCGGGCCGTGCGGCTCCAGCAGGTCACCGAGGAGGACCTGGACGATGTGATACATCGGGTGTTCAACCTCGACAGGTCTGTGATTCTGCGCATTCTGTCCACACTCCCGATGCCGTGAAGTAGTGGTTCGTCCGCGGGATCCCCCCGTGAACACTGGGAGGGTATGCAGGCATGACGCGTCGATGGATGCCGAGAACCAGGATGGGGATATTCACGACTGTCCTGGTTGCGTTGTGGCTCCTGAAGACGCTGGTTCTGACGCCCGTCTGGCGCGGCGGATTGTCCGCGGGTGCCGTGTTCTCGCTGGGTCTGCTTGATCTGCTGCTCGTCGTTCCGGCCGTCTATTACGCTTGGCAGCTCTCCGCCGTCATCCGGCGAAAACTCCTCTGGAAGATACGAAGGCGGCTGATACTGGCCCATGTCTTCATCGGGGCCATCCCTATCCTGCTGATCGTTTTTATCATTTATGTCGCGCTCTTCCTTTTCTACTACCAGCTCAATTATTACCTGATCGCGAACCAGATCGGCATTCACACCGCACAGGTGCACGCGTTCAACTACTCTCTGCGCACCAGCATTCAGCAGGCCGTGGCGGATTTCCCTGACCGGCCGTCGGCCTGGCGGAGCGCCCTGGATCATGACAGCAGGTACCTGCTCGGGAACTATGCATCGGCGAGTGTGGTTGTCAGCGTCCAGGATTCATCCGGCAGCAAGAATACCGACTTCAGCATCGGGAACGTCGAAGGCGAGCACCTGGACCGGTACCAGGTTCCCCGCTGGCTCGGCGACCGTGAGTTCAGCAGGCTGGTGCTGGATGACACGGAATCGTCCGTTTACTTCAAGGCCGGCGGCGCTGCCGGAGGGTTGTTCATTCGGAGCGTCCTGTTCAGCGAATCCCGCTCAGATACCTCCTTCAGCACCGAAGTGTCCGTCCCCTTCGATCGCTATATGCTGGAAAGGATCAAGGCGGCGGTAGGCCAGGAGTTGCTGCTGGTCAATGATGTCGGGGCCTCCGGCCTGAGCGTCATGCTTCAGAGCACCGATCTGCTCCGGGACAAGATTGCGTGCGCAACCTTCGATCCCGAAAGTGCCGCTCAGGCCCTCGATCGGACCGTCTGGTCTGTCGTGCTGTTTCCGATCTCATGGAACTCCGGCATCGAAACCAGCAGTGCGGGCTCACAGGTGCTCTTCATCGAACTCTCGACCTCCAGGCTCATGCAGAATGTCTTCCGCTCCGAGACCAATGTGAGCGGCAAGATCATTGGCCTGCTTCAGATCGTGGTGGGTTTTTTCCTGGTCGTGGAGGTCGTCTCGTTGATCATCGGCGTGGTACTCACAGCCTCCATCACATCGGCAATTCACAATCTGTACCGGGGGACGGAGTTCATTCGGCGCGGGGACTTCAGCCACCGGATCATCGTGAAGTCGGACGACCAGCTGGGCGCCTTGGCGAAGTCCTTCAACCAGATGACCGAATACGTCCAATCGCTCGTCAGGGAACGAGTTCAGAAAGAGCGGCTCGAGCGGGAGCTCGAAATCGCAAAGGAGGTCCAGGAGCAGCTTTTCCCGCGCAAGGCGCCGCATACGGAGTGCATGGAGCTGACCGGCCTTTGCCTTCCGGCCAGGGTGGTGAGCGGAGACTACTACGATTTCCTGCAGCTCGATCTTAGCAGGATCGGGATGGCGCTCGGCGACATCTGCGGGAAGGGGATATCGGCAGCCCTCCTGATGGCGAACCTGCAGGCGACGCTGAGGAGCAACGTCTTCAAAGTCCTGCGGGAGCCTCCCGCCTCCGGAAACTGCGGAGCGAGCGCCGGCACCGCCTCCGGGCTCGTGAAGGTGCTCAACGAGCACATGTGCAATCACACCTCGGCGAACAAGTTCGCATCGTTTTTCTATGCGGTATATGATGACTCGTTGCTGAGCCTCACCTACTGCAATGCCGGTCACAATCCTCCCATCTACTTCTCGGGAGAGGGCCACCGTCGGCTGACGACGGGCGGCACCGTGATAGGAATCTTCCCCGATGCCGATTTCGAGCAGGAGACCATACGGCTCAGCAG
>JACADW010000297.1 GCA_013388445.1 Acidobacteriota bacterium | reverse complement strand
ATCTTGCTTGCGAACTGCAGAATCGAGGACTGGACGTGCATGCCCTTGAACTCGATCAGGCGAACCACGAGTCGGTGGCAAGGCTCAAGACCGAGATCAAGGCAAGATTCGGGGGGTTGAATGTTTTCGTGAACAACGCCGTTTCCCGGCCCATGAAGGGATACTGCGACTCCCTGGAATCTTTTGCGCAATCAATGCGGGTGAACGCTGTTGGCATGTTCGATATGTTGCGCGAGATGATTGACTTGATGGTGATGCGAGGTGGGGGTGCGGTGGTGAATATCGGGTCCATGCACGGCGTCTTCGGGCCCGATTTCACTCTCTACGAGAAAACACAGGATTCGCCGCCAGACTATCATTTTCACAAAGGGGGCATGGTAGCGCTGACCCGCTACCTGGCGAGACGATTCGGACCTCAGAAGATCCGCGTCAACTGCATCAGCCCGGGGGGACTATACGTCGAGAACCTGTCCTTTTTCCCGGAGGAGTTTGCCCGGCGGTATATCGGGAAGACACCGCTGGGACGATTTGCCCAACCCGACGATATCAAGGGCCTGGTCGTCTTCCTGGCATCTGATGCTTCCGGCTACGTCACAGGCGAGAACATCCTTATGGACGGCGGGCTTCACGCGTGATCACCCGCCGCCGTCAGTCTAACTGGCTGCAAACCTGGTGGATGAGAGTATGTACGCTTCGTTTTTGGATCGCTTCTCCATTGTTTCAATAACAGTTCTTGCTTTCCTGACCGTGCCGTGCTTTGCCCAGAGCGACCTTTCCTTCAACGTGCCGCCGACACCTGTTCTGCTTCCTGAAACCCTCAGATCAGGACGCTTGAGCGTCTCGACGAGCGTGGACACGGTGGGTGAGTGGGGCCAGATAGAGGTAACCTACCAGGTGGGCAAGGAGGGCATGGCGAACGGCGGTGGCCTTCGGGTTCAGCTGCCGGAAGCCTGGCATGCCGGAATACGAAATTCGGCTTTCAGGATGCAAGCCAGTCAACCAGCCGAGGCCAACTACGTTTCGGGACGCTGCTCCAACCCGGGAGCAAAGCTGCAGACCACAGTGGAGTTCGAAACGGACAATTACCTCGTGAAGGAGATCAAGCCGAGCAACCTGACGGGAAGGATGGGATACTACGTTTTTATCGTCCGGGTCTTGCTCCTCAAGGGAGAACTGAAAGAGGGCGACACGCTTACGGTTGTATATGGCAATCCATCGAAAGGGAGTCGCGGTTTTCGAGCCGGACTGGTCAGTTCTCGCGCGCAGCCCGTGGTCGCCGCGATTGACCTTGACGGACGCGGGTGCTTCCGTCTGCACGCGGACCGTCCAACCCTGGCCTTGAAGCCTGGTCTGCCCGTTGAAATCATGTTGACCGCCCAATCCCAGGCTGTCGTCGGCAAACCCTCCGTGCTGCGCGTCGCGGCGATGGACGAGTATGGAAACCCGGCTGCGCTTTTCGCCGGCGAGGTTGAACTGTTCGTCGAGCAGGGGAGAGCTTCCTTGCCGGCACGCTGCAGATTCATGCCGGGACGAGGCTGGGAGGAAGTCCAGTTCCAGCCAACGGCAGCGGGGCTCCTGCGTATCAGAGCTGAGGAGCGGAGCAGGAGGCTAAAGGGTCTCAGCAATCCGGTTGAGGTGCTGGAGAAGGAACCGGCGGAACGCTTGTACTGGGGAGATTTACATTCCCACACTCAACTCAGCGTAGACGGGGTAGGCTCGATGGAGGACGCGCTTGAATACGCCCGACACGTCTCGGGTCTGGATTTCTACGCGACGACCGACCACAGCCAGGTTCCCCAAAACGGATTGTCCGCCGGGCTATGGCAGGAAACCTGGAAGGAATGCGCAGCCATCGCCGAAGACCGCTATGAACCGTCGAGTTTCGTGACCCTCCACGCCTATGAGGCTTCGTACTATTCACCCTACGGGCACCACAACATTTACTTTCGCGGTCGGTCGGGTCCCTTGGCCAGTCCTGACCAGGTGACCTTGCAGGAATTGTGGCGGCTCCTCAAGGCCGGCGAGGCGCTGACAATTCCGCACCACACCATGAAGATGCCGCCGATCGTAAACTGGGATGATGCCTACCACCCTGATTTCCAGAGAAATTTCGAAATCTACTCCGCACACGGACTGAGCGAGGAGTACGATCCGACCCACCCACTCGCATTTGAGCAGAGCCTTTTCACAAACCCGAGCACAACCGCAAGGGGAGGGATGTCGGCACAGAAGGCCTGGATGAGTGGCTATCGACTGAGCGTGGTGGCCTCGAGCGACGATCACCGCTCTCACCCCGGTCAGCCTAACTGTGGATTGACGGCTGTCCGCGCGGCCTCGCTGACCCGGGAGGCAATTTTCGATGCGCTTAGGAACCGGCGGACCTATGGAACGACCGGAAGTCGGATCATACTTGACTTTTCTATTAATGGCGCTGAGATGGGCAGTGAAATCCAGGTCGAGCGCACGGCACAGATCAGGGTACGCGTCTGCGGCACCGATACGATCGACCTCCTGGAGGTGTTGAGGCACGCCAGCGGCACGCCTGGCTTCCAGGTCATACATCAAAGTCGTCCTGCGAAAGAGCACATGGAATTGAGCTTCCAGGACGATCCGCCCGGAGACTGCATCTACTACGTGCGTCTTCGCCAGCGATCGATGGTACGGGAAAGAATCGCGATGGCCTGGTCATCGCCCATTTGGGTGAAGAAGACGCGCCCCGCATCGGAGTGACAGGAGATCTTTCAGCCAGGAATCTGGACGACAGGAGTTTACGGCGATGTCCTCAGGAAAGAACGCAATCGCAATCTGCACCCTCCTCTGTCTGGGCCGACTGGGTAGCCAGGCCACTGTCCAGCCGAGCCCAGACGAGCATATGTACGACGTGCCCGGCCACGAGATCCGAGCGGAACTCCTGGACAATCCAGAACTCTATGACGCGGATCTCGTCGATGCCACGGATTCCCTGTGGCTTACCTGGCTGGAATACATTCCCGGTCAGGGGGATTACCTATGGATTGGTCGGAGAACCGGGGACGAGTGGTCCATCAAAAGCCGTCTGACCCACGGCACGGGTCTTCAACTGGCGAACCCAACCGTTACCGTCGACGCACGAAGTCGTCTCCGACTGACCTACGAAAAGGCGTCGGAAAGCAAATGGGGCATCTTCATGGCGGATCATTTGGAGAAGGATTTTTTTACGCCGCCTGTCCGTTTGACTCCTGAAGGCCGACAGGACATAAACCACAAGGTAGTGCCAATGGCAGACGGTAGTCTCTGGATCCTCTGGCAAGGGGAGAACCCGGGCGGGTTCGGCATCTTCGCACGACATGTCGAAGATGGCAAACTGGGTCCCATCGAGGAGGTCAGCCCGTCCTCGCCTCACGTCCATTGGCACCCCTCGGCTGTTGTCAGTAGGGACGGACGAGTATGGGTGGCTTGGGATGCATTTGACGGCCAGAGCTACAACGTCTGGGCGCGCGCCCGGGGACCGGAGGGCTGGGCCGAGGCGGTGCCGGTGGCTGACAGTCCCGCTTTCGAAGGCAAAGCCGATCTCGCGGCCGGTTCGGATGGCCGCGTGTGGGTCGTTTGGGAATCCGACGCGCTCAATTGGGGCGGCCCTTTCAACAACCGTCAGCTTCCCATGACAGAATCGTACGGTTCCCTCCATCGTTACCGGATGTTGCACATGGCCCTGCTCGACTCGGACGGCGTTCATCGGCTGGCCGATCCACCGATGCCGCTGTTCAAGGAAGCGGCCGGGCGTCCTGATGCGCCGCGGGGAAGCGAGAAAATGGGCTGCTATTACGAGAGGGGAAAGCTGCTCGTCGATCAGTCTGGGCGCCTATGGCTTGTCTACCGTCACTTCTACGAACCCCGTTTTCTGGGTGAGCGCCGGTTCAACGAAGACAACATGGGACTCATGTATGCGGTATACGCCCGTTGCTTCACGGCCGATAGGTGGTCGGAGTTATTCCGCTTCGACCTCAAACAGGGAGACGGCGATCAGCGCCTGGAGATCACCCCGCATGGCACGGGAATTGCGGTCGCCTGGACGGTCGGCCGTACGCATCGCAATTTCCGGCCGTTGAAGATAGTCCCCAATGATCGGGAAATGATGATTCCCAGGGGGGTTGCGCTCGCGACCATTGCCGGGCGCGGGCCCGCCACCGGAAAGTTACCGGCAGCGCGAGCAGCGGGCCGAGTTGAAGGGTCCATGCAGCCAAGACCCCGGATGGAACCGGGACCCCGAACTTCGGTAGCTGGCGTCGAGTATGAGTTAGTTTATGGCGACCTCCACCGCCATACGGATCTCTCGCGCTGTTACCCTCTGGCCGACGGTTCTCTCACTGATGCGTATCGCTACGCCCTGGGGCCCGGACATCTGGATTTCATGGCTATCACAGACCATGCCGCCGACCTGAACTGGGGCAACGCAGCCAGCCAGGTCTGGTGGCGAAGCTGCAAGGAGGTGGATCGGCACCTGCTCGAACCGCTATTCATGCCCTTCTATTCTTTCGAGCACAGCCGCAACTTCGGGGCGCGCGGAATCCGCGAGACCGATCACAACGTCGTCTCCCTGCGTCCCGATATGCTGCGGCCCGAGTACGTTCCATACCCGGAATTGACGAAGGAACTGGGGGACCATTCGTTCCTGATCCCCCACGCGCCTATCAATACCGACAACGTCTGGGACTATCAGCCGGAGCAGAGGCACCGCCCCCTGCTGGAGATTTACCAGGGTTTCAGGGACGAGGAAACTTCACAAACCGAGCAGGCCGCAGACCAGGGTCTCCGTCGAGGACACCGATTCGGATTCATCGCAAGCAGCGATCACCTCAGTACATCGGCCTCCTACGGCTGCGCATGGACCAGGAAGAGAACCCGTGCCGCGGTGTTCGAAGCCCTGCAAAAACGCCGGACCTTCGGAGCTACCGCCAGAATTGAGCTATCGGTTCTGGCGGGAAGCCAGTGGATGGGGGAGTCCATGACGGTGGCACAGATGCCTGAAATGCTCATTCACGCCAGGGGAACGGCAGCTTTCGAGAAACTCGAAATCATCCTGGACGGGAAGGTCAGGGAGAGCCTTCCTCAAAACAGCCGGGACATCTCGGTTCGGTACCGAATCGGTTCTCTGCCTGCGGGGAATCACTTTGTCTATGTTCGTCTCACGCAGCAAGATGGAAACCGAGCATGGGCTTCCCCGTTTTTTCTCCAGATCACGGGAAAGCCTCCGACGAATCGATTGAGGCCTTAGCCTCGTTCGCCTTCTATGAGGTCGATCCGCCGACATAGGTCGCGGTCCTCCTCGCCGGAAACAGGATGCTCCCCGTCCAGTGTCCCGGATGGTAAGCACGCTGCTCCGCACTCCACCCCGTTCTATTTCATGAAAGCCAAACTCCATGCTGTGGATCAGGGGCGGTATCCGCCGACTGAGGAGGTCATCCCTGGCGGCTTCGCCTTGGCAGGCTCACGTTCATAAACCCAAGAGATAAGGCCACGCCGTCGGCGTGGGAGTCACGGACCGGGCGGATCCGGAGAGGTCCGAAAAACCCTTGACACCGCCCAAAAACGCTGCTAGGTTCATCTGGTGACCTGTTTGTTTCATTTTTCGAAACCATCGTGTCGTGTTAAGGTAAGGAAGGAGGAGATATGTGCAGGCGCAGAGTTCGAGTGGCCCCATTGACGCACCATCTGTTGGCTATGTGCTTGGCACTCTCCGTGACTAGCAGCGTTCTGGGGCAAGTGCCGGATGCCGAGATCAGCGGCATCGTGCGCGATCCGTCTGGAGCGATCATTCCGCAAGCCGAGCTCCAGATCGTCAATGACGCCACTGGCGTAGAGTACATCACCGTGGTGAACGAGGAGGGCCGGTACGTTTTCCGCGCCCTGAGGCCGGGCTCGTACACACTCAAGGTCATGGCCGCGGGCTTTAGCACCAAGACTCTGAAGGGCATTACGTTGAACGTCGGCCATCAAGCTCGCCTTGACGTCAGTCTGGAATTGGGTGAGACGTCCAATGAAGTGACGGTCACCTACGAGACCTCCCTTCTGCAAGCCGAAGGCGCGAGCATCGGTTCCGTGATCACGGATAGGCAAGTCGAGCAATTGCCGGTCAATGGGCGGAATTTCGTCGCCCTGGCTTCCCTCGCTCCGGGAGTCAGCTTCGGCTTCTCCAACAGCTGGCAGCGCCAGTACTTCGGGAAGGCTGAACGGGGACAGTACTCGATAGCGCAGGCCTTTGGTCTGCGGCCTGAGTTTACCAAAACCACTATCGATGGAATAAACACTCAGGAGATCTATCGGCATTGGACCTCGGTGATCTATCCCTCAATGGATATGATCCAACAGTTCAAGGCCGAGACAAGCAACTATAGATCTGAGTTCACCGGGGGTGGTGGAGTGGTTCTGAACGTCGCTACCAAGTCCGGATCGGCTGAGTTTCATGGCTCAGCATATGAATTCGCGCAGAACCGCGCTCTGAATGCCCGCAACTTCTTTCTTCCTGCCAACCGGTCGAAGCCAGACGAGAAATATCATCAGTTCGGGGGGAGTCTCGGCGGGCCTATCCTCAAGAAGCGCACCTTCTTCTTCGCCAGCTACGAGGGACTGCGCATTCGCAACTCCTTCGTAAGCTACACCAGGGTGCCGACCGCATTGGAGCGCAAAGGCGATTTCTCCGAATCACTGGCAGTGCAACGACTTATCTACGATCCGCTCACCACCCGACAGGACTCGACCTCGCCAAACGGCTATGCTCGGGATCCGTTCCCAGGAAACGTGATCCCAACAAACCGCATCTTCGCGCCCTCCCAGGCGCTCGCGGACCTTATGTTTCCGCTTCCCAACAACCCTTCCAACCGGACCCAGAACTATATTCAGACGGGAACCAATCCGGACAGCAGCAATCAGTGGTCCTTCCGTATCGACCATAACCAGTCGGAGAAACACCGCATCTTCGGTCGCTGGACCGAGGATCATCGCGTGAGCAAGTCTCTCGCCATTACTCCCGGCTACTCGAGCGATCGGGATTTCGACGCGCACTCGGGGGTTTTGGGCTGGAACTACGTGATCTCACCGACGATGCTCAGCGAAGTCCGCTTCGGCTACACACGCTACACCGAACGGAGCGGGTCGAGCGCGACTGAGGTCCTGTTGGGACCGGGGGGCAAGATCAATCTCCCGTACGGCGATATCCCGGCCGAGCTTCGGGTCGGCCTGTGCTGCTTCCGCATAAGCGGTTTCCCAAGAGTCGAGCTCGCCACAGGCTTTCCGTACATCAACAATGGGTACCAGCTGAACGACAAGATCAGCTGGACCAAGGGTCGGCACAGTCTATTGATGGGTGCAAGCGTGTCCAGGCACGAAAGTATTGTCCCGCGCCTTGGGATCCGGGGTGGCTTTCCCATCTGGGCTTTTCGCAATGCATACACTGGATTCCCATACGGATTGAACGCCGCCAAAACCTACGAGACAGGCTTCGGTGACTTCATCCTGGGGATCGCCGCCGAGGTAACACCGTTCAAGCTCCTCACCAACGAGAAGAACGGCTACTGGTATCGACATCAAATGGACCTGTTTGCCGACGATCAGATACAGGTGACTCCGAACATCAGCCTGACTCTCGGCCTTCGTTACACGTTTATCGAGAGTCTCAAGGAGAAGAACAATATTTTCAGCCGCTTCGATTTCAAGACCGGCGAGGTCGTATTTTCGACGGGTGCCCCCTCCTTCAAGACCTTGGAACCGATGATTCCGTTCAAATACCGGAAGGACGGGCCGAACCGGTTCTATGATATGCCTCCGGGCATCTTTCAGCCACGCATTTCAATCGCATGGAGCCCTGGGAGCTCCAAAACCGTAATCCGCATGGGGTACGCGCTTTACAGTGCAACGGTTCAGGAGGCGAGCACCCTCGAAAACCAAAGAATTCCGCCATACATTATCGGCGGACAGCGGAATGCGACCCCGCTCTATTACGAAAACGCTTTCAAGCTCTGGGAGCCTCCGGTCTCACCAGACCCGGTAACCGCGATGTCGCTGCCCTCAATCGAAACAGCGGACTCCAACGTCAGGCTGCCCTATATTCAGATGTGGACGCTCGACGTCCAGCGCCAGCTCGGGAAAACGATGACGGCTTCGCTCGGCTACGTCGGAAACAAGCAAACGCACATCTCCTACTACTCACGCCCCAACGCCCCGCTGCCCGGACCCGGACCCTTGACATGTCCCTATCCGCACACCGGACCTGATTGCAGATCGCCCTACCCCGCGATTGGGCGGTTGTTGCTGATGGACTGGCAGGGAATTGCCAACTACCACGGTATGACGGCAAACGTGACACGCCGCTTTGCCGACGGATTCATGTTCACTGCCTCCTACAGCTTCGGCAAGGCGCTGGGGACTATCGACGAGCTCACGCAGCTGGCGGGCAACAGTCTCCAGAGATACGACAATTCCAGGTTGTGGGACTACAGTCGGCAGGGCTTCGACTTCCGCCATATCTTCCGCAGCAGCATGATTTATGAACTGCCTATCGGAAGAGGCAGGCGACTCCTGAAGCAACCCCACCCTCTCATTCAAGGAGTCCTCGGAGGTTGGGAGCTCTCAGGGCTTCTCTCCCTTCAGAGCGGTCAGCCCTTCGGCGTGTATGGCGGGCTCGACACAAATACCGGGCGCAACTTTCGACCGAACCGGATATGTAACGGGAGCCTACCCGGTGATCAGCGTACTTTGCTTCGTGACTATGATACCGCGTGCTTCGCAAACCAGGCCCCATACACGGAAGGCAACGCCGCTCGAAACGTGCTCGTCCAAAGACCGTTGCATAACCTGGACCTGGGCATCCAGAAGTTCTTCGACCTCCGCTTCCTGTCAGAGATCAGCCGGCTGCAGTTCCGAGCGGAGATGTTCAACGCGACCAATACTCCCTTCTTCTCCCTGCCTAACCGCGGTTGTTGCGGGGACCCGAACGCAGGTATGATTACCAGCACCGATCGCGAAAACCGGATCGTGCAGCTGGGTTTGAAGCTCACCTTCTGATCTTCTCATAAGGTTCGT
>JACADW010000279.1 GCA_013388445.1 Acidobacteriota bacterium | reverse complement strand
GTGCGGGATGCTCATGCGGCGCGAAACCGGTGCCCGGGCCTTTGTCGAGGCGTCGTCGTCGGCCGGGCAGACGAACCGGCGGCGCCAGGCGTGGAATCGTGACCGTCCCAAAGCCGGCTGCCTTCCCGCTCGCGCGGGATGACTGAAATGCACCACCGGCGGCCCCGGCCTGCTCCGCTCGGGCGAATCTCCATACGCTTGGGTGCATGCGACGCCCGCGAGCGGCTGTTCCGAAATGCCGGCTGCCAGATAATGCCCGGGACCGACTTCGCCTCTCAACAACACACTTTGCCGCGGCCGCGTCCCCGACGGCAATAGAGATACAGCTGCAACCGCTGTCACTCAAAGCCGGTGCGTGTACCAGAAAGATAGGCCAGGGCATGACCATTCCTGGAGAAGGAAGAACTCGCGAACCGGCAACGACGAAGCACGACACAGCAGACGCTTCTAGAAGGCGTTTCGAAAAAGCGAGACCTCCTCGGCGCGCGTGCCCGGCGACACCACGGATACGATGTCGAACCTGCAGGTGTAGCGTCCGAGATCATACCTGGAAACGAATTCATCCGCCGCCGAGCGGAGTCGCTGGCGCTTCTCCCAGTCCACGAACTCCCAGGGCTGGCCGAATGCCCGGGTAGCCCTGGTCTTTACCTCGACGAAGACCAGCGTTTCCCCCTCGAATGCGATGATATCGATCTCGCCCCACCGGGCACGGTACCGGCGCGCGAGAATGTCGAAGCCGAGGTTGATGAGAAACCGGCACGCGATCCGTTCACCGAGCCGTCCGGTTCGAATGTGAGGCGCGGTCACATGGGAGAAGTGTCGGCGGCGGACCCTTCATTTCAAGTTATGTCCTCGAACGGACGCGTTTCCACCGGGTGCCCTCGCGCGTATCCTCGAGCCGGATGCCTTTGGCGAGAAGCCAGTCCCGGATTCTGTCCGATTCTGCGAAGTCCCTGCGCTTCCTTGCCTCAGACCGCTCTTCTATCTTCCTGAGGATCTCATCATCCACGAGTTCCGCTTCGGGCGGCAGGACCGCGAAGATGCCGTCGAGATCGCGTACGAACTCGATCGCGGCGTTCGCGTCTCCACCGCCGAGCTCCTGCTGATCCATCCGCTGATAGGTGGAGCGGATGAAATCGTACACGACGGCGAGCGCCGCCGAGGTGTTTAGGTCGTCATCCATGGCTTCGACCAGATCCCGACGTGCCCCGGCGACCGCCTCCGCGAAATCCGGACGGGGAGCCTCTTCGACTGCCACCTCAGACATCCGCTGCAGGAAATCTTCAAGGCGCTGGATCGACGCCTGTGCCTGACGGAGACCGTCGGCAGTGAAGTTGAGCTGCTTCCGGTAGTGCGATGACAACAGCAGATACCGAATCGCTTCAGGCGAATGTCCCCCGGCGAGGATGTCGCGCAGCGTAAACTGGTTTCCGAGCGACTTGGACATCTTCTCGCCGTCGACGATCAGGAATTCCGAGTGCAGCCAGAGCCGCACGAACGGCTTGCCGGTCGCGCCCTCGCTCTGGGCAATCTCGTTTTCATGATGCGGGAAAACCAGATCTGCGCCGCCACAGTGGATGTCGAACGTCTCTCCCAGGTACTTCATGCTCATCGCAGAGCACTCGATGTGCCAACCCGGCCGGCCGGGACCGATTTCAGTCTCCCAGAAAACCTCGCCCTTCTTCGCCGCTTTCCACAGCGCGAAATCGCGGGCATTCTCCTTGTCGTACTTGTCGGTGTCCACACGGGCCCCGGTCTGGATGCCCCGGAAATCGGTCTTGCTCAGCCTGCCGTACCCCGGGAAACGCGAGATATTGAAATAGATCGATCCGTCCCGCCGGTAAGCGTACCCGTTCGCCTCGAGCTTCTTTATGAGGGCCACCATTTCGGGGATGTGGTCGGTTGCCCGGGGCATCAGCTCCGGCAACTCGATGCGCAGCGTCCTGCTGTCTTCGATGAACGCGGCTGTGTATTTTGCGGTGTATTCCTCCAGGCTCATCCCCTGTTCGCGCGCGTTCTGGATGATCCGGTCGTCCACGTCGGTGATGTTCATGACATGGATGACCCTGTAGCCGCGAAACCGAAGGTATCGTCTCAGCAGGTCCTGGAAGACAAATGTCCGGAAATTGCCGATGTGCGCATAGTCGTAAACCGTCGGCCCGCAGGTGTAGAGGCGAACGACTCCCTCCTCTACCGTCTTCAGCTCTTCCTTGGCGTTCGTCAGCGTGTTGTATAGCCTGAGCATTTTCGACCTTTTAAAGCCCGTTAAAGCCCGGCGCGAGGGTACTATCGCATCGGCATCCAGTCAAGCCAAGCCCCCGCGATTGACGATCGACGATTGACCATTGACGAATGCAGGGGGCAGCGCTGGCAGGACTTGTCAATCGTAAATCGTCGATCTTGCGGGGCTTTGGCGCAGTGAAACTACGCTCGGACTTCCCGAGCGCCGGACGGCCACAAACAAAAAGGGGCCTCTGGGTTCCAGGGCCCCTGGCTTGTCATTGAGCAGGAATTCGGGATCAGTACATGCCGCCGCCGCCCGGAGGTCCGGGAGGAGTCTTCTCCTCTTCCTTGATCTCGCTGACCAGCGCTTCCGTCGTCAGGAGCAGAGCTGCGATCGACGCGGCGTTCTGCAGCGCCGTGCGGGTCACCTTGGTCGGGTCGATCACGCCGGCAGCGACCAGGTCCTCGTACTCCTCGGTCTCGGCGTTGAAGCCGTAATTGACCTCCTTGCTCTGTCGCACCCTCTCCGCCACGACGGCGCCTTCGTGTCCGGCGTTCGCGGCGATCTGGCGCAGCGGTTCTTCGAGAGCGCGGCGTACGATGCTGACGCCGACCGATTCGTCGCCTTCAAGCTTGAGTTTGTCGAGAGCCGTGATGCAGCGCAGCAGGGCTACCCCTCCGCCGGGGACGATGCCCTCCTCGACCGCAGCGCGGGTCGCGTGCATGGCATCCTCCACGCGCGCCTTCTTTTCCTTCAGTTCGGTCTCGGTCGCAGCACCCACTTTGATCACGGCCACGCCTCCGACCAGCTTAGCCAGCCGCTCCTGCAGCTTTTCACGGTCGTAATCCGAGGTCGTTTCTTCGATCTGCACGCGCAACTGCTTGACACGACCCTCGATGTCGCTCTGTTTTCCGGAACCTTCGATGATCGTGGTGTTGTCCTTGTCGATGGTGATCTTCTTGGCCCGGCCAAGGTCCTCCAGCCGGACGTTCTCCAGCTTGATACCGAGATCTTCCGAGATCACCTTGCCGCCGGTCAGGATTGCAATGTCCTCCAGCATGGCCTTGCGGCGGTCGCCGAACCCCGGAGCCTTCACGGCCGCGGCCGAAAGGGTTCCGCGCAGCTTGTTGACCACAAGTGTCGCCAGCGCCTCACCCTCCACATCCTCCGCGATGATCAGGAGGGGACGGCCGCTCTTGGCGATCTGCTCAAGGATGGGCAGCAGGTCCTTCATCGAGCTGATCTTCTTTTCATTCAGGAGGATCAGGCAGTCATTGAGCTCCGCCTCCATCCGCTCCGGATCGGTCACGAAGTAAGGTGACAGGTAGCCCCGGTCGAACTGCATCCCCTCGACCACCTCCAGGGAAGTCTCGATCGACTTGGCCTCCTCGACTGTGATGACGCCGTCCTTGCCGACCTTCTTCATCGCCTCGGCGATGATATTGCCGATTGTCTTGTCGTTATTGGCAGAAACCGCTCCCACCTGGGAGATCATCTCGCCTTTGACAGGCTTGCTCAGCTTCTTGAGCTCTTCGACGGCGGCTTCGACAGCCTTCTCGATTCCGCGCTTGAGAGCCATCGGGTTCGCACCGGCAGCCACGTTCCTCACGCCTTCACGAAAGATCGACTGAGCCAGAACGGTTGCAGTCGTAGTCCCGTCGCCGGCCACATCCGATGTCTTGGAAGCCACTTCACGGACCATCTGGGCTCCCATGTTCTCGACGCCTTCCTTCAGCTCGATTTCCTTGGCTACGGTCACGCCGTCCTTGGTGATGACCGGGGAGCCGAACTTCTTGTCGAGCACCACGTTGCGACCCTTGGGCCCCAGCGTGATCTTGACCGCATCGGCCAGCTGGTTCACGCCGCGAAGGATCGCCTGCCGTGACTGCTCGCCATGTACAATTTCCTTTGCCATAGTCTGAATGCTCCTTTATCTCTTTCTGAATGTTTTACTTAGAGGACTTCTTGCCCGACTCTATGATGGCCAGCACCTCTTCCTCTCTCATGATCACGTAGTCCTGGTCATCAATCTTGATCTCGGTTCCGGCATACTTTCCGAAGAGGATCCGGTCGCCGGCTTTGACATCCAGCGGCATCCTCTTCCCATCTTCGAGGATCTTCCCATCACCGACAGCGACCACTTCGCCCTCCATGGGCTTCTCCTTCGCGGTGTCGGGAATGATGATCCCTCCCTTGACGACTTCCTTTTCCTCGATGCGCTTTACCAGCACGCGATCGTGCAAAGGCCTAACCTGCATGGACCTGATCTCCTTTCTGATGTTTAGGCTGTTCGCTCACAAGCTTTCTGTTTTGAATCACTTACAGACAAACATTAGCACTCACCTGAGGTGAGTGCTAATAATATAAGACGCCTGGGTTGGATGTCAACCGGAGTTATGGCTGGGAGCCGCCTCGCTTCGGAGGCGCTCAAGTCTTGCTCTCAGGCTGGGTGAGGGCGTCCAGGACCTTCTTGTATCCCTCGCGGAACTTGTCCTTCAGATCCTGGGGCACCAGAAGCACTGCAGCCCGCGCGCCGGCCAGCAGATACGGTCCCAGCACACTTCGCGCGAGGCGGCTTTCACGGACAGGAAAGGCGATCAACGCGAGCACGATGATTGAGGACAGGGCGCACCCTCTGAGAAAGCCGAAAATCCCACCGAGAAGCCGGTCCACCCAGTCCAGCGACGCTAACTTGATGAAGCGTTTGACCGCATAGGCGATCAGAGCGCCGGCAATCAGACATCCAAGAAAAACGATCATGAACCCGACAAGGTTGGCGACGGTTTCCGAACTGGTCAGATCGATGAACCAGGCGCCTGCCCGGGGGTAATAGAAAGCGGCGGCTACAAACCCGATGATCAGGGCACCAAGGCTGATCAGCTCCCGCGTCAGGCCTTTGAAAAAGGCGACAACGGTGGAGAGAATGATGATACCGGCGAATAAGAAATCGAGCGCAGTCCAATGGCTCATCTGTCGGTCCGCTGGCCCTCACAGACCTTCAATTCTATTCTCGCGGCGAATCCCATTGCAAGCCATAGCTTGACCAACACGGGCATGGCAAGTTCATGTGCCGTACATCCTGATCCATCAGGGACGTTTTTCCTGCACAACCTGAGCACTACATGCCCGGCCATAGATCTTGAGAGTCAGATCGCGGAGCTGCTCGGCGTTCGCACCGCCGACCATCTCCACCGTCCGGTCAAACGAGATGTTGAGATCGTGCCCGGTCTCGGCCTCGGTCGCGGGGGTGAAGATCGGCTCCGAGAACCCGCAGGAATTGGTGCGCTCTGACGCCGAGGTGCGCGTATTTCTCGAAGCTGGAATCGATGGTTTCTTCATCGACCAGCCAAACATCGGTGTGCGGGCCCGAGACAGGTTTGTGGCCGGCAGGAAGTAGGCGGCCCGGCTCACCCATGAAGGCCACTGTGATCGACTGCGGAACACGGCCTGGCGAGCCCCCGATTGATATCACTTGCGGCTGACTTCTGTTGCCTCTTTCTCACCGAGTGATTCGACGGACTTGCCGGGAGTGATGGCGTAAACCCGAGTCGAAAGGCTTCACTTGCCTTCCTGCCGGTTCAGGTCATGCAAGAGCGCAATCAGCATCTCCTGCTCAAGGTACTGGATCCGTCCCTGCAGGGGATTTCAGTGTCCCGACGAGGCGGATGCGCTCTTTGTTTTCGGCGATCCACCGTTCGAACGACTGTAGCCTCTCAGAACTGCCGCGCGACGCCGGCCTCGTGATTGCGGTCCATTCTGTTTGCCGCTCTTGCCGTTGCCATTCTGCTTGTAATGAATCTGAACAGACCGAGAAGCGGATATATCCAGCCGGAACAGTCGCCTCTGATTTGGCTCGTGGAGGAGACATCCCAGCAAATGCCACGATAGTGCTCAGGAAGGGGGTGGCGTCCCATAGTGGACGATTTCCGAAACTAGATTCTGGATGCAACCTGAGCTACGGACGGGAAATGCCGAGCTGATCGCAAATGGTGCGTGCTGTTGTCTCCTTTATCTCACGATGCCTGGGGACGTCCGCGCATCGGCCGTCTGCGGGTGGCGGCGGAACGGCTGCCTTCCTGTGGTTCATCGTCCGCTGCCGCTTCTTCTCGCGCCGGCGGATCTCCTGCGGAGCGCGGGCCGGCTTCTCCTGCACGGGCGGCTTCGGAGGCGGCGGCGTGTAGGGTTCAAACCGGACTCTCCCGCCCCCGATCAACCCCAGGACATCCTGGTAGATGTCCATGTTCCTCTTGAGAGGGATCAGCATGTCAATCCCATACTTCTCCTTGCAGCGCCCCATCTCTCGTCCGTCGATGAAGCCCCGATCCAGGATGAGTCGTTTCATCACCCCCGGACCCACCGCCTCGACGAAGCCGTCGACCATGTCCCACAACACCGGACCCTCATGTGCGTTTCCCGCTAGAATCCTCAGCCCGGCAAACAGGCAGTAATCTCCGGCCCGGTTGGTGTGCACCAACGACACCAGTTTGTAGCAGCGTTTCCACCGGCAGCGCCCCCACTCTTCCGCGCTGACCGTCTCGCTCGAGACCGGGTGGTTGTGCTCGTCAAACAACATCCGCACCGACCCCTCATAGTTCGGGTTGTCCGGAACGAACAGGTAACTCGCATCTCCCAGGAGGATCCCCTCCGCATCGAACGCCCGGTGCTGCTTCAGGATGCGCATCACGTCCCGGTTGAACCACCGTTCCAACGACTGCGGCTCCGTGCTCCGTGCAAACTTCCGGAGATAATCCTGATCGCACGGCGTCTGCCGGTCGTAGGTGTTCTTGTCGTTGAAACCGAGGCAACTCAGCGTCACATCCCCCGTCTGCGGATGCCTCACCTTGTGCGCCACTTCCGGACCGAACGCGTTGAGCATCCCGCCACAGCGAACCACGTACGGATAGCTATGAAAGGCATGCACCCCATGCAGCCGCATCGACAGGTTGCTCGCCACGAACATCCACAGCGGCACCTCCCGCTTTTCCCGCGGCGATGGATACGTCTCGGCCAGCTTCTCCAGAATCCGGTGCGCCCCGATGTAGCGGAAGAACTCCGTCTCCGCCACCTCGCTCACCCCGTACACAAAATCAAACTCCCCAGACGGAAAGCATTCAGCACGTACTGCTGATCGTGTTCGTAGACGACAACGTCCATCCGCTTTACGGCTCCCTGCGCCGCACCTCCTCCAGCTGATCGATCAGCGAGATCATCTTCCTGTAGATCCGGCCCAGCCGCGCCCGCGCCCGACGAAACCGCTGGTACCGCCTGGTCAGAACCTGCAGGTCCTTGAGGTGACCGGAGGGGATCGCGATCAGTCGGGTCCGGCTTGCCTCACTGCGGCTCAGGATCATCGAACGGTGTGGCTCACCGCTGGCGCAATGGCAGGAAGGCTTTCCGCACTTGCGGCGCTGCTCGTAGACCGTCCCCTTGACCATCGGATGCCGCTCGGCGAAGACGGGGACCAATTGCACAACCTCTTGGGCCAGCTCGTAGAGAGACTGGCGTATGCGGCTCAATCGGTCGCGGTCACGTGTCTGCATGTTGATGACATAATAACATGC
>JACADW010000236.1 GCA_013388445.1 Acidobacteriota bacterium | reverse complement strand
GTTCCGGTCCTGTGGACATATCTCGGACGCAACGTAGGGTACCTGGCGAAGAAGGAATTGCTGAGGAATCCCGTGTTGAGATATGGGTTTCCCGTCATCGGAGTCGTGCCGATCGATCGCAGTAACACCGCAGCCGCCGTGAGCGGTGCGCGGCTCGCAGCCGAGAACTTGCGGAAGGGAAAGAGTTACGTGGTCTATCCCGAGGGCACGCGTTCACGGGACGGGCGTCTGCTCCCTTTCAAGAAGGGCGCTTTCATAATGGCCATGGATGCGGGCGTGCCGGTCGTTCCGGTGACGGTTTCAGGAGGCACGGTTGTCATGCCCAAAGGCGGCATGCGGATCTACCCATCGACGATAAGAATCACAGTCCATGAGCCGATCCCAGCGGGCAGCTACTCGCGCGAGACTCTTGCCGACCTTATCAGCCTGACAAGGACGAAGATCCAGTCGGCCCTCATCTAGCTGCGTTCCCCTGGGTCGCAAATAGGGCTCCCACGTTAAGTAGGCTCACGATCATCGATGCAGCGGATATCCAATCGATCCACGATGCCTCGTTGAAGCTGCTGACGGATATCGGTGTGAGTTTTACTGACTCGGAATCGCTGGAGTTCCTGGCCCGGGCCGGCGCCGACGTCGACAGAGCCACCCAGGCGGCGCGGATTCCGGACCGGCTCGTCCACGAAACGCTCGACCGATGCGGGAAACAGTATTTTCTCCATGGCCGCGCTGCCGAGCGGCGAGTACGATTCGGTGCGGGGGAGTTCATCCTGGTCTCCAGTCCCGGCCAGTTCGCCTGGATCGAAGAGGATGGTACTGTCCGCCGCGAGCCGGCGCTCGCCGACACACGGCTTGCGGACCGCATCGGCGACGCGCTCGAGGAGATCAACATCGTCGGCGGCATGGGTATGGCGCTCGATATTCCCGCTCACTGCCGCGATGTCTTCATGGCCGCCGAGCTCGTCAAAGGGACCTCCAAGGTCACCCAGGTCTGGATTTCGGGGGGAGATCGCCGCGCTTCATTCTGGAGATGTGCGAGGCGGTGCGCGGCGGCTCGGAGGCGCACCGCAGGCAGCCTATGCTGCACGGCTTTATCGAGCCGGTGAGCCCGCTGCGCTTTGCCCCGAGCAGCCTGGAGATATTGAAGTTGTGCGCCCGGGAGCGCCTACAGCGTATCCTGGCAACGCACGCACCGGATCCATGCAGCCCTGAGCTCGCCCGGGAACTCGACCGCATCGCGGCAAGAGCCAACCGCCTGGGGTCAGGCGGGTGAGATTTGAGTTTCCTATCCGATTGAATGGCGAAAAACCCAAATCGAACCTGCCTGACCCCACCTCAGAGGTTGAGTTTCTCGCCCACACGCGCCTTGACAGCGGCATCGTAGATCTTCGCCGCGAACGCCACATCTTCCAGCGCGATGCCGTGGGACTTGAAGAGCGTGATCTCCCCGTCATCCTCGCGACCAGGATAGTCTCCAATCACCACCGCGCTGAGTTCCCGTGCATCCTCCCAATAAAATGCTCCGGCATCCGCCGCCCGCGCAAGATCCCCGGACTCGAGGGCGGCTTGTTCGGCGGAGTCGACGATCACGCAGGCACATTTCTGGATGGCGGCGATATCCAGTTCCTGGCGGGCCAGGAAGTTGGCACCGATCGCGTTGATATGAGTACCTTTCGAAAGCCAATCACCCATCACAACCGGCTCGGTGGCCGTCGTGGCCGTGATTACGATGTCCTTGTCCTTCACAGTCTCTTCGGGCGAGGCGGCCGGCTGAACCTGAATGCCCAGCTTCTCGGTCATCTCCTGGCAGAACGCTTCCAGCTTTTCGGGCGTGCGGCTCCAAGCGGCAATGCTCTCCACGGTGCGCACGGCGCATACCCCCTCCAACTGCGCACGCGCCTGCCACCCGGCACCGATGATGCCTACCCGGCGGGCATCCTGGCGCGCCATGTATTTGGTGGCAACGCCGCTTGCTGCGCCTGTGCGAATCTGCCCGAGCCTGTCGGCTTCCATCACAGCGAGCAAGGTTCCGTCACTCGACCCGTAGAGATATACGTGGAAGTGGGTCTTGCCTTCAACGCTGGTGTAAGCCTTCAGCCCGGCGACGCCCAGCGGCGGAAGCGAGGCGCTCATCACGTGCAGGTATCCTCTCTCCAGGCGGCACCGGCGACGCGGCGCGTTCTCCGCCTTCCCTTCGCCTTGCAGCTGGAAGGCTTGCTCAACAGCGTTCAATGCCGTTGCCATATCCGCCAGCTTTTCAACATCCGCTTCTCGGAGCAAAATCGCCATGAATCCCCCAGTCTACTTTCACAAGCCAACATGCACGCTCAACGGTGCAGAATATTACTACTCCGCGCAGGTGATTGCAGAGCAGAATCGCGCGGCTCGCGGCCAGCATCCAGCTGCCGGCTCCGCTCATGTCCAGATTTCTGTTGCATCGGCAAGCTGCCGGACCTATATTGGATTTCGGCCCGAGAGGGTTAGGATCCACCAAATTCCCGCTCCTGAAGGAGAGATCGGAGCGGGGGCGTGGTATGGCTCCAAGCAGCCGTGAATCCAGCTCAGACTGGAGCGCCATCTCTCTTCTGCAGCTCGCTCGGGTCCTTCCGTCTATGGACCCTGCCCGTTACTTCCTCCAAGGACCCCGTCTGTGGGATCGGCAACTGAGCCGAAGGAGGGCCAGGTGATCAGAAGATCCCTCTTCCTCGGCCTCATGATTGCCCTGGGTGCCACCCTCGCTTACCTTATTCTCAGCGCGCGTAAACAGGAGAAAAAGGCGGCGGGCCGCCCGGCTGAGATAATCCGTACGGCTGTACCGAGCGCTACCCGCGTATTGTCACCCGCTGATATCAGGGTCGTCGGAGTCAGAATGGACAGGGCGGCGTCTGGCGCCGACGGAAAGATGGGAAACGGAATCTCCATGCGCTGCTCGGTGACGATTCAGAACTGCGGGCAGGTGGCTTACGACAGGTTCATGATCAGGATCATCTACAAGAACCAGGCCGGCCGAGCGCAGAGTCGCTCCCAGGTAGTTGAGGAAAAGGTGCCGGCCGGTGTCACCGTCACTCTGCCGGGAATCGCCGTCGGGGACTTGCTGGACGACCGGGGCAAAGTTGAGGCTGATATTGTATGGGCAGACCTGGCACCGGATGCATCCCCCAGCCCTCCGCAGTCCGCAATAAAGTGAAACACAGCCTCCACGCTTGCTGAGCCAACCGGCTTCTTGACCGGTCGGCACGCCCGATCCAAACGAAGGGCTCCGCGGCCATCGCCGCCTGCAGCAGTCTGCAAGCATTGAGGTCCAGCGGGTGCTGCTAGACTGCCTGTCCCGCAACCATCCAGGCGACCCCGGCGATTGCCCTTGGAGAATCTGCGGGACGGCTGAGTTCGGGGTCGGACCTTGCACAATACGGCTTGCGTTGACCCGGGCAGCAGTCCTCTTTTCCAAAAGGCTGGGGGCGGCCTTAACGCGCCTGGAACGGGAAGCACTGCCCGGAAACACCGGGCAATTGACATCCGATGCTGTGCTGTGCTAGGGTTTTGCCAGTGAGCAGGATCTCTATGGCATGGGTGCCAGTGTCTCCTGAGGATTCGAGATCCATGAGGCGGCTTCCTCCGACGCTTTCGCTCCTTCTCGCCATCGCCCTCATCGCTGCGAGTGTGCAGGCAAAGAATGCGGGAAGGATCACGGGAAAGATCACGTCGCAGGCGGGCGAGGGACTGATCGGGGCCGTCATTACGCTGTTCCGTCAGGATGGAGAGGGCGGCACGATCACTTTCACGCGCAGCGACCGAAAGGGGCTCTTCCGCATCAGCGGCCTTGCTCCGGGCTCATACCACCTTCAGGTCGCCCGCGAGGGTTACCAGCCGCTGACTAATTCTGGGATCAAGATTGAACCGGGCAAGACGCTGACCCTCAACGTGGTGCTGCAGGAGCTGCTGGATTTCCTGGCAGCCGAGCCTGATCCGCGCAACTGGGACCTCAGGACCGTGGTCAGAAGCACCTCCGATAGACGTCTGATCTTCCGGGATTTGCCGGGTTCTGCAGCGGAGAGAGAGTCGACTTTCACCCGGGGCGCCGCGCTCGAGGTAGCCACCACTTCGGGGATGGCGGGAGAGAACTATTTCGTATCCCCCAGTTCCGACCGGAACGGAGTGGTTTCCAACTTCGCATATACGGAACCTATCACGGATTCCGGAAGGATGATCGTATCCGGGCAGCTCAACTCGGGAGCGGACTCCTTCTGGCATGTGCGCAATACGTTCCACTACCGCACGGATCCGGGCAGGGACCTGAAGCTGTCGCTCGGTTACGGCCGACTCGGCCTCAATAACACGGATATCAGTCTGCTTTCAAAGCCAGCGCATTTTCTGAATCAGGATCCTGCCATGCGCGACTCCGGAGCCCAGTTCTTCGACCTGGGCCTTGGTGGGCGAAGCCAGATCCTGGATGGACTGGAAATTGAGTACGGTTTCGACCTATCGAGAGTCTATTACGGCACCAGCAAGACCTACTTCAGTCCTTACTTCCAAGTCGTGGTCACCCCGGCGGACACCTGGAAGGTGAAGACCGCGATGTCCTCTCGCAGGGTGAGAGACGCAAACACCATCCTTCTTCCGGACGGCGAACCGCTGAACATGACCGAACCGGTGTACGTCGCCAAAATCGATGGACGCCTCCATGTCAGCCAATTCAAGCACTCCGAGATCGCCTTGGAGAGAATCCTGTCCGGCCGGGCGACGGTTGAAGTGGCGCTCTATGAAGACCATATGAACGGATCCGGCATGCCCTTTCTGGTGGCGGCTGTCACCCCGTCGGGATCGAACACCGTCGTGGCTCAGCTCAGAGAGAGCCAGACCGCTCAGCGCGGCATGCGCCTTGCAGTAAACCGGAATATTCTCGATTTTCTTGCAGGTTCAATCGTCTACGTATACGGGACCGGCACGGCACTATCAGCGAACGGCGGGACTTTAAGCGGCGAACAGCTGGCTCAGCGTCTGCTGGAGTTTATGCAGCGGTCTTACTACCACTCCGTGTCGGGCCGGGTTCAGGCCAATTTCCGGCGAACCCGCACAAACATGACCGCCGCCGTCCGCTGGTACCCCGGGGACCCTCTTACGCCGGTCGACCTCTTCGCCGACAGATCGGATATGCTGAGCAAGGGCGTGAATCTCTCCATCCGGCAGCAGCTCCCGCTTCCAGAGATCCTGGGAAGCGTCGGCCGCTGGGAAGCTCTGGTCGATGTCCGCAACATGTTCGAGAACGGCAATGCACGCGTCCGGACCTCCGACGGCCAGCTTGTGCTCAGCCGCAATCCGCGCTCTCTTCGCTTCGGCATCAACTTGAATCTCTACTGAGACCTCCAGTCCGAGAACAATAGCCGCGATAATCGGAATCGGTCCGAACCTCCTCACGGGAATCGTTCTCCCCTGACGTCGCGTGGCGATCCAACTAACCGGAGGAAGGCAGCCGGTCAGCGAAGGTGAGAGGTTTTTCGCCTCACAAACGTCTCGGAGACTGCACAACTATCTGAAAATAAACCAGGTTCCGTCACACTTCTTCTGTTCGCCTGAAGGGGCATCGGGTTCAAGGGGTCCGAGCCTGTCTTACCCCTTTGCCCTTTAAACCCTGTGCCACTAAGATCGGCGAGCGAAGCGAGCTGAGTTCCTCCCAGGCATCAGACGCCTCACCCGTGATCCTGAATTCTGAATTTCCGTCCAGAAAGACTTGAAGTTTCCTGGAAAGATATCCAAAATGTTGAATTGGATCGATCCAACCAATTGAAAGGATGATAGCGATCAAGTGAATCGCCGTGCTATGCGTCCATAAGTCTCTATCATTCAATAAAATGTGGATTTGACTCGGGATGCCGCGGGAGGCTGGCGTGGCATGTAACTTGCTTGTTTACTTTTTGGTCTAATCTGGCGGCTCGCGGCGTCGTTTCCCAGATGAACACGTTTTCGCTCCCATTCAAGCCGATTGCGACGATTCTGGCCATAAGTGTGCTCGTCGTCATTGGAGTCGTCAATCTGCACGACAGGGCATCTTGGGTGGAACCGTGGGATGGCGTGTTCTGGGTAGAGACAAGAGCAGGGCTTCGGGCAGAGGAAGTGGATGCCCGAAGCCCTGCCGCGCTGGCGGGAATCCGCCCGGGGGACAGGCTCCTGGCCATTAACGGGCGGGAGATTCGCAATCTGGGAGAATATTCCCAGGCCATCGACCGGATCGGGGCCAACGCGGCTGCCTCCTACAGGCTCGTTTCCGCCGGCCAGGGCAGGGATACCTATGTGACGCTTGCGGTCCGATCCATGATATCGGCCAAGGATTTCCCGCGCACGTTGCTTGCCTTTCTGCATCTTGCGATCGGAATGTTCCTGGTGCTGCGCGGAGGAAGGCAGCCTCGGGCCTTTCACTTCTTCCTGATATGCCTGGCGGCTTTTGTCGTCTACCTTTACAGCTATACTTCCCGCCTGTCCGCTTTCGACTGGACGGTCTATGGCATTTCCATCGCGGCCTTCCTTTTCCTGCCGGCCCTGTTCGTTCACTTCTGCATCCGCTTCCCCGTTGAACCGGACACTGGCAGGAGCCGCGCACCGCTGCTTTATTTGCCGGTCGTCCTGCTCGGGCTCCTCCAGATCCTCTGGATGAGCGGCCGCATGGCGGGGATGGGGCTTCCGAGGACGGCTTGGGCCAGTCAGGTGATCGACAGGATTCACCTCGCTTACTTCGTGCTCGGATTCATGATCGGAGGGTCCATCCTCTTCTACCGGCGCGTCAGCGCCCGCGACCTCACAACGCGCCAGCAGATGAAGTGGGTGAGTTACGGAACGCTGGCCGGGATCATTCCCTTCAGTCTGATCTATGCCATCCCGGAGCTTTTCGGCGTGCGCGCCGGACTCGCCATGTACATGTCCGAGCTGTTCCTGGGGCTGATTCCTCTTTCTTTCGCCTATGCAATCATCCGCTATCGTCTGCTGGACGTCGAGGTCATCTTCAGAAGAGGCGCGGCGTATATCCTGTCGAGCTCGCTGCTCCTCGCCCTGTACATCCTGTTCGCCCTGGCGCTGCAGCATGGCCTCCAGCGGATGGCGCCGGAGGCGGACTTCATCGTCATCGCGGTAGCGGCTCTCGTCATCGCGCTTCTTTTCGCGCCTCTGAGGGATCGGATCCAGACCAGGCTCGATCGGTTCTTCTATCGGGACCAGTTCGACGACCGCGCCAGCCTGATGGAATTCGCCCAGACGCTCACCACGGAAATCAGCCTGCCTCGTTTGTCCCGTTCAATCCTGGAAAGGGTGGCGCGAACCTTCGGGCTCGAACGGGCCGCGCTCTTCTTCGCCGATGCCGCGCATCCTGGCTTCTATCGACTGATTGACGCTATGGGCGTGCCGATGCCGGTCTGGGGGCAGGTGCTCTATCGTGACGAGGATCTGGTCGAGGGCGATGGCGGCTCGGGCGTGGCGGATTCGAGCGGTGCCGTTCGTTTGATGCGGCCAGCTGCCGCACTGCAAAAGTCCGGTTTGGCGAACATGCAGGAACTCGTGCCGCACGGACGACGCAGGGGCTTTATTGCCTTGGGGCCTCCACCGCCGGAAAGGTACTGGACGACTGAAGACCTGGAGCTGCTATCGGCCCTCGCCGGCTACGCGGCCATCGCGCTGGAGAATGCTCACCTGTACCGGTCGATGGAGACCAAGGCGTTGGAGCTGGAACGGCTCAAGGTATATACGGAGAACATCATAGAGAGCATCAATGTCGCGGTTCTCGCCCTGGACACGGGTGGCAGAATCACATCCTGCAACCGGGCGTTCGAAGATCTCTACGGGGTGAAACGGGAGGACATCTCCGGGTCGACCGCAGAAGCGCTCTTCTCCCCTGACGTGGTCGCCTCCATTTGCCGGGCGACCGGGACGTACGGCTGGGAAATCCAGTCGGCGGGCAGCATTTACAAGATGTCCCTCGAGACCTGCCGCGGAGAGAGGCTGATCGTCAACCTGAGCATAGTCC
>JACADW010000177.1 GCA_013388445.1 Acidobacteriota bacterium | reverse complement strand
GTCGTCGCCGAGTCGTTGGCCAGCGCCGCCAGATACCGGCCATCGCGGGAGACCGTGCCGATGATCCGCGTGGTGTAGCGGTCCAGGCTGTAATCGGCCCATGAGTTTGTGCCGGCCTTGGGGATGTCCTGCCACACGCCGACATACATCTGCACCCAGGGTGGATTGTTGTATTGATGGTCGGGCGGACGGACGGGAATCGGGCGGCGGGTCGTCTGATGCAGAAACGTCCGCCCCTTTTCGGTGAAGATGAAACAGCGCTGGACGAACTCCGGATAGGGATCCGGCCGACTCTTGAATGCCGCGGCGCGTTTGAGCTGCCAGCACAAGTTGGGGGTGAGAAGTTCGGTCGGCCACGACATCCCGCGCGTCCGATCCAGCTCGGGCCGCGCGAGGAATTCGATCCCGCCCGGCTCGGGCGTGACGCTGGTGACGATCAGCACCTGCGGCGCTGCGCGCATCCGATGCCGCAACTCCAGCCGCCCGCCCTCCAACGCTTTCGCGTCTAGGAAGACCAGTTCGCTCTCGTAGCACCACGAGTCGCAGACCAGTCCGGGTACGTTCGGAAACGACGCAGCCACCATCGGCAGTTTATCGTCGCGTCGGCCGCTTTGATCAAACCAGAACGAGAGGGTCGGAAGCCGATCCGGATCGGGATTCTGCGCCGTCACAAGCGGCGTAGGCGCCTCGGTGGAGTCCGCCGCGACGGCGGGCGTTGGCGCGGCCAGCCACGTCCCAACGAGAAGGAGGCAATCAGTCAAGTGCAGGTATCGTTTCATTATCTGGATTGCGGAATTCGCGCCAGCACTTTGCCCAGAGGCTCATCCGCGCGGGGCGGCGCCAGCAGCCGCGCGGCGGGCCGATGCTTCAGGTAAAACGCCAGAACCTCCGGCAGGTAAACCAATCCTTCCGGCGGACAGGTACCCAACTCGGGCCGGCCCTCGTCGTAGTCCCGTGCGGGATCCCGGTCGGTCGGTTTGGCGTAAAGCGCATAGAGTTCCGTGTTGGTCTTGACCTTGCCGGTGGCCAGTTCCCAGCCGGTGAGCGAGCTAAACACCTTGCCGGTCTTGCGCCAGCCGTGCAACCGTTGTCGAAGCACGCGCTCGATGGCGTTCAGATGACTCTCTTGCGGCCCGAGTAACCGGTCCGCCTGCACCAGTTGCCAGGCTTGTTCCATCGAATTAGCGAGCAGCAACCGGCTCGAGCGGGGATGCGGGTAGCGCCAACCGCCTACAGGATCCTGGCTGTCGGCCAGGAAGTCTGCCACCGCCCGCACCACGTCGCGCAGCTTGGGCTCGTCCGGCGCCAGCCGCGCCAGCTCCGGCAACCCCGCCAGGGCGTAGCCGATGATGTAGGGCTTGGCATACCCGTGTCTTAGCCCGACGGTGTCCTCTTCGATAAACGGCAACTCCGATTCCAGCCGCTCGCCCCCTTGATCAAACAGATCGCCCGTCGAGAGTCTGGTCCGCAGTTCGCGGAACAGCCGCAAGGCCTGCTCGAGGTGGTCGGCCTGGCCGGTGAACCGGTGAAGCCGCACGAAATCGCGTACGTCGCCGACGTTCCGGGTTTCGCTGAGCGCGTGGACATGTTCCGCGGCGTAGGCCAATTGCGCCGTGAACGCCTCCCACATGCGCGGATCGCCCGTTTCCTCGTAGGCCAGCAGAAACGCATCGTAACCCTTGGTGCAAAAGTGGACGGCGTCGTTCGACCGCCACATGTAGGTCCGGTCATCGTCGGGCGGCGTACGGCCCTGAGCGATGACGTTGTTGTAACGCGTGCCGCCGCGTTGCGGCTTGCCCCACCAGATCGTCAGGTCATGGAAATTGTCGCACCAGAGCAACGCCGCTTCGCGCAGCCGTCGGTCGCCCGTTCGCCAAGCTTCCTCCAAGATGGACGGGCAATGATTGAGCCGGTTCATGCCGAAGGCGGCGCCATGCTCCTGGCTGTCGGTGTAGCTGGTCACGTTTCCCCAGTCGTCCCCGACCGCCATGCTGCGGACGATGGCGCCATGGTGGTAGCGCACCAGCTCCGCCAGCACCGGCTGATCGCTCAAATTCAGCGGCGGGCCGCAGGCATACAACTCGTCCCAGAGCCGCCAGTCGCACTGCACTTCGTGGGACGTTTCCAGCGTCGCCGTGAGCGGGGCTTGGTCGGCGGGTGACACAACGAATTCCGCTCGCCGCCAGGCGGCCTGTTGCATAGGCACGCGCTCGTCGGCCGTGCACCGCCAGTAGCGATAGACCAGCCCGCCGGCGGCGTTGGTGTGAACCTCGACACGTCCACGCCGTTTCAGCGCTGCAGTCGGATGCTCGATCCGCCAGCGTTCACCTTCGAAGACGAGGGCACAACTCTGCCCGTGCTGGAAGAAATGCCGCCCGATCGAACCTGACACCGCAACCGCGCTTCTCCCGGTCCGCAGGGTCGCTGGTGACGCCCGCGTTTCAATCTCCCAGCCAAAATCCGGCACGCGCCCATCGCCCGAAAGATTCCGCTGGAGGTGCGCGACCACCACAACCCTGCCCAACGCATCGGCACGTACCTCGATGACGCGCGGCCAGTTAGGGTCCGGCCAGTGAACGCGCTGCCAGTGGAAAAAGGCATTCGATTCCACCACCTCGACGCGTCGCGGCGCGCCGCTGGAGCGCACCGGGGCCAGAAGACGCACGCGCAGCATCGGGCCGTCCGGGCCGGTTAGCCGGAGTGATTCGCCTTCGAACTGGCAGGTGAGAGTGCGGATGGCGGCTTTGGGTGGCCCAGCCTTGCCCGATTTGAACGTGAACCGGACCGGCGCACGATCACGAAACTCGAACGGGAACGTCAACAGTGCCCGCCGGGCGGACCTTGCCCCCCCTGCCTCCGCGGGATGCCACGTCAACACGCGGACGGCCGGCGCAAAACTCCGACCGTTGGCCTCTGCCACGAGGGCTTCGCCTTCCGCCAGAAAACCGCGCGGAAATGGGAACGAAGTGCGGACCAGTTGATTGCCCGTGGCTGCGGGGGTTACGTGTGTACCCATCTCGGCGACGGCCCATTCCCCGCCCCACTCCGACGCGTGGCTCAGTAACCGCAGGCAGACGGCGGCGAGCCAGAGCCTTAGCCGAAGCCGTCTTCGTTCCCGATATCGCGGCATGGTCATGCATTCCACCGCGTCATCCAAAACATATTTGCAGCCGGGGATATTATTACCCCACTACGGTCCAAAATGACCTGAAAGTGCACCTGTCTCCAATGATTCTCAATGACTTACGGACTTGAAATCCTGCCTGCCTGGATGAGGTGCTCCACGGAATGCTATTCGATTTCCAATCTCCTGCTGTCCGGATTTTTCACCCCCCCCCCGTGTACTCCTGCGAAGCGGCAACCTACCGGTTTGGGGGCCGATCTTGCACCGGGGTGCCGTCAAGTGCTTTCAGCCGTCGGATTTCATGTGTCAGCGCCTTTTCCTCATGACAGGAACCGCTGCTATCCGCGCCCACTTGTTGTTGCTTTCGAATCAGGAACACCGCGATGAGCGGGTAGCGGTTTAGCTGCGACCGACACCGATAGCCTCCCGTAGCAGGCAACGCCCTTCTTACGGGAGAGCATGCCGGTCGGGCTGCATGCAGGCGGAGGCTCGATTTTGGACTTAGGTCTGATCTTCTGTCGACGTTGGAATCTCGAATCCGTGAATCAACCCGCCTGTTCAGGCCTCCTTGGGGATTGGGTTTCTTGCCAAACTCAGTCTTGCCCCAAAGACGTCCGACCAGTACATCGCATTTCCTAGTGTAGTGCGTCCAACCCTTCTTTACACTTGTTGATACTGGCAAGGATGCGCTTCGATGGAGCACTCCAAGAGAAGACCTGGGGATTTTGGTTGTGATTGTCGAGATATTCCTGAATCGCTGCAATGAGCGGGCGGGCGTTGCTGAAAGAACCGCGGCTTAATCGCTTCTGAGTCAGCTCGCGAAACCATCGGTCGACGACGTTCAGCCAGGAGCTCGAGGTCGGGGTGAAGTGCATGTGAAAGCGCGGATGCCGCTTGAGCCAGGACTGGACTCGGAGATGCTTGTGGGTGGCGTAGTTGTCGACGATCAGGTGCAAATCCAGTCCCGGCGGTGTTTCGCCGTCAACCTTCTTGAGAAAACGGATGAACTCCTGGTGTCGGTGCCGCGGCATGCAGTCGCCGATGACTCTGCCACCGAGAGTGAGCAAGGCCGCAAACAGCGTGCTCGTCCCGTGCCCTTTGTATTCGTGTGTCATCGTGCCGCAACGTCCCGGCTTCATGGGCAAACCCGGCCGCGTGCGATCGAGCACCTGAATCTGGGGCTTTTCGTCCACGCACAGCACCAGCGATTTGTCCGGCGGATTGAGGTAAAGACCCACCACGTCACAGAGCTTGCGGACGAACTGCTTGTCTCGGCTCAACTTAAAGCTCTTTGTCAGGTGGGGTTTCAGATTGTGCTGTGTCCAAATGCGACGGACCGTGACTTCGCTGACGCCCTGAGCCCTGGCCATCAGCCGAGTGCTCCAATGAGTGGCGTTTGGCGGCCGACTGTGCAGAGTGGCCTCGACGATTTGCCTGATCTTCTCCTCCGAGATCCGGGGAGTGCGGCCGGGGCGCGGCGCATCCTTTTCAATGCCCGGCAAGCGCAGAGCCATAAATCGGCGGCGCCACAGCTGTACCGTCGGACGCGAAACTCCCAAGACGCGTGCGATTCCCTGACTCTGCATGCCCGCGGCCGCCAGTTGCACGATGCGCGCGCGCTCGGCCAGGCGAACCGGAACGGTTCGGCTGCGCGCCCATTCCGCCAGGATTTCGGCCTCGCTGGGGCTGAGTATGACGGAAGCTGCAGTTCTGCTCATGGCCGCCATCATAGGCGCCCGGGAATTATATGTCAATCTATTTATGACGCATCGCGCTAGAATCGCTCCGCCGAATTCGGAAGTCGGGCTAGCGCTTGTTCAGGAAGGCCAATAAGCTGCGATTAAGACAGCGGGTCAGGTCCTCGGCGCGCCCGCGGCTGGGGAGGCCGAAGCTATGGCGGCGGAAGCTTTGCGGGCGGTATCGATGACCGCGCCGATCATTTCTTCCTCTCGCTCCGGCGAAAGGCGGAATAACGGAACAGAAACGCTGATTGCCGCCACAACGTGACCCCGCTCGTCGTGCAGCGGTGCCCCGAAGCAGACCCCGCCAGGAGTGGATTCCTCCCGGTCTACGGAGTATCCCTTCGTGCGAATCTGCTCGTACTCCTTCAGAACCTGCTCGTGGTCGGTGATACTCTTCTCCGTCCGTCTGGACAGACCGTTGATGCGAAGAATCCGGTCGATAACGTCCCGTTCCTGGAATGCCACGATCGCCTTGCCGATCGAACTGCAGTGCGGCGGCAGGACGCGGCCCAGCGTATTCGTGCGGCGGATCTCCTGAATGGCCTCGAGCGTATCCACTACCTCAATCCGGTCCCCGAACAGAAAACCCATGCTTGCCGATTCGTTGAAACGCGTATTCAGCTGTTTCAGGAACGGGTGGACGATATCGCGCAGGCTGTAGGCGCGGTCGTACAGCTTGCCGAACAGGAGTTTGGCAGCCAGCTTGTAGGATCCGTCCGCGGTCCGGACCAGGTAGCCGTGTGCTTCCAGCGTAAATAGTATCCGGAACAACGACGATTCGGGGAATCCCTTTATCTTGCTTATCTCCACGAGGCTCAGGTTCGTTTCGCCATCCGAAAAGCAATCCAGGACATCCAGAGCCCGGCCTATCGCTTTGGAATAGTAATCCGTAAGAGACGATGGATCAGGAGCCCGGTACCTTCCCATGTGCGACTTCGGCCTCCTGCGCCGAGTCCTCGTTGCCGCCTTAGTAGACATTGTAAGCTGACCTGCTCTGTATCTGTGAATGGATCGGTCCGCGATTTCCTACCAAGACCCAGGCGGGAGTGTCAAGCGCATTTCCTCCTGCCGCGGCATTCCGTTCCTGCGCACTCCAGCCCTCTCATAACTCCCCGGATGTCCACGCGCGAGTTGCAACCCCCCCTTCCAGGGTTCCCATGACTGGCCGCTGCGATAGACCATTCTCGAATCGAGAACTTGACATTATTCTAGAAATCGGATTTGCAAGACTCAAGGGATTATTTGACTGTTTTCACTTCATTCTAACGATTCCCTATACCAGCAGATGGAGCTGCCATGCGCACGGCAATGCGTGCAGGCGAGGACAGGACACCAAATCGAAATCGAGGATTCCGCACAGGCGGCGATGGAGGATCGGATTCTGATGTCTGCGGACTTACAGCAGCTCGCCCACCGGATGAGGCTCGAAACCTTTAGGATCATCTCTCAAGCCGGAGGCGGTCATTTCGGCGGATCTCTGTCTGAGATCGAGATACTGACCGCCCTGTGGTTCAAGGAGCTGCGGGTAGGCCCGGAGAACCCTCACTGGCGCGATCGGGATCGCTTCGTTCTTTCCAAGGACCACGGCGGCCCAGGGCTCTACGTGATGCTGGCCGAGAGGGGTTTCTTCCCGAAGGAGTGGCTGGAAGAGATGGACAGGTCGGGGGGGGAGTTGCCCAAGCACGTGGATCTTGGCATCCCGGGCGTCGACATCTCTTCCGGTTCTCTGGGGCAGGGCTTGTCGATCGGGATCGGCATGGCACTTGCCGCCAGACTCGATCGGAGCGACCGGCGAGTCTGCGTAGTGCTGGGTGTTGGAGAGTGCGATGAGGGGCAGGTCTGGGAAGCGGCCATGGCCGCCGCCAAGTACGACCTCGACAACTTGACGGTTATACTGGACAGAAAGGGGGTGCAGGTCGACGGCACGTGCGCCGAAATCACGCCGACCGATCCGATGGCCGACAAATGGAGGGCTTTCGGCTGGAATGTCATCACGGTGGACGGGCACAGCGTCGCCGCGATCCTGAATGCCATCGAGGCGGCGAAGTCCACGAAGGGCCAGCCTACCATCATCATCGTTGAGACCGTCAAAGGCAAGGGCGTGTCGTTCATGGAGGGTCAGGCGAAATGGCACAGCGGATGCCTGACCGACGCCCAATTCGAGATGGGTGCGACTGAACTGTAAAGGGAGCTGGTGGGATGAACTGGCCGGTTGGTGAGTATGGCTATGTCAGGGACGCATACGGCAATCGCCGGTCAGAATCGAGAAGGAGGATCCGCGAATCGTCGTTCTTGAAGCGGGGACCTTATGAAGGCCTCCGGAAGCGCGCCTTTCAAGGCCTCCTTCCCCGAGCGCCACTTCAGCTTCGGCATCGCGGAGCAGAACCTTGTCGGTGGGGCGGCGGGCCTTGCCGTCTCGGGCAGTATCGCTTTTGCCAGCGCCTTAGCGGGCTTCCTGTCGCAACGCGCCTGCGACCAGGACATCAACGCGGTCTGCTTCAACAACCTCAATGTCAAGCTTGTCGGCACTTACGGCGGCCTGACCCAGGAAAAGAACGGGGGAATGCACATCGGCGTCGAAGACCTGGCCATTTTCCGGTGCATGCCGAACATTGCGGTGGTCGTGCCCGCGGATCGCGTGGAACTGGCCGGAGCTGTGGAGGCCATCGCCCGGCACTGCGGCCCGGTATTCCTCCGGGTGGCCCGCGAACCGCCACGCCTGCCGGAGGCTTGTTCCGGATCTCGCCTGGGATAGACTGGAAAAACTCTGGGTCTGCTCACCGTATTCGCCGCCCGCTGGCCGCTTGCTTCCTTCGTCGCGCGGATATCCGTAACCTGGGCCCTCAAATCACAGCTGCCTCTCCTGCCGACAGATTGCCGGCTGCGCTACCACATCAAACCGGACCAGCCTGATCGCTTGAGCAGCTGGCAGGCAAGTACTTCAGACGTAACCCCATCACATGCAGGATAGGCGGAAGGCATAGCGATCAAGCGGCCTGCTCGGCTGCCCGGCGGCTTCAGGGTCAGGGTGATGAGGGAATGCGATGTCGCTGCAGCTCACAGTCTGGCAAAGCCAGCGGCACGCCGGCATAGCCGATACGCCGCTGGCGGGAGCGCGCCGCGTCCCTGAAGGGCAGAAAGGAAACGCCCGATGCCTCAAGCTCTCTTCCCGAGCGTGGCCTGCCGATGATCGCCGCCGATCCCGGAGGATGTTCGCGCCAACCCGCATTCTAATCCAGAGGGGCATACGCGTTTGCTCATTGCAGCCGATCCCGCTGTAGCGATCTAGCTTTGGAGGGCCGCCAGAGACGGCGGCATATCTGCTGAAGGCGCCTCGGAGGACCCGGAGTGGTGGAACGTCACCGTAGCTGCCCGCAGCCCTTGCCATCCAAAGAGACGGCGCTGGTGCCAAGTAACTCGGCAATCACCGGCGTACAGCTTATCCTCTCATTCACGGGCGGCCTTGAGATAGTTCCGGCACGCCGGAGCGAGCACCGACTCGAGGCCGACGGTGATATAACGGGCACCGTGCCCTTTCCAATATTGCGCCGCCTCGGCGTTGGGCACCATGATCCCGAGCGCGACACGCGAGCCTGAGAGTGCGTCGGTGAAGCGCCGGCAGGCGGCCTCGAACTTCGGGTGCTTCGTCTGCCCCGGAATTCCCAGCGAATTGGAGAGATCCGTAGGTCCCAGGAAGGCTACGTCCAGCCCGTCGACGGCAACGATCTGCGGCAGGGCTTCCACGGCGTCCTCCGTCTCGATATGAGCGACCACGAGCGTCTCGGCGTTGGCCTGGCCGATGTATTCGCCCAGCGGCATCCGCTGGCCGTAATCCGCCGCGCGGACCGCAGCCAGGCCGCGCAACCCGCGAGGCTGGTACTTGACGGACCGCACCAGCGCCTCGGTGTCGGCCGCGGATCTCACCATCGGCACATGAAGACCCTGGGCGCCCGTGTCGAGAAACCGCAGGATTACGTGCGGCTGGTTCACCGGGACGCGCGCGATCGGCGTCACGCCCTGGAGCTCCGCCGCGCGCACCATCTGCTCGCAATCGGCCGCCTCGATCGTCCCGTGCTCTCCGTCGAAGACGATGAAATCCCACCCGCAATAACCGAGCACTTCCACCAGAGCGGCGTTCGGGTAGCGCACGAAACAGCCATAGACAGTCTCGCCGTTCTGCAGCTTTTCCTTTGTCCTGTTGTGTCGCACGTTCTCTCCTTGTCTCTTGCGACGTCCAGCGCCGCTATATCCATGGGCGGTCTGCCGGGTCCGACGCACGTCTATGTCGGAGGCGCCTTGAATCCGACGATCGAACTTCACCCCGGAGCGGCATGATATAACACAACCGGGTCCGGAAACCGCAAATGGGCGGCTTCCCATAGAGCTCTGTGGCGAAACCACGCACATGCGATTGCTCCCCCGCCTTGCAGCGCTGCATCGACCTGCCCCGAAGACGGGACGCCGGGTGGGCGCCGGCTGGCAGACGGCGCCGAACGCTAGGATCTTTGCCCGGCCACATTTGGTCGCGCCCGGCAGCTGTCGCCAACTTCACGGTCCGCGGCAACGGCCTGCCTCCACCGGGCGCAGCCCCTATTGTCACGCGTTCGGGCGCACGCCACGCACATGAGCGACTGCTTAGAAAAATCTCTGCCCTGCCACGGCACGGTGGTGTAATCTGCCCCGGCATGGACCCACATTTGCTGATCCCGCACCACTCCCTGCGGCAGTTCACGAGAAGCATTCTTCAGGCTGCCGGCCTGTCCCCGGCCCGAGCCGACCTCGTGGCCGAATCCCTGGTAGCAGCCAATCTGCGGGGCGTCGATTCGCATGGTGTGCATCTGCTGCCCCACTACATCACGCAAATCCGGGGCGGCAACATCGACGTCGCCGCCGACGGCAAGGTGGTTTCCGAGTCCGGCGCCTGCCTGCTCTATGATGGCGAGCGCGGACTCGGGCAATGGGTCTCCGCAATCTGCTGCGGGCACGCCGCACGCCTGTCGCGAGAACACGGGATGGGCATGGTAGTGGCCCGCAATTCGAACCACTTCGGCGCGGCCGCGTTCTGGGCGCAGCGCATTTCCTCGACCGGCCTCATCGGCATCGTCATGTGCAACGCCTCGCCGTCGGTGCCCCCATGGCAGGGATGCGAAGGGAGGCTGGGAACCAACCCTATCTGCGTCTCGGTACCGAGCAGTGGAAAGGGAGGGTGGCTTCTCGACATGGCCACCACGACCGTGGCCATGAACAGGATCCTCAAGGCCGCTGCGAGCGGGCAAGCCGCGATCCCCACCGGCTGGGCGGCCGATTCCGAAGGCGTGCCGACAACTGACCCGCAGGAGGCCCTGCGCGGCCTCCTGATGCCGCTCGGCGGCTACAAGGGGAGCGGCCTGGGTTTCATGATCGAGGTGCTCTGCGGCGTCCTGAGCGGCGGGGCGATGAGCACCGAGGTGGGGGGTCTC
>JACADW010000269.1 GCA_013388445.1 Acidobacteriota bacterium | reverse complement strand
GGGTCAGTTCGCGGGGCGTTCGGACTGTTCTCGGAAGAAGGAGCCGGCGATGGCGCCTGTCCGATCGCCCGACCCCGGCCGGCGCCGAAGTCGTCAAGTGAGCCGGGCCGAGCCGCGGAGACAACAGGGGGAGGCTCGTGATCCTGCTGCTCCTCCGCGGCAACCGGCAGATGTCAGGCAGTATCGCTGTAGCAGGATCGGGCCGGATGGCAGGTCTTCGGTGCCGCCACCTTTCCGTCCGGCCCTACGCACACCTGGGTCTGGGAGCACCAGTAAATCTGCTCGTTAGAAGCGGGTACCGTCGGATCCGGCTCCACCTCGATGAACATGGACTTCCATCGAAGCAGGCAGCACGGCTCGTGCGGGAGATTGCCAAAGGGTCTGTTCATGGTTACACCCTCCCCTGAGCCGCCCGCAGAATGGCGCGCTTGACCGCGACTTTTGCGAGCTGGATCTTGTATGTGTTCTGGCTGAGGGCCTTGGCGCCGCGCAGTGCCGATGCGCCAGCGTCCTGAGCGACCTGCTCGGAAACGGTCTTGCCGGCCAGGAACTTTTCGGCCTCGGGCGCAGGCCAGGGTACAGGCGCCACGTGTCCCAGCACGACTCTTGCGCTGGAGATCCTGGCGCCACTCATTTTCAGGGCCACCGCAGCGGCGGCCAGCGGCCAGTCCAGGGCTTCCCGCTGCCGGACCTCGTATGTCGCATTCCGTGCGCCGGCAGCGGGAGGCACGAGTATATCGGTGACGATTTCATTCGGCTTGAGGACATACTCTCTCTCGCCGTTTGTCTTGGGCGTCACGAAAAACTCCCCGGCGCCCACTTCTCTCGGTCCCTTGGGGCCGAAGATCCGGATGCTGGCGCCCAGCGCGATGAGTGCGGGGGCCAGGCTTGAGGGATTGACAAAATAGGCCGGCCCCGAGTTGCCAAGTATGGCGTGATACCTGTTTTCGCCCTCGGGGACCAGGGGCCTGCCCTTGGCGTCCTGCGCAAGCAGCCCCATGCCGTCACGGAAGTACCAGCACCGCGGTCGCTGGCAAAGGTCTCCCCCGACGGTGCCGGCGTTGCGGATCTGCGGGCTGGTTATTCCGTCGGCGGCCTGTGCGAGTGCGGGGTATTCTTTCTTGATCGCCGGATTCTCAAGCAGCTCCTGCATGGTCACGAGGGCTCCCAGGCGAAGCCCGGTAGCCGGGGCATACTTGATTCCCTGCAGCTCCTTGACCTCCTTGATGTCGACGAGGCGCTTGGGCTGTGCGACATCGTCCTTCATCAAGCTCAGCAGGTCCGTTCCTCCAGCCAGAACCTCGATCTCACCCCACTTCTCGCCAAGAAGGGCTACAGCCTGTTCCTTCGTAGTTGGGCTTGCATACTCAAATGCGCGCATCAGCTCAGCCCTCCTCTCTTTTCGAGTGCCGCCAGCACCCGGTCGGGTGTGAACGGCAGGTTTGGAACGCGGATACCGATGGCGTTGGCAATGGCGTTGCCGATGGCGGCTCCAGGCGAGACCACAGGCGGCTCGCCCAGCCCGATGACGCCCCGTTCATCCTGCTCCTTGTTCATCACCATGTGTACCTGGATCCGGCCGATATCGCCGATGCCGGCGAGCTTGTAGAACTCCATGTTCGGATTGACCATGCGGCCCGTCGTCGGGTCCATGATCTTCTCCTCGAACAGGGAATAGCTGATGCCCATGATGATGGCACCGTACATCTGGCTCTCGGCGGTCTTGAGACTGATCAGGTAACCGACGTCCTGCACCGCCACGAACTTCTCTATCTTGACGATGCCGGTCTCGGTGTCGACCGCGACTTCGACCATCTGGGCCCCGCCGACTCCCTGGTTGGTCAATTCATCACGGCCGCCGATGCACTTGCCGGTGGCCACGATGGGGGTAGCCCCCAACCTGGCGCACGCCTGCTTCCAGGTCATGCTCTTGGTGGGATCCCCCTGGACCTGGATTCTGCCGCCGACCGCCTCCAGCTTCGCCGCATCGGCGTTGAGGGCAGGGGCCACTTTCTGGAAGAGCAGGTCCCGGGCGTCGACGGTGGCGCGCCGGGTCGACGCGCTCACTCCGCCGACCGTCGTGCTGCCGCCCGAGGCGCCCGACCTTGGATATCGGTTGTCGCCGATCTTGACCGTGATGGCGCTGATGGGCAAACCGAGCGTCTCCGCTGCCACGATGGCGATCACCGTTCTCGTCCCGGTTCCAAGGTCCTGCGACGCCAGCTCACAGGAGACAGAGCCATCCGCATGGATCGTCACCCGGTTTTCGCTCACATGGCCCCGGCCACCCCAGGTGTGGATGGACAGGCCGAGCCCTTTCTTGATGTGTCCCGGCGTCGTGTCGCCGCGCGGGTGCCATTTCTTCTTCCACTCGATCATCTCGGCCGCCTTCAGCAGCTCCTCCTTGTAAAGGTTTGCCCGCGGAGCGGTCATTTCGATGTTCTTGAGGAAGAGGTCGAGCGGATCCATCTTCAGCGTGGCCGCCAAGTCCTCGAGCGCGCCCATGGTGATGCAGCAAGCCTGGGGGTGGTTGGGTGCCCGCCACGCCCTTGAAGGCCCAATGTTGGTGGCTACGGCGTAGTGTTTCAACCGGTAGGGGATTCTCCAGCAGTAGGGAAGGGGCGGAGCCCCGGCCCCGGTCAAACCCCCGGTCCCCCAGGAGGTGGAATCCCAGGCGAGGATCGTGCCGTCTTTCTTGGCCGCAACCTTGACTCTGGCGAAAGTCGAGGGGCGTGCTCCGGCGACCTTCAGCTCCTCGTCGCGGTCGAGGACCATCCGCACCGGTTTTCCGGCTTTCTTTGCCAGGACTGCCGCCTCGACATCCCAACGGTCGGTACTGAACTTGCTGCCGAAGCCCCCGCCAATGTGATCCTGGAGGATGTGTACGTTCGCAGCAGGTATCTTGAGCGGCTGAGCATAGCCTGAACCCACATCCGACACGGCTTGCGTCGAAATGTAAGCGAGGAGCTTGTCGTCGCCTTCCCAGGCGTTGAGTGAGCCGTGGCTTTCGAAGGTGCAGTGGGTGATGACGGGTAATCCGTAGACGCCTTCCGAAACAACGTCAGCTTCTTTGAATCCTTTGTCCGGATCCCCTTCGGTCTTTTCTTCCGGATCCTTGATCTGGCTGCCCGCCTCCGAGAGATCCTCTTCACGGACGAAGTGCGGAAGCTGCTCGTAGACAACCTTGACAGAACGGGCAGCGTCCCGCGCGATGTTCTCATCGGTTGCGGCGATGGCCACGATCTCGTCGCCGGCCCAGTGGATTTCCTTGCCCGGCCCCTGGATGACCGTCACCGCCCTGACGCCGGGCATCTTTTCCGCGGCGCTGGTGTCCACGCTTACGACTTTTGCATGCGCGTAGGGGCATCGGACGATCCTTCCATAGAGCATGTCCGGGAGCTTCCGGTCCTGGGTGTACTTGGCCTTACCCGAGACCTTGTCCGGACCGTCAATACGGGAATGGCGCTTTCCCATCAGCGCCCGTCTTGTAGCATCCGGCCATTTATAATCAGGCATCGGTACGACCTCCTTTCATTGTCTTGGCGGCGCTCAGGACAGCCTGACGGATGCCTACGTAGGTGCCGCACCGGCACAGGTTCCCTCCGAGTCCTTTCTCGATGTCCGCCACGGTGGGGTTTGGATTTCTGTCCAGGAGAGCCTTGCACGCGACCACAAAGCCGGGAGTGCAGAATCCGCATTGGGTGGCGTCATGTTCGATGAAGGCTTCCTGGATTGGATGGAGCTTGCCGCTTGCAGACAAGCCCTCAACGGTCAGGATGTCCTTTCCCTGAGCTTCGACGGCGAGGATCGAGCAGGCATACACTTCCTTTCCGCCCATTATGACGGTGCATGCACCGCAAGTGGCGCGGTCGCACACCTTTTTGGCCCCCGTATAGTCGAGGTGGGTACGGAGTGCCTCGAGCAGGGTTACACGCGGCTCGACATTCAGGCTATGCGTCTTGCCGTTGACTCTCAGGGTGACAGGCACTTTGCCGGGACCTAGGATCTTGACATCCGCTGCAGCCCCCTGGGGTGCCGGAAGACCGGTGCCCGTGACGATCGGAGCGGCAATCGCCAGTCCGGCACCGCGGGAGAGAAAGGCGCGGCGGGACAGTCCCTTTCTCGGCCTCTTGTCGGGATCGCGGGATCTAGCCATAAGTTACCTCCAGCTTGAAAATACGGAGAGGACGGGCTGATTGCAGCCGCCTCTGCAAACACCTGATCTTGGGAAGCGCTGTGATTGTTTCACAATTGACGGGATGCTTCAAGCGGGGACCGCACACGGTTCTGGCCCGGCATGCTGGCCTCGAAAACCGGTTTGCTTTAATCTCTTGGTTCCAGGATTTGGGCGTCCAACGCCAGGAGATTTCGATTCGTCGTTTGAAACCAATGCAGGCTGCCGCTTTGATGGCAGCCCAGGGGGGCGTCAACTATCGAGGCTCTGATTATATGACGTCTCAATTCACGGCAGACGCGGAGAACCCGAGGGCTTGGCTAAGAACAGAATCCGCTGCTCCGCATTCTCTGCGTCCTCGGCGGTTCTGCGGTGAGTCGTTCCCTGTTCGGCTGCGGCTCGTCCGCGTTTGGGGCATCGTTGCTGCAGACCGATCGGGATGTTCTTCTCTTGACCCGGTCTTGCCTCAGTAGATGGGACGGCGCAGGCGCTGGGGCTGGAAATAGTATCCCTGGCGAAAGATGAGCTTGCTGGCCGATCCTGCATATTCGACAGTGATCCGGTGATAGGAGTCGGGCGCAAGCTGCTGGTTCGACACGTAGGTAAGGTAGTACTGGCTCTTCAATTCTCGCGCGATCTCGCCGTACGCGCTTCCTATCTGGTCGAAATCCGGCGGAAAGAGGCAGCGCCCTCCTGTTTTCTCGGCCAGGTCGGTCATCTCCGCTTCTCTCTTCCTGAAGAACTCTTCGACGTAGTTGGCGCCGCCGAACATCCGGCGATAAATGTCGTGCAGCCAGACCACACGGCGCTGGCTCATCGCCTGTTTGCGGACGATGGCGGTCTTGGAGACCACGTATAGAGATGCCTGGGACTGGATTATCGCCTTGGCGGCCTGTTCAAACGTGACCCTGCTCTGGTTGTTGAGCATGTCAGTGAGCAGAATGATGGCCTTGCGCCCCTCGATGCCGCGGAGCATGTCATCTGCCGCCATGAACATGGCGTCATAGAGAGCCGTACGGACACCGGGTTCGATCTGCCGCAAAGCTCTCTGGAACGCTTTCCTGTTTTCGGTCCAGTCCAGAATCCGGCTTGCCTCGTCGGAAAAGGCGATGATGGAGAGTCGGTCTTGTGGAGATAGTTCTCTTACAAAATCCCTGGCCGCCTGTTTGATCCTGTCCAATTCCTTCTCGACCGTTGCGCTGGTGTCGAGGACGAGGACCACGGAGACCGGATTCTGATCGACGCCGAAGCTCCGGATACTCTGAGCCACTCCGTCCTCGTACAGACGGAAGTCGCCTGCATGCAGCCGCAGCTCCGGCGCGCCATTTTCACCAAAGACACTGACCGGCACCTTGACCAGGCTGACAGTTACCGAGAAGGTCGGCGGTTCCTGGCTATCCTGCGACCCGGCCAATGGCGGCATCAAACCAGCCAGCAATGGAATCAGCATCAGTCTCTTGCAGCCCATCGGCGGTCGCCCCCTGCAAATCATAGCAACTTGCAGGGCGGAGGGAAACCCGGCAAAGGATTCACGACGGACGACTGACAAATGACGAATCGGAAGGGGCAGGCAAGTGTCGATCGTCGGGCATTGGGATCTCGGGAGGTGTTTTGGCTCCGGTTACAGGATGCGGCTTCCCGCTCGGATTGACGATTGACGAATGGTAGGCCGCGAGCAATCGTCAATCGTCACTCGTCAATCGCATGTGTTTTGCATCAGTCAGAATGTCCATCAGGTGGTCGCGGGAGATGTTCCCGCCGCTGAGGTAAACAACGATCTTCTTTCCCCGGATCTCGTCGCGGTACTTCAGTGCGGCCGCGAGCGGTGCCGCACCCGCGCCCTCGGCCAAGGTGCGGGCGCAGTCCAGGTAGTGGATCATTGCCCGGCGCATCTCCTCCTCCTCGACCAGGACGAAGCGGGTGAGGTATCTCCACAGGATCTGCTGTGTCATCTCGAAGGCCACTCGTGTCGCCAGCCCCTCTGCGAACGTGTCGGAGCTGCCCGTGGTGACGAGTTTCTTCTGTCGCCAGGACTCGTAGGCCGAGCAGGCCCGCGCAGCCTGGACGCCGACCACCTGCAGTGACGGCCTGAGTGCGTGCGCGACCAGCGCTGAACCGGAGCAGCTGCTCCCTCCTCCCACCGCACAGAAGAGGTAGTCGGGGTCAGGCAGTGCCTCGAGGGCCTCGAGTGCAATAGTCGCGACCCCCGCGATCAGCATCGGCTCGTTGGCGGGGTGTACATAGCGCATCCCGCGCTCCGCCGCGAAGGCTTCGACTCGTTCTCTGGTTTCATCGAAGTCTCTGCCATGCACCAGAATCTCGGCACCCCAGGACTTCATCGCGGCCAGTTTTGCGGGATTGGAGTGCTCGGGTACCCCGATGACGGCACGCACTCCGAAAAGATGGGCGGCATACGCGATCGACTGTCCGTGGTTTCCGGTCGAAGCCGTGATCACGCCCCGTGCTCTCTCTTCAGGGGAAAGCGAGGCGATCAGGTTGATGCCACCGCGGACCTTGAAGGCTCCTGTCGGCTGGTGATTCTCGTGCTTCACCCAAATGTCGGCGCCGACGAGGTCCGAAAGCAGCGGATAGTAATGGATGGGCGTCGGCTTCAGAAATGGAGCGATTCGCTTGCGCGCCTGAAGGATCAGGGTCATCCAGGGAAAATCAAGCATATTGACGAATGACGATTGCGCAGGCTTCGATGCGCAAAAGTCAGCGTGCGGTCGTCGGCGGCTGTCCGGATTTCGGCTGTGGCAGGGGCTTGCGCGGGAGCTTCTCCTCGCGCATGGCCGTGTGATAGACGAACGAGGCCATCACGATGGCCGACTGAATGATATCGCCCCTCTGGATCCGGTCGTAGACATCCATGTTCGAGTGGTGCGTCCTGGTGTCGTACTCGACCGGGTCCTGTATGAACTGAAATCCGGGTAGACCGACCTCGTCGAACGGCACGTGGTCGGTTCCGCCGGTATTCCTCATCGTAACTGCGGTCGCGCCCAGGTCGTGGAACGGGACGAGCCATGCCTCGAAGATCGGACGGACCTCTTCATTCCCTTGGCAGTATATACCCCGTATTTTGCCCGTGCCGTTGTCGTAGTTGAAGTAGGCGGAGAGCTTTGACCACTCGGGCTTGAGAGTCGGCGGCGTCTGCCGGCTCTTTTCCATCCATCGTCTGTATTCATCGCTCGTGCGATCCATCCCTTCGGGAGGCTGCGGCCGCACGGCGAAATGTTCACTCACGTACGCGCGTGAACCGACGAAACCCAGTTCCTCGGCTCCCCACAGCGCAACGCGGATCGTACGGCGCGGGTGCAGCCCGGACGCCTGGATGATGCGTGCCGCTTCCATGGATACGGCGCATCCCGCCCCATTGTCCGTGGCACCGGTCCCGGTGTGCAGGGTGTCAAAGTGGCCCCCGAGCATCACCAGCTCGTCTTTCTTGTCGGTGCCCGGGATCTCGGCGATGATGTTCACGTCGGTGAGATCTTCGGTCAGGAAACGGGCCCGGATGTCCACCTCCAGCTTGACCTTGATGTTCTTTTCCAGGATGCGGCAAATGCGGTTGTAGTGCTCAACCGCGAGCACGACCTGAGGCGGAACGGGAGGGGCGTTCTTGCCGCGTTCGCCGCCGCTCCCGACAAAGACGGTCCCGCCGTCGCCTCGGCCTGCTTCCAGCACCGCGGCCACGCCCTCGCTGAGGAAAAATTCGGTCGTTTTCCTGATCAGCTGCCTGTTTGGTTGCCCCTGCCGCATCCGCGCAAACGGTCCCGGTCGGCCCGGCTCTGGCATCCGGATGATGTCCTTCAGCATCTCCTCGGTGTAACGTCTGCCAAGGGGCTCGAAACGGGCATCGACATCCCTCGGAGGCTGAATCAGGACGAAGAGCCCTTTGAGCTTGCCGCGGTATTTTTCGATGTCCGCTTCCGAATCGATCTGCACCCGCATGGCCTCGGACTGAACCGGGCCGTCGGTGCCCGGCGTCCAGGACTTCGGATAGGCGATCAATGGAGAGTAGGTTGGTTCGAGCATGTGCGCGCTGAACTTCTCCAGCGTCCAGCTGCGGCCGAAATCGTACTTTTCCGCGTGAACGTTCTGCAGTCCCCACTCTCTGAACTTGCCCTGTACCCACTCCGCAGCCTTGCGCGAATTCGAGTCTCCAGGCAGCCTCGGGCCGTAGACATCTGTAAGATAGCTCAGTATTTCCATCACCTGCGAGCGGTTCAGACCCTCGTCTTTGATCTTGTAGATCGCCGCCAGGTCGGCCCTGTCCTCGGCAAGCGACAGGGAGATTGTGAGAAGAACCAATGAAGACAAGATAATGAGCGTACGTCGCATGGATTACCTCCAAAGGCGCCGGAATCCTCCTGGGAGCAGCGCCGTCGATTGCTCCTGCGGGGGTCTTGAGATCCTGCCGGGATTCTGCGCCCCCCGATATTCGTCTGCGCGCGAATACCGGCAAGACCCGGGATTCGGGGTTCTCTGTTCCGGGATTACCACGTCACATGTCCCGTTTCACTTATTGAGTGTGAGGCCTGCGCGTGCATTGAGTAGGAACTCAGTATGTCGCAAGTGCCGGGCTCGTGTCTCCGAAAAAGTGAGCCCCATCATCGGCAATGTAGATCACATCCTCCAGTCGGATTCCGAACTCACCAGGGATGTAGATCCCCGGCTCGTCGCTGCACGTCATTCCCGGCCGCAGCGGAGTCTTGTTCCCCCGGACAAGGTAGGGGGGCTCGTGTCCGTCCATCCCGATGCCGTGTCCCAGCCTGTGCGTAAAGTACGTGTAGCCCGGGCCGTACCCTGCGTCCACAATCACCCTTCGCGCCGCGTCATCGACCGCCTCGCAGGGCGTGCCGGGATGAGCCGCCGCCTGCGCTGCCAGCTGGGCCCGTTTGACTATATCCCAAGCCTTCTGGATCTTGTCACTCGGTTTTCCGAAGACCACGGTTCGCGTGATGTCGGACTGAAAGCCCTCTATCCGGCAACCTCCATCGACCAGGATAACATCACCAGGGGCCAGCTTTCTGTCAATCCGGCCACCATGCGGGGAGGCGGCGTTGGGCCCGAAGGTGACCATCGCTCCTCCAGGAGCTCCCAGCCGGGTGTGGGCGGTGGAGATGATCCGGCTCAGATCAGACTGGGTCATGCCCTCGCGGACCATCCTGAAGGAGTCGTCGTACGCCTTCTTTGTGATCTCGCACGCCAGCCCGATATACGACAACTCCTTCTTTGATTTGATGATGCGGCAGGCAAAGGTGACCTCTTCACCATTCACAAAGCGCGCTCCGACACAGGACTTCCGCAGCCCATCCGCCACAAATTCTCTGACCGACGGCTCAATGGCGATCGTGCCTGAAGCGATTCCGCGCTCCCGCAGGAGGCTCTTCATCAGGACATAGGGATCTTCATGCTCTTCCCAGGCTCGGATATCGTTGCCGAAGCGGATAAGCTCTCGAGCGCGCGCCTCCTCGAACCTGGGGCAAATGTAGGCGATCTCACCCCGGGCAGGAACGATCATGGCAAACATTCGTTCGGAAACGCCCCAGCGGATGCCTCCGAAGTATTCCATGGAAGTGCCGCCGTTGAGATACAGAGCATCGATCTGACGCTCTGCCATTTCTCTTCGCAAGTTCTCCTGCCTGGACTCGTAGTCGCTATCGGTGAGTCTCTCGACGCCGCCGGCCATGCTCTTCAGTCTGGCTATCGGGTCATCGGACTGAGGAAGCGAGACCTGGTCGGCCGTCGCGCCGAAGGCCGCCGCCGCGGTGCTCAGGAAGGTACGCCGGGTAGCTTTCATGCCAGCCTGCTCCTGCTGTGGCTGGTATGTTATCGGGCAAACGAGTCTTGGCAAAGAGAATCTTCGACGGGCCCGCAGGTTATGGTCCTTGGGTCGCACGTCTCCAGCCATCAGCAGCGGTGGCGGGCCGCCGTCAGCAGAGTGCGCATTTCACCGCGAAGGCCAGCAGCGCCAGCAGCAGAAAGGGTAGCAGCAGAAGCGCGAGAACGAAAAATGCAAGAAAGATCGCCAGTTTGAGGACAATAAAGACAAGCCTGAAAGGCAAAAGCAGGCATCCGCACATGGCCAGACCTCCCGGCTCGATATACAACGCAACTCAGGCTCCATTCGTTCACTCCGCAGGACTATAATTGACTGTGAACTTTTGTGTGCCGCCATGCGTATACCATGAACGAGTGGCGCTTCTGACCGGGAGGCGGTGCCCGACAGGATTTGGCGCCGGGAGACAATTCAATGAATCACCGGAATTTCATCATCGTATCCACTGTTGTTCTGTTTCTCGTAGTCGGCATCGTCGCGGGCCTGGCTCTCTATTCGGGGCTGACGGTCAACGCATCTATCCCGGACCTCCCGAGGGCAGTTCGCTACCTGCCGGCAGATTCCCATGCAGTCTTCGGCATGAACGTCCAGAAGTTTGTGAAGTCCCCGATCTTCGCCAGGTTCGAGGAGAAACACGGCGAGCAGATCGGCAAGGACCTTGCAGAATTCACCGCGCGGACGGGGGTGGACCCCCGCAAGGATATCGACTACGTCGTCGCGGCCGGCAAGCCGGGGGCCGAGCGAGGCGGAAATGGAGTCGTCATAGCCGTCGGGCGTTTCAGCACCGCGGCGATAACAAACTTCATCAACGCTCACGCGTCCCCCATCAGGGTGGATTACAAGCATGCTACCGTCTACATGATCCCCGAGAAAGAGGGGAGTGCGGTTGAGAAAGGGCTGGCCTTCCTGACGGATTCCGAGATCGCCCTCGGCGACCTGGAATCGCTGAAGGCGGTTCTGGACGTCCGGGAGGATCCCGCAAAGGGGATCGGAAGCAACGCCGCCCTGGCGCCTCTCCTCGATGCTCTGAATCCGGACGAGATGTTCTGGTTTGCCGGCGACCCCTCCACCGTTCTGAGCAGGGCGCCGAAAAACACGCCCCTGGGCGGTGGACTGAATACCATCAAGCAGGTCTACGGGACGCTGAACCTCACGGATGCGGTCAGCGGCAAGATATCCGTCACCGCGACCGACAAGGAAGCTGCCGGAAAACTCGCGGACATCGCCCGCGGGCTTGTGGCGCTTGGGCAGCTGGCCGGCGACCGGGCACCTGAGATTGCCGAGCTGATGAAAGGTATCGCGGTGACACAGGATCTCGAAAAGAACACCGTTCTGCTCTCGGTCAACTTCCCGTTTGAACTGATCGAGCGGCTGGAGCATGCAAGGCCTCCCGTCGAGTTGCCCGACAAGTAAGGATTTTCAAGGGGGGCCGCGCCCGCGCGGTCCCCGCGTTCGCTCCTCTCAAGTCGCCTATCCTCTGATCCTGCCCTGGTAGTTGCACGCCCGAGTCGTGTGGTCTTGGCGGAATGGTGTGCGGTTATTTCTCCCCGAAGCCGACGGCGATCCAACTGCGGCAGTGATCCGCCTTGCCAATGCGGGAGGGTGAGCTCTCGACATCACTCGATGCCGAGCTCCTGACTCACTACCCGGCCTATGCCGGCGATCCAGCATCTGGAGTATTGCATTCGGCGGAACCGGACAATAGGATCTTGCCCCAGCAGCACAGAGTGCATGAGGAACTCATGAACGGATTGCACAGGACCGGGCGGGTGGTTGTCTGGAGCTGCATCAGCCTGCTCGGAGCGGGAGCACTGGCGGCGGTTGCCCTCCATCGCGATGAACCGGTCAACGCGACATGGCTCATTGTCGCATCTGTCTGCACCTACCTGGTCGGATACCGCTTTTACAGCAGGTTCGTTGCCCTCAAAGTCGTGGTCCTGGACGATGCGCGCGCGACGCCGGCGGAAAGGATCGATGACGGCCGTGATTTCGTGCCTACCAACAAGTGGGTCGTCTTCGGGCATCATTTTGCGGCCATCGCGGGCCCAGGCCCGCTGGTCGGACCCACGCTCGCGGCGCAGCTCGGCTACCTGCCTGGCACGCTCTGGATCATCGTCGGAGCCGTGCTGGCGGGCTGCGTCCAGGATTTCATCATCCTGTTCGCTTCGATCCGCCGCAATGGCAAGTCCCTGGGACAGATCGCCAAGGAAGAGGTCGGACCGATCGGAGGGATTACGGCCTCCCTGGCAATCATCTCGATCCTGGTGATACTTCTCGCGGTCATCGCACTGGTCGTGACCAACGCGCTCAAGGCCAGCCCGTGGGGGACTTTCACGCTGGCCATGACCATCCCGATCGCGATGCTGATGGGTCTTTACCTGCGGTTCTGGCGACCGGGCAAGGTAGGGGAAACATCGCTTCTCGGCGTCGTCCTGGTTATGGTCTCGGTGATCGGGGGGCAATACGTGGCGCGGAGCCCCTTGCTGGCACCGATGTTCACCTATGACGCGCGCCAGCTGGCGCTCATGATTATCGCGTATGGATTTGCGGCATCCGTCCTTCCGGTCTGGCTCCTGCTCGCCCCGCGCGACTACCTGAGCACCTTCGTGAAGCTGGGCACGGTGTTTCTCCTGGCGATCGGGATCCTGTTCGTGCGCCCGACGCTTGCCATGCCCGCGTTGAGCCGCTTCATCGACGGCACCGGGCCGGTTTTTGCCGGGAGCATTTTCCCCTTCGCGTTCATTACAGTCGCCTGCGGCGCCATATCCGGTTTCCATTCCCTCATCTCTTCGGGCACGACGCCCAAGCTGATCAGGAAGGAGTCGCAGGCGCGCATGGTCGGCTACGGTTCGATGCTGCTCGAGTCGTTCGTGGCCATCATGGCAATGATCGCCGCGTGCGTGCTCCAGCCCGGGGTGTATTTCGCAATCAATAGCCCTGCGGGGATCGTCGGAACGGACCCGGCTGCCGCAACCGCCATGATCACATCCTGGGGCTACCCTGTGTCTCCTGATGAGATGCAGGGTTTGGCCGACACCGTGGGAGAAGCGACCATGTTCGCCCGGACGGGCGGCGCTCCTTCCCTGGCTGTCGGAATCGCCCACATATTCTCGGGGACCCTGGGCGGAAAGAGGCTCATGGCCGTCTGGTACCACTTCGCCATCATGTTCGAGGCGCTTTTCATCCTGACCATCCTGGACGCGGGGAGCCGTGTCGGGAGGTTCGTCCTCCAGGACTTTCTGGGGTTGATCTGGAAGCCGCTCGGGCGCACGAGCTGGTATCCGAGTGTGTTGATCACGGGCAGCCTCATCGTGGCCGCCTGGGGATACTTTCTCTATCAGGGGGTGATGGATCCGCTGGGTGGTATCAACAGTCTCTGGCCCCTGTTCGGGATCGCCAATCAGCTCCTTGCTTCGGTGGCCCTCTGTGTCGCCACTACCATCCTCATCAAGATGGGCAAGGTCCGACACGCCTGGATAACGCTCGTGCCGATGATCTGGCTGGTGCTCGTCACTCAGACGGCAGCCTATCAGAAGATGTTCCATCGCGATCCGCGCATCGGGTTCCTGGCGGAGGCGAACCGGCTGACGGGCCTGATTGAGGCAGGTGAGGTTGCTCCAGAATCGCTCGCATCGACGCAGCGCCTGGTTTTCAACAATCAGCTCGATGCCGCTGTGACCGCGTTGTTTGCCGTACTGGTGATCGTCGTTCTCGTCGACTCAGTGCGTGTCTGGCTTGCGATACTTCAGGGGCGCAGGCTTTCCGTGCTCCAGGAGGCAGAGTACGTAACGTCGGCGCTTCCAGCCGAGTGAGCCGCTTACCGAGTGATCAAGAGATTCGACACCGGATCGCTTGCTTGTTTGATCGCTTGATTGTTGTTTTCATCCGATGATCGCCTTCGCACCCGGGGCGTGAGGGCAGGCGTATGAAGAATCTGATGAGGTGGTTCCAGTTCTTTCGTCAGGTGCTTGGGGACGGGGACTATGATCGATATTGCGAGCACATGAAGCGAAAGCACCCGGGGATGAAGCCGATGAGTGCGCGCCGGTTCTACCTCTCCAGGCTTGAGGAAAAGTACAGCCGGCCGCAGCGCTGCTGTTGACAGGGGTACGAGCTGCATTTCGTCCGGGCGCGGGCAGCAGGCCATCCGGGGATCTACGGCAGGCGGCACTCGCCAATCTCGCAACTCGTTCCACCGTCCGGGCCGCACTCCGCAAGTCGGGATGTGTCCTGAGGCCAGGTGATCCCAAAGGGGGGCCGGCATGGACGTGGTCCATGATCCGGGTTGACAGCATCAGGATGGGCAAGCCCGAGGTTATCGAGCAGTTCCAGCCATGCGCGCGCCCCTTCGGGCGAGATCAAGATCAGTTGGTTGAAGTGAGCGGGGTATGAACCGCTGACCGGCAGACATGCCGGTCGGTCACAGACCTTCCCTGTTACCAGCTGAGCTTGAGGGCAAACTGAAACTGCCTGGGATCCAGCGCCGCAGTCGGCTCGCCCGCGCGGCAGCTGGCCGGATCCAGCGGGTTGCAGAGCGGGCTGACGTCTCCAACGTTGAAGCGGTTGAGGACGTTGAACATGTCGGCAATGAATTCCAGGTTCGCACGGTCACTTATCGGAAATCTGCGGGCCACGCGCAAGTCGACCATCGTGAAGCCCGGCTTGGTGAACGAGTTCCTGCCGACATCCCCGTAACAGCCGAACGGCGGCGAAATCGACGTCGTGCCCAGCTGCACCTTCTGGTCACATGCCGTCGGAACCGTAAAGGACACATCCTTGATGAACGGCGTGGACACACCGGCGGTGCCGGCGCTCGGGCGATCGGTGTTGGAGCCGAAGTCGAGATTGAAATCCGATCCGGTCAGCACCGTATAGGGACGACCTGAGGCGAATTCGATGATGGGTGAGAACACAAAATCGGCGAGGAGCTTCCGGTGCCAGCCCCTCGAGCTGCGCCGGTAGGGGCTCTCGAAGACAGCACTCGTCACCCAGCGGTGCCGCTGGTCGAATGTCGAATTGCTCCTCTCGAGGTCGGGCCTTCGGTTGTTCTGCGGGGAGAGCAAGGTCTGCAGATCCGTGGAGTCATCGATGGCATGCGACCAGGTGTAGCTCGAGGTGAACTCGAAGCGCCTCGAGAAGCGCTTGGAAAGCCCCAGTGTCATGCCGTGATACAGGGAGTTGCCGGAAGATTCCTGCTGCATCACATCGCTCCATGCCACTGGTACTCCGGGGAAACCCGTTGGATAGCCCGCAGCCTTGGCCAGCGCGACCTGCGTCGGATAGCCGCCGGGAACCAGCGCCGCGAATGAGGGGTTGGGTCCCGACGGCCGGAAGAAGTTAAAGAAGGCAGCCGTCCCGACGGGCTGGCCATCGAGCGCCGAGAGAGGTGCCGGGCAGCCGTTCAGCCTGCCCAGGATACCGGGGGCAGTTCCCGGGGCGCCGCTCACCAAAACCCCGCACGCTCCGGGCGTGGCCGCGACGTCTGCCGCAGGTGCCGAGACTGCGATCGGGCTCGAGGCGGAGAGGCCGGCCGCCAGCGCATTCCGGTAGTTGGCGGAGAGAAGGACAGGGTCCGTCGTGTTGATGTTCCGCGGGCGATGCAGCTTCACACCGTGGGTGTATGTGTAAGCGACGCTGATTCTATAGTCCGAGGCGATCTTCTGCTCCACGGTCAGGTTGGCCTGCTGTGCATATCCGAACTTGAAATCGCCTGCGACCGGCAGCGTGAAAGGCAACAGGGGAAGCGGCACACCGGCTGTCAGGAATTTCTGGTTTGCGAAGAGAGATTCCGGCAGCTTGGAATCGAACCGCTGTTCGTTCGGCAGATACCCCAGCGGCAGGGGACCCTGGTTCAGCACTCCCTGGAAGATCGACGCGGCATTCATGGCTGCGATAGGGTTGACTGCCGCCGCCAGCCGTGTCGCCGTGCCGCCCCCGGAAAGCAGCTGGGTGGAAAGGGCCCCTTCCGCGGTGGTTGCGTTGAACGCGACGGCCAGCAACGGGTGATCGTAGAAGAGCCCGTATCCGGCGCGGATCACGGTGTTGCCGTTCCCGCGTGGGTCCCATGCGAGCGCAAAACGGGGCGCGACATTGTTCTTGTCGGTCGGAATCCCTTCCACGACGTTGAATGCGGCTTCGGCCGCCCGGTTGAGCGCCGTCGCGGCTTCGAACTTCTGGGTGAGCTCGATGTCGTAGCGCACCCCGTAGTTGAGGGTCAGCCTCGGGTGGATGCGCCAGCTGTCCTGGATGAAGAACGCCAACGGGTAGTTGTTGAACGGCATGTTCGAGTTGCCGATCCCCTGGATGAAGACCTGGGGCAGCCCGAGCCCGTAGGCCTGGGGCGCGATAATGCTGGGAACGGGCACGCCGCCCACCGCCGTGGGCAGGCCGACCTGCGAGGCTGTCAGACCACCGAAGTTGAAAATGCCGCCGAAATTGAGTTCGAAAATCTGTTCCTTGTTGCTTCGGAGCTGAATGATGTTGACATCAGCGCCCGCCTTCAAGTTGTGACGGCCGAGGCTCCAGGAAATGCCATCCGTCCACTGGTAACGGCGTTCGATCCGATCGACGGTGGAAAAGGGCTCGCGTCCGAAGAAGGCAAAGCCGGTGATGTTCACGGCCACCTGGCTGCCCCCCGGCAGCTCGGAATAACCATAATGCATCCCGCGGCGGGCGAACTGGAACCTCATCTCCTGAAAGGCGCTGGTTCCGATGGTGGAGAAATGCTGCGCGACGAGCGCGAAATCGCGGCTCTGCTGGATCGAAGTGCGCGATCCTGCGTTCTGGCCAAAGTTCTGGTTCTGGGCGTTTACCTGGATGCCCGTGGCCTTCGATGGCGACACATTGACCCGGACGAACGAGTTGTGCCGCTCATTCCACTGATGGTCCAGCCTGGCCGAATAGAAACCGGTCCCCTCGGAGATGGGGTAATTGCCGATCAGCACTCGCAGCGGCACGAAAGAAGAGGGGAGCGGTACGAGGTTGCTGCCCGAGCAGGGCACGCCCGGCGGCTGGCAGTCGATCGGGATCGGGAATCGCTTGCCGGGTGTCGCGGGGACGCCGCGAAAGTTCGCGACCAGACCTGGATCGATCCCGGTGAGCCCTACACTCGATCCGGAGCCGGCCAGGGCAAAAAGCGTCGCGGCGGCCTGAGCGCCGCCGGGTGCCCCGAGTACGGCAGGACTATTGACAAAATCGCGTTGCGCAGGGGTCAACAGCAGGGTCACCCCCGGAACGGCTGGGGTGGTGGCCGGCACCAGACCGAAGTTATTGGCTCCGATGTTCGTGAAACCCGTTTCCTGCCGGCGCGTTGTCTCATACGCGACGAAGTAGAACGTCTTGTCTTTCCTGATAGGGCCGCCCAGCGTGGCCCCTGCCTGGACCCGGGTGTATGTCTGTTTGACGGCCTTGACTTCGCCCGTTACAGGATCCACTTGCACGGAAAACGGATTCCGCGCCTGGATGCTGCTGTGGCGGAGGAATCCGAAGACATTTCCGTGTACGGTGTTTGTGCCGCCCTTGGTGACGATGTTGATCACGCCGCCGGTGGCTCGCCCGAATTCGGGCATGTAGTTGCTCATGATCAACTGGAATTCCTGCACGGCCTCCTGCGAGACTGTGGACCGGATGCCGTTGGTGGAGTTGTCGACGGCGTCCGCTCCGTCGACAGAGACCTGATTGGAACGGGCGCGCTGACCCTGGAAGTTCAGGCCGCTAGTGGGCGCGGCGCCGATCGAGGGAGCGCTGTCACGCTGGGCCTGCGAGGCCGTGAGCGTGAAGTTGATGTAGTTGCGCCCGTTGATCGGAAGGTTCTCGATGAGCCGCTGATTCACGGTTT
>JACADW010000215.1 GCA_013388445.1 Acidobacteriota bacterium | reverse complement strand
GAAAAGACGTTTGATCCCTTTTTCTGCAATAACTGCCTGACGGTCATTGTTGACATGCTGCCGGCCCTCTCATCCCGTGTCGGATTCAGGTTTCACCGAGCGCCTGGCGGAGAGGGCGGGATTCGAACCCGCGGTAAGGTCACCCCTACACACGCTTTCCAAGCGTGCTCCTTCAACCACTCGGACACCTCTCCCTTCGCTTACACCGAACAGAATTTCCGAGAGATTGTATGCCGCAGGCGCGCAAACGGCAAGTCGCCCCGACGCCCGTCCAAGCCGGATTGCCATCGCAGGGGAGGCTCCACGCTACTCGAGCCGGCCCTGCATCGCAGAGAGCCACCCGCTCATTACGGAGACATGATCCGGCAGGTGCGAGCAGATCTGCTCCGCCAGTGCCTCATTGTATGTGTGGACCGTGAGGTTGCGATCATCCGCCATCGCGAGGGCCTTGTTTGCCTGGTCCTCGGTCAACAGACCGACGCGGAATGAAGCGCGGATCGCCGACTTGGGCGAGCCGACATCGAGGCTTTCCACATCGCGCAAGAACAGCTGCGCCGTTTTCCAGACCGCTTCGAAAGTGTACTCGAAGCGCTGAATCGACGCGTCCCGGACGATAGGGCTTCTGGGCTCGAGCAATATGTCCGCCAGGGTCTTCAGTGCATGCTGCGCTGTTGCCAAACGCTCTCTCAATCGTTCCAAGGCCGACCCTCCCGCATGACTCGTTCACGGAGGCGCGCCGGTGCTTCGGAGAGGTCCACCAGATCGACGGGATAAAGGACGCGACTCTCATCGAGAGCCTCGCGTATCGCACTGAGCACGTGGCGCGGGATTGGCTCCTCCGGCCATACGGCGACATCGATGTCGGAGTTACGCGAGGCAGTGCCCTTGGCCCAGGAGCCGAACAGGTACAAGCGCGCGCGGTAACCTCGCAGCCCGGCCAGGACGATCCTGCGCACTTCCGTGAGGTGCCGTGCTGATGCCGGAGTAGGCGTAAGCTCTTCCGCCATGCTCATTCCGTTCGCCCCAGAACGTGGGGCGATCCACACTGATATTATCCGATCCGCAACCTGCGCCCAAAGTCCTAACTCGAGCGCTCGGCGATCCCCACACCGGAAACGGAAACCACTGCCCGTTTGCAGAAACCGTACTGGGAGCCCAATATCTGTACAATGTCCAGCCGGACTTTCCGTATAATCGGCATCGCAGTCGAAGGGATAAGGGCCGCGGGAGCCGGCGGCATCGCCCTGTTCAGCTACGTCAGCCTGTTCGACGCGAAGTATGCCCACCTCGGATACAGAGAGGAGGTCAAACGGGTTTTCGGTTCACACCCCAAATGAGAGTTGAACCTCCCATCCGCATCTCCGTAACCGGCCGGCGGAGTCTTTACCGCCGCGGGCAGAGAGGCGCTCCTCCGAATTCCGGCTCTTCGATGTCTGTGCGGTGAGCTGTGGAGGCGTCGTCCGCCCCGAGGTCCTCGACCGCAACACACTGAGGAATGAATCACGGGATTCTATTTGGACCATTCGAAGATGGAGGTCTTTCAATGCACCGAGTGTTACTTATTGCTGGCCCGGTGGTTCTATCGATTCTGGCGCCGCAGGATCTGCCGGCCCAGAGCGAAGTCAACCAAATCCAGCCGATCTTGCGGGCGGAGATCCTTTCCCCGGCGGCCGCCCTTTTCCAGATCAAGCAGTACATCGTAAGCAAAGTCCCCCCGCCGCCCCTTCCGACAACGGCAACCCGGTGGACGGCAGAGTCGAAAAGACTGGGCGAGACGCTGCTCAGAGACGTGGTCTTTCACGGTTGGCCGGACCAATGGGTCAGTGCCGCCCCGCACTTTGAGGAGGCAGGCGTCATCGCCTCGGGTCCGGGCTACCGGACGCGCAAGCTCCGATACGAAATACTGCCGGGATTCTATTCGTCCGCGATTCTGTACGAACCGGAGAATCTCGCGGGAAAGGTGCCGGCGATCCTCAACGTGAATGGGCATGTCGGGCCGATCGGCAAGGCGGTCGAGTACAAACAGAAGCGCTGCATTAATTTCGCCAGGCGCGGGATACTGGCTCTGAACCTCGAGTGGCTCGCGTTCGGCGAACTCGGAAGCCGCGAAAACCGCCACTGGTTCGGCGCGCACCTCGATCTTGTAGGGACGCATGAAGTCGGCCTCTTTTATCTGGCGATGCGCAAGGGGCTGGACTACCTGTGGGAACATCCGAACGTCGATCGCTCGCGCGTTGGCATGACCGGCCTCTCCGGCGGCGGCTGGCAGACCATCATCCTGAGCTCTCTCGACGAGCGGGTTTCCGCCGCCGTGCCCGTGGCCGGCTTCGCGTCCACGCGCACCCGTGTGGAAGCCCGCGAGCGTGGAGATCTCGGAGACATCGAGCAGTGCGCGACGGACCTGTTCGAAACGATCGATTATCCGCATCTTGTCGCGCTGCGCGCCCCGCGCCCGACTCTGCTGGTATACAACGCGGAAGACGATTGCTGCTTCCGCGCGCCGATGGCCAGGCCCTATATCTACGATGCCATCCGCCCGATCTTCGCCCTCTATGGCAAGGAAGACGCGCTCGAATGGCACGAAAACAGGGATCCGGGCAACCACAACTACCAGCTTGACAACCGCCTCGCCGCTTACCGCTTCTTCAGCCGGCACTTTGGCCTGCCTCCCATCGAAAACGAAATACCCGTTGACGCCGAGATCAAGAGCTACGAGGAACTGGAAGTCGGCCTTCCCAAGGACAATCTGACGATTCTCGGCCTCGCCCGCAAGATCGCCGCATCCAATGTGATCCCTCCCGTACCCTCTGACAATGCCGGCAGCCGCGAAGAATGGCTGCGCGCAGGACAGGCAAGGCTCCGCAAACTGGTTCGACTGATGCCTGTGGAAGTCTCGAGCGCCTGGAATGTGATGAACACCAAGGACAAGGGGGTCGAGACGCTCTCGTACATCTTCCTGATGGCGGACGGCCTCCCGGTGACCGGAGTTTTGTGCCGATCGATGGCAACTGCACCTCGCGCACCTGTGACCATCGTCCTCCACGACAAGGGAAGGGGGGAGGCGGCATCGCTCGTCTCCGACAGGGTGAACCGAGGGGAACAGGTGCTCGCCCTCGATCTGCTCTTTGTCGGGGATTCGTACAAAGGCCTGAATCCAGCTTCCTACGCTCAGGTGCTGCACGGCATGGGCATGCGTGCACTCGGCATACAGGTCGCCGAGTTGCACGCCCTGAGCCGGTGGACCCAGAAGCATGCCGGCGTCGGCAAGATCAGGCTGGAGGCTTCCGGAATGCGCAGCCAGGCTGCGGCACTGACCGCGGCCGCGCTCGCACCGGATCTCTACAGCGATGTCGGCGTACGCGACGGGATCAAGAGTCTTGCATACCTCCTGGAAAAGCCTGTCGAATTCGCGGAGGCACCGGAGCTCTTCTGCCTCGATCTGTTCAAGTGCTTTGACCTGGATCGCATCGCAGCACTGGCTGTTCCCGTGCGTGTTCGTATGTATGCTGGCCGGACCGAGAGTCCCTAGACGACGGACAGGCCCGTCGCCAAGGCTCATTGTGGGCTGGCACATCTTCACAGGGCAGGCACAGATTTTCGTTGAGCCATATCCAACCGGCGGCTATAATGAGGCAATCCCTGGCGAATAAACATGCTGAAGACTAACGCGTGTTCGTGAAAGCATTCACTTTTTCTGCATATCAGCCAAGGAGTTGAATAACAATGAGCTTTAGGAAATGTCCGTTGCTGCCTGGCATCATGCTCATGATGCTCTTAGGGGCCGTAACCGCGTTCGGCCAGTCCCAGAACATAAGCGGTACGGTCCAGGACCAGTCGGGAGGAGCGCTCCCGGGCGCGACCATCCAGGTCATCGACCAGGCCAAAGGCAGCCTGGTCCGTGAGGTCATGACCAACGAAATCGGTCGGTTCCAGGCCTTAAACATCCAGCCCGGAACTTACACCCTCACGGTAGAGTTCTCGGGTTTCCAGAAACTCACCGTCACCGATGTCAAACTCGACGTCAACACCAAGTTGGACATCGGAGTTTTGACCCTGCAGGTCGGCCAGATTTCCGACGTCGTGTCCGTAACTTCGGAAACGGCGACGGTACAGACAAACACCATGGAGAAGTCCTATCTCGTCGAGCAGAAGCAGATCACCGAGCTGCCCATGAACGGACGCAACTGGGTGGCCCTCATGAGCACCGTTCCGGGCATGACCAGCGGCGCGCGCAACGACTTCGACATGAACTTCAACGACGTCAGCGCTTTCCACGCGAACGGCGGCCGGGGGTCGCAGAACAACTTTTATCTCGACGGCTCTCCGAACCTTGACGTCGGGGACAACCAGTCCCAGTACACGCAGCCGAGCATCGATTCGATTGCGGAGTTCAAGGTCCAGCAGAGTTCCTTCAATGCCGAGTACGGCCGCAACTCGGGCATGGTCGTCGCCGTTCAGACCAAGTCGGGCTCCAACAGGTTCCATGGCACTCTTTACGAGTATGTCCGGAACAACGCACTCGATGCCATGAACACAGGCTTTTCGGACCGGTGGAACAGCCTGAAAGCCTCGGATCCCAGCGCAAAGAGAAAGAATGTCATGGACAAGCTGCGGTACAACCAGTTCGGCGGCAACTTCAGCGGCTGGGTTCCGTTCCCTGGGGTCTCGACCCGTGACAACAAGAAGCTCTTCTTCTTCTACAACCGGGAGATGACACGGCGCATCATTGCCGCCTCGGGCTCGAAGTACACCGACATCCCGGCTCCCGCCATCCTCCAGGATGGCAATTTCACGGCGTGGCTGCTGGATACCAACATGCAGTGGGCCCCGCAGTTCAAGAACGGGACGATCTTCCAGCCCGGAACGATCAAGCGGGACGGCGCAGGCCACATTATCGACGGCGTGCCTTTCCCCAACAACACAGTGCCCAAGTCGATGTGGCAGCCGCTGAGCGCCAACCTGTTGAAGATGTATACGAGCATCCCGGGTTACACGAGCCTGCCGGCCGCTCCAAACCCCGGGTGGGTGCGCTATTACTGGACCGCGCCCAACAGGCTGACCAAGAACCAGGACCTGCTGCGGGTGGATTACGCCGTGAGCAGCAAGCTGAACACCTATTTCCGCTGGGTCAACGACTACCAGAAGGAAGAGATTGCCACCGGCATCTGGGCGGGAGAACCCTTTCCCCTGCAGCCGCAATACAGGCCCAAGCCGGGGAGCTCCTGGTCATGGAACATCGTCAACACATTCAGCCCCACGCTGGCGAGCGAGACCATCTTCGCCTATAACCACCAGTCTCAGGAATTGGGAATCATCGAGCCCAACCCGGTCGACCGTGACAAGCTGGGAGCCAACTGGACGCAGCTCTATCCCGCTGCCAACATCACCAACACGGTACCGAACATCAGCACGGGCGTCTCAGGCATGAGCCCGTCGTGGGGATCGCCCGGATGGCACAACGACGGCAAGGACTACGCCTTTACCCAGAACATCACGTGGGTGAAGAAATCCCACATGCTGAAGTTCGGGTTCCACTACAACCGCGACAACAAGAAGCAGACCGGAAACTGGGGCTTCAGCGGAAGCATCAACTTCTCGTCGAGCGCCTCTATGCCCATGGACACGGGCAACGGCCTCGCGAATCTCATGCTGGGGAACTTCCAGAGCTACACCATGCCGAACGCCCACGTCTATCCTTACTTCCGGTTCCAGTCCTGGGAGGCGTACGTGCAGGACAGCTGGAAGATCAGCCCGCGCCTGACCCTGGAGTACGGCGTGCGCTTCCAGAGAAGCACGCCCACGTACACCTACACGCGCGACGGCTCGCCTCCTCTGGAAGGCACTTGGAAAACCTGGAGCGCCGACATCACGAGATACGACCCGAGCAAGGCGCCTAAGATCAATCTGAGCACCGGCAGGATCATCGGCGACGCCCAGGCGCAGCTTTCCGCCATCGGCCTCGTCTGCGACCCCTGCCCCGGGGTGCCGCGCGGCTTCCAGGAACCGGATAGTCTGATCGCCCCGCGGCTGGGCTTTGCCTACGACCTCACCGGCGATTCCAAGACCTCCCTGCGCGGCGGTTTCGGTGTCTTTTACGAAAGGTTGCGTCAAAACAACTTCTACTTCGGAGCAGGCGGGCACTGGCCGAACACGACATCGGCGACGGTATTGTATGGTAATGTCTCCAACATCGACACGAGCATCGTGAACCAGCCTGCGCCCGAAATCACCCCTCCAGGATTCCAGGTCTGGCCGAAGGACAACCAGATGCCGGGCATCTACTCGTGGAACCTGGGCATCCAGAGAGAGCTGGGATACAGAATCAGCCTGGACCTCTCCTACGTCGGCAACCGCGCGACGCACCTGATGATCCAGCGCTATATCAACGGCCTGCCGGCGGGAACTTTCGTGAAGTATCCCGACCTCTCCAAGTCGGTCAACTACAAGAACGACGCCCTGCGGCCATACTACGGCTGGGGGAGTCTGTACAACATCGAGACCAGCGGCTGGTCGGAATACAACGCGATGCTGCTGCGCCTGAGCCGGCGGTTCGCCAACCGGTTTGCCTTCAACGTGAACTACACCTGGTCGCGCGTGTTCGACATCGTCGACAACGACAGCGACCAGGTCGTCAGCCCTTTCAATCTCCGGCAGGCATGGGCACCTGCGGGCTACGACCAGACGCATGTGTTCACCGTCGATTACATCTATCAGTTGCCCAACGTGAGCGGCCGGATGGACAACATGTTCACCCGGGCGCTCATGAACGGATGGCAGATCAGCGGCATCACGCGCATGCAGTCGGGTATGCCGTTCAACGTGAGCTCAAACGGGTCTCTGCAGGGCGTCGATGCCGGCACCCTGTATCCAAACGTGACCGGCGATCCCTACGCGGGCCAGAGCAAGTACCGCTGGATCAATCCGGCCGCCTTCCAGAGGCCTCAGGAGGGAGTTTACGGAACGCTCCATCGCAACACGCTGCGGCTCCCCAAAGTCGTCAATTTCGACGCCACTCTGACGCGTCAGATACGAATCACCGAGGACGTCAGGTTCGACATCCGCTGCGAGGTATTCAACCTGTTCAACCATCCTCAGATCTGGGGCATCAACACCAGCTTCACCGCGGATAACCCGGGCGGGCCGATCTCAGCCGCCAACAAGACCCTGGGGATTCCGACCAGCTGGCGCGAACCCCGAATCATCCAGTTCGGGTTCAAGCTGGCTTTCTAGACTGTCCTGCAGCTTGCAGAGCCGGCCTCCGGGCCGGCTCTCCTTTTGAAATTGGGTCGCGGTAGGGATACCGGTCGCCCGGCACCCCCCGCACAGATCCGTACGGGCGCTATTAACGCATACGGCTCCTACCTCGGATGTCGGGCGTCAAACCGCACTCGCGGGAACGGGTGAAGAATAGTGGGACGGGGCAACCAGCGGTCCAAGTACTTGCCCAACCGGTCCCAGTTCGGACGACTTTCCGGCTACGTCGGCGAATCACATGCCGCCACAGCCGAAGGAGTCGGTGCCGAAACAGTCCCAGACCGGCAAGATTTCCCGGAACCGCGT
>JACADW010000198.1 GCA_013388445.1 Acidobacteriota bacterium | reverse complement strand
GTTTGAGCCAGAGTCGGATCCGCCTGCCGCAGATGAAAGACCACCTTACGGCCAAACAACTGCGTGCGCAGGCGAGTGGGCGTGTCCACAACCAGAAGCTGCGTCTTGAAGACGCCCACGCGGTCACAGAGACGATCGGCCTCGTCCAGATTGTGCGTGCACAGGAAAATGGTTCGGCCTTCTTGGCGCAGGGCAACGATGGACTCGTGCACCAGACGAGCCGCCTCCGGGTCAAGCGATGCCGTAGGCTCGTCGAGGAACAGAACGCGCGGCTCGTGCAGCAAAGCCCGGGCAATGGCCAGCTTCTGCTTCATTCCTTTGGAAAGCGTCGCGGCTGGGTCATCGCGCCGCTCCCAGAGTCCCAACAGGCGCAGGTACTTCTCCACCTGCCTGGCCGCGTCGCTTACTTCGTACAGGCTGGCGTAGATACGCAGGTTGTACTCGGCGCTCAGATTGTCATAGAGCCCGGGCACCTCAGTCAGGATGCCTACGGAACGTCGGATGTTCATATCGTCACGGCCAACGCGGAAACCGTTCACGATGGCGCTGCCGCTGGTCGGCGCGATGAGACAGGTCAGCATGCGCACGGTGGTGGTCTTGCCGGCGCCGTTGGGGCCAAGGAAACCAAAGACCTCGCCCTCCGAAACCTCTAGTGTGAGTCGGTCCACGGCGAGGACGTTGCCGAAGCGCCGGGTGAGATTCTCAGTCTGGATCATTGCGGTCTACTCGAGACGATCTCGGAAGATGCGGCCCCACGTCCGGGCTCACCCCGGCCGAGAAGCGGTGCGGACTGGTCGCCACTTGCACGACAGACCTTTGGCCGGCGAATGTCGTCTGTCTCCCTACGGCCGCTAACAATGTCGCTGGTCGGCATCAACCAGAAGTACCTTTATGGGCACAGCGGGGAAATGTCGCTTTAGGCGCTCAATGTCGTACACAAGCTGCTCCCCGTACGAGACTCCTGTTGACATCTGCTTATGGAGAGCATGACAGGGTACGATTTCAACGCCCACGTCAGCTTTGTTCTCGTTGAAGAAGTACTGAAACTTGGCTAGATCGTAGAACATGAATGGGTACTTTCCGAACTGCACTTCGACTAACACCTTGCCCTTAACGAAATCGATCTGCTTGAATGCTCCTGATATCGTGATGTCGCTGTTGGGCAGGGTGATGACGTAGGTATCCTTTAGCTGCCGGTATCCTAGCCTCTCAAACGCTTGTCCGAACTGGCGGTTCATATCCTTGGGCGCATAGAGCGACTTGCCTTTCATGGTCCTTTCTCTGCTGATCTTGGTCCGTTGCGCCTTGACGCTCGCGATCGCTTCATAGATCTCCTGTTCGCACTCAGGATAGTGCACATGCAGGATTTCCGAACCACCTAAGTGCGAATACTCGTATACAACTCTCATTCTTGCCGCTCCCCGACATCATAAGCGTGGCGTTCCTCAAGCAATGCGGGCTGTAACGGAGCTGCCCCGATTTGCACGAATTGCGGCGGCACTGTTGTTCGAGGAGTATCTGGGTCGTAAACCGGTCTCTGCATGGGCCGGATGCGCAGTTGTCCCTTTTCTGCCAAGGCAATGCGCTCCCTCGCGATCTGCATGTATTCGGGTATGATCTCAGCTCCAATGGCCCTGCGTTGGTGGATGAGCGCTGCGACAGCGGTTGTGCCAACACCCATAAACGGGTCAAGCACCCAGTCCCCTTCCTGTGTCAGGGCCAGGACCAGGCGCTCGATCAGTTCTACCGGGAACTGGCAGGGGTGAATCGTCTTCTCCACATGATTGGCTTTGACATTCGGGATCTCCCAGATATCACCGGGATTCTTGCCGAGGGGGTGACCAGACAGCTGCCCTTTCTTCGGACCCTTAAAGTACTTCTTATGAGGATACTTCTGTGGCACGCGGACAGCGTCGAGGTCAAAAGTGTAGTCATTGCCCTTTGTGAACCAGAGTATTACTTCATAGCGCCCGGAAAATCGCCTGGAAGCGTGAAGCCCGTGCCCGAAATGCCACACGATGCGGTTGCGCAGATGCAAGCCCAGTGAAGCAAATATGGGATAGAGAACTATGTCTAGAGGGATAATCTCGCCATTCTCGACATAGTTGCCAACTTGCCAGCAGATGCTGCCCGTGCGGTTGAGGGCGCGTACGCACTCCTCTATCACTTGCCTCTGCTCCCTCAAGTACTCATTGAGCTCGAGTTGGCTCTCGTATGGCTTGCCCAGGTTGTACGGCGGGGACGTAACGACCAGTTGCACAAACTCGTCCGGAATCTGTGCCAGCAAGTCCAGGCAATCGCCTTGGAACAGCACGCAGTCAGCCGTTGGATCAAATTGATGGGAAATCGCTATACCTGTCATCCGTACACAATCGTGCCAAGTCAGCCTCAGAATTGCTAAGAGTCTGCATTGTACATTCTACGTCCTGATGTGCCTTTTGGCAAATACATCGCGTATCAGTTGCTCGTGTGGGCCAGGGCGCGTCGGATCAGGGCCGGTGAAACGATCCGCGGTGAGCAGCGCGTCCAGGCCATGGGCGTACTTGAGCGTGTCGCGGCGACCGTCGCTCAAATAGAGATGGCTGGTGAGGACGAGCCTCGCTGCTGTGGCACGTGCGGTGCGTCGTTTGGTAGCGTCCGCACTGTCGCCTCCCAGGCCCAAGTAGAGATCCCACAGGGCTGCCGACCAGATCTCTCCATCCGCATGTTCCTCGTTCTGCCAGTTGTCCATGGTTTTGGCGTTGTCCACTCGGCGCAGGTACGACTGGGGTGGCACATAGCCGCGCGCATCCCAGTCGCCCACGTAGGTCGAGTGAAAGCCTCGCCGCGGCTCAGCGAAAAACAGGGTGGCCAGCCAATCGGCAAAGCCTTCGCCCATAGCGCGTATGGGGCTGTGGGCACGCGCCGTCGCCCAATCCTGAACCTGTGCTTCCTGGATAGCGTGTCCGAGTTCGTGGATGATGATGCTGGCATCTTCGGCGTCCATAACGTTGCCTTCGCCGAAATGCACCGCCCAGCTCTTGGGCAGGAACTTGGAATTGTCTCCCAGGACAGCACGGGCGTTGATGCGCAGGGGTTTGGTGAACAGATCGGGCCACCCCTCCCGCCGCAGCCAGTTGAGCACCTGGTCCACGTAATGGTAGGCCATGACTTCCAGGAATTGCGGCTGAGTGCGCTCGTACAGAAACTGCCCATCTGTCTGCTGTACGCGGTTGGGAGTATCGGCCGTGTCGGCGTAGCGGCCGCGCAGGTATCCACTGCCGTCGAGGCGGCCCAGCCGCACCTTACGATAGGCAGAGGCGGGTATCGGCGCATCCCAGGCCAGGTCCTCCTTCTGCAGAGTGACCACCGGGTTTGGGTAGAAGACTCGCCCCCACGAAGCGGCGTACATGGAGACGTCCAACAATTCGAGGACTGTGCCTGTCTGCGCGTCCACTATCGCCTCCCAGTCAGCGGAGCGGTCGCCTGCGGAAACCACGGGGAGCTTGGCCGCCAAGCTCAGTTGGATACGCCAAGCCAGGCGCAAATCGCCGTCATGCGGGAAGTAAACCTGCATACAGTGTGGTTCGCCCTGTAGGCGGTCTCGCCATGG
>JACADW010000029.1 GCA_013388445.1 Acidobacteriota bacterium | reverse complement strand
GTATTTACCGGCTCGAGGCGGCGAAAGTCGATGAGCGTGACCCCCTTGGAGTTCCCGATTGAGAGGCCAGAAAAGACCTTGGGGCAATGAATGTTGGCAAAAAGAGGAAGAGCATTTACAGAGTTAGAGATCCAGTACCGGTACTAAACTTGCCAAATAAGGCTTGAAACAGTACCAAGACAATGGCTTCTCTAGGGATATGACCAGTTCCGCATGTCGGCGCGTTTCCGTACTATCCGAATAACGGACCGGATCAAACCGATTCGTACAACCAGATAGAAAAGGTGCTCTTTCAATGAAAACATTCACTCGGAGTGCGCTGTTCGTTGCAGCCTTGAGTCTCGCAATGAACGGTGTCGGATCCGCGGCAACTATCAATGGCTCCCTACCCTTGTCGGGAGTGAACGCCGTCCAAAATGGCGCCACTCTCGCCCTCAGCACGGTCATCACTTCAACCGCCACAGTGACTTCCGGGGATGGTGCGGGCGACTTTCTGCCGGTTCCACTTTTCACAGACTTCGGTCCGACGATTCTGGACCTTGCGGATCTGGCTTCGTTCTCAATCTTCAACGCAGTATATGGCTCCTTCATCGCAGACGGAGTTGGCAATGTGATCGTCGGACAGGACGCGGACTTCCTGGACGTCTATCTTCGCGGGACTTACACCGGGTTAGCAGGTTTTGAGCCCAGCGATGCGAGCCTCAGGATTAGCGTCAACCAAAGCGGCAGTTCCATTAGCCAGGCCATCACCCTGAATGCGCCGGCTGTCGCGCCGCCAGGTGAGGTTCCCGAACCTGCGACGTTGGCTTTGTCGGGGTTGGCGCTGATCGCTCTTGGCGTGCTTCGCGTTGTGCGGACAGCCTAGACATCGATCAAAGTTGATCCACGATTTGAACGCCGTCGTGGCTAAAAGGGGCCGGTTTCCTTCCCGGCCCTTTTTACGCGAATTATGCGTTGGGGGCCGCTTGCGTTGCGTCTAAAGGCCGGACTGGACACTTGCCCAGTTCCGCCTGACGCTGGCGGGGGCGTACTATAGAGGAGATTCAGACCTGCCGTTGTGTGGATACCGGTAAGAGCGGACCAGGCCCCAATGGGAATCCGGTAGCAACCCGTCTAAGTCCAGGGAGTCACGGCTGGAGGTTCCAATCCCTCCCGGCTTCATGGATGGACGGACAAGGAGCAAAGCGATATGCCCTCCGCGGCAGCTCAGACTCAAACCGCCAACTGGCTCTTGGAAAACGGCCCAAGGGAACTTGAGCTGCTGTTCCGGGCGATCGTATACCATCCTTCCGTACCCATTCTCATCGCAGACAACGACCGCAATTACCACGACGCAAGCGCTGGCGCCGGCAAGCTGCTGCGGCTTACGCGGCACAGCATCATCGGACGGAAAATCGATGACTTTGCCGATCCCGGCTTCAAGCCCGCGATTTCGGAGTTATGGCGCGACTTTCTGGGGCAGGGAGAGCAGGAGGGGACCCTTCGGCTGGCGGGCCCGGACGGAAATACCTGGGAAGTCGCATATTCCGCCAAAGGGAACGTATTGCCGGTGCGCCACCTTTTGGTGTTGCGCGACAAGACCAATCCCACGAAGACGGAGGGCATTGCGGAGGCCGGAGAGGAGCCGATCCCCGCTTGGGTGGAGGACTACGCGCTATTCCTGTTGGACGTGAACGGACAAATCGCCGATTGGTATGCGGGGGCAGCCCGCATCTACGGCTACAGTGTGAACGAGGCGCGGGATCAACACGTCTCCTTCCTGTACCCGAGCGAGGAGACCTCAAGCGAAGAGATACAACAGGAACTGAATCGGGCCGCTACTGAAGGCCACTTCGGGAATGAAAGCTGGCACTTGAGGAAGGACGGGAGCCGTTTCTGGGCCAACGTCATTACGATGGCCCTGAAAAATGAGGGTGGAGAGCTACAGGGGTATGCCAGAATCGTGCGCGACTTCACCGAACGCCACGAAAGAGACGAGAAGCTGCGGCGCAGCCGCGCGCGAGTTCGTCCCATTCCTCCGGAACCAACTATTGCCGGCATCGTTTCCGGCGAGTTCGACCGGATCCCCGAGGCCAATGACGCATTCCTCAACCTTTTGGGCTACGACCGTGAAGATCTTCTGGCTGGCCGGATGCACTGGCACGATCTCACGCCCGCGGAATACGCCGCACTCGATGACCTGGCGCATGAAGAGGGCTTGAGGTTCGGAGCCTGTTCGCCCTATGAGAAAGAGCTGATCCGCAAAGACGGATCTCGAGTCCCGGTTCTGGTGGCCACGGCGGTTCTGAAGCTGTCTCCATTCCGATGGATCACATTCGTCCAGGACCTTCGCGAGCGCGCGCAGCTTGAGAATGTAGGAGACGAGGAGGTTGAAGGGAAGCAGAACTTCGAGGAGATGGTTGGGAACAGCGCGGCACTGAGGCGGGTTCTTCGACAGGTCGAAGTAGTCGCCCCGACCGATGCGAACGTGCTGATCCTGGGTGAAACCGGCACGGGAAAAGAGCTGGTCGCACGGGCCATTCACCGGCTGAGCTCCCGCAAGAACCAGCCTTTCGTCACACTGAACTGCGCCGCGATTCCGACCGGGCTCCTGGAAAGCGAGTTGTTCGGTTACGAGAAAGGAGCCTTCACCGGCGCGTTGGCGCAGAAGATCGGCCGCTTCGAGATGGCCCACCGGGGGACGCTGTTCCTCGATGAAGTTGGAGACATTCCATTGGACTTGCAGCCAAAGCTGCTGCGGGCATTGCAGGAGAAGGCGTTCGAACGCCTGGGCGGCACCCGGACGATTCCCATCGACGTCCGGCTCGTCGCCGCGACAAACCGAAACCTGACTCAGATGATGGGCGACAAGCTGTTCCGGAGCGATCTCTATTACCGGTTGAAGGTCTTCCCGATCGTGACGCCTCCGCTGCGCGATCACCCCGAGGACATACCGGTTCTCGCCCGGCATTTCGTCCAGAAGTACGCACGGGAGATGAACAGGCAGATTGACAAGATCCCGGTGGAAACGATGCGAGCCTTGCAGGGTTGGTCCTGGCCAGGCAATGTGCGGGAACTGGAGAACTTCATTGAAAGGTCGGTCATTCTCTCCCGTGGGCCCAGCCTTCGCGCTCCTTTGAGCGAAATACGGGACGATGCGTTGCAGCCCGCGGGCAGCAGCACGCTGGAGCAAATGGAGAGGGAACACGTCATCCGGGTGCTCCGGGAAGAGGGCGGGGTGATCAGCAGAGCCGCGATCCGTCTCGGAATGCCCCGGACTACCTTGAACGCGCTGATGCGAAGGCTGGGCATCTCCCGGAAGGAGATTTGAGGGGCCAAACGGCCAGCGCGCCCAGCTATGGGTTGGCATGGGGGACGCCTATTTCAGGGCTGGATATTTGTCCAGTTCCACATTCGGGGCTGAAAGTTTAGCATTCAGTGTAGCGGCACGAGGGTTGGCATAGATGAGTCCAGAGCAACTGCAAAACTTCAGAACGATCCTGGAACGGGCGGAATTCCTCTCGGTTCGGGAGCTGGTGGAAGATCGGGAGGATATGTGGGGGGAGCCGCGCGCT